>DASZMI010000027.1:0-39130 GCA_035551915.1 Solirubrobacteraceae bacterium | reverse complement strand
TGATCCTGCTGCCCGACACCGGCCCGGCGATCGCGGCGGCGGCGGCGTCCCGCGGATTCGCTGAAGACCGCATGTCGACAGCGGGAGACATGCGGGAGGCAACACGCCTGGCAGCTGAGCTCGTGGAGCGCGGTGGCGTGGTGCTGCTCTCGCCCGCGGCGCCGAGCTTCAGCCAGTACGCGAACTTCGAGGAACGCGGGGATGACTTCGCCGCGTTAGCCTTGCGCGCGTGACCAATCAGACCGCGACGTACCTCGCCAACCCCGAAGATGTTCACCGCGTGCTGCTGCTATACAGCGGCGGCCTCGACACGAGCGTGATGCTCAAGTGGATCCAGGACCAGTACCAGGCGGAGGTCGTGGCGCTGACCGTCAACCTCGGCCAGCCCGGCGAGGACTATGACGTCGTCAAGGGTAAGGCCCTGCAGCTCGGCGCCACCGACGCCTTCGTGGTCGACGCGCGCGAGGAGTTTGCCCGCGACTACATCGCCCCGGCGATCCGGGCCAACGCGATCTACGGGCTCAACTACCCGCTGTTCACCGCGCTCGGGCGGCCGCTGATCGCCAAGCTGGCGGTGCAGTACGCGCGCCAGTCCGGCTGCGACACGATCGCCCACGGCTGCACCGGCAAGGGCAACGACCAGGTCCGCATCGAGTCGACGATCGCCACGCTCGCGCCCGAGCTCAAGGTGATCGCGCCGGTGCGCTCGTGGAAGATGGGGCGCGACGAGGAGGTCGCCTACGCGCGTGAGAACGGGATCCCGATTAAATCCCACCCAACCCAGGGCAGCGAGGTGGCGCCGTACTCGATTGATGACAACCTCTGGGGACGCTCTTCAGAGGGCCGCTGGATCGAGGATCTCGGCACCGCGCCGCAGGATGACGTCTTCCAGCTGGTCACGCGTCCCGAGCTCGCGCCCGACCAGGCCGAGACTCTGGAGATCGACTTCGAGGCCGGGGTACCGGTGGCTTTGGATGGCGAGCGGTTGGGCCTGGTGGAGCTGCTCGAGCGCGTCGCCGAGGCCGGCGTCCGCCACGGCGTAGGGATCGTCGACCACATCGAGGACCGCATCGTCGGCTTGAAGGTGCGCGACATCTACGAGGTGCCGGCGGCCGCGATCCTGCTGCCCGCGCACGCCGAGCTCGAGCGCCTGGTCGGCACGATCCACCAGAACCAGTTCAAGACGATGCTCGACCAGAAGTGGGCCTACCTGGTCTATGCCGGACTCTGGTGGGAGCCGTTGCGCGCCGACATCGACGCCTACATGGAGGCCGCCAACGCGCAGGTCAGCGGGCGCATCGGCGTGAAGCTGTACAAGGGCTCCGCGCGCGTGGTCACGCGCCAGTCGCCGTATGCGATCTACGACGCCCAGCTCGCGACCTTCTCGGCGTCCGGCGGGCTCTTCAGCCAGGAGGCCTCACCTGGCTTCATCGAGCTGTGGTCGCTGCAATCGCGCATGGCCTGGCAGGTGCGCAACCGCTCGTGAGCGGAAACGGCTCATGAGCCCATGGTTTCGCCGCCGGCGGGTCGAGGCGGCTTCAGCGCCGGCGACGATCACGCGGCAGCAGGCGCCGGCCCCGGTGCAACCTGAGCCCGGGCCCGCGCAACCTGAGCCCGGACCCGATCCGACGGGCCCGCTCACGCCGGAACGGCTCGACAGGGCGCTCAGGCGGCTGCAGGAGGAAAACCCGCCGCCACCTGAGGACCGCTAGGCGCTCAGCGCGTCCCTGTGGGCTAGGGCCTCGAGGTCTGGTCGAGGATGTCGCCGACGCCGGAGCATATAACCGTCGGCTGGGGGCGATCCTCCAACTTCACCCGCTATAGCGCCGCGGGGGGAGGTGCTGTTCGACGGGCACCTGAGCGCTGGATCCAGCTCCTATCGCGCATTTCTGCAGTGGTGGAGCGGCACGCCGACGGCCGCGCCGGACATCGTGGTCGCGCGCGGGTGGCGTCGCAACGTACATCGCCGTCTCGGCGTGCGCGGCGGGTGGCCGCGTGCTCGCCACGTCCGCGGCTGTGACGGGCTCCTAGCGGGCGGCTGTGACGGGTTCCTAGCGCCGATCCGGCCGCAGCCGCGGCACGTCGCGAAAAGCTCGCACGGTGCGGGCTGGAGTGTCGGGGGTGTCCGGGTCGGTGCCTATTCTCGATCTTCCGATGAGCCACGGCTGCGCCCACCTTCACGTCCACTCCGAGTACTCGCTGCTCGACGGCGCAGCCAAGATCGACAAGCTCGCGGAGCGCGCGGCCTCCTTCGGGCAGCCGGCGCTGGCACTCACCGATCACGGCGTCATGAACGGTGCCGTCGAGCTCTACCAGGCAGCCAAGAAGCACGGGATCAAGCCGATCCAGGGTTGCGAGGTGTATGTCACCGACGACCACACCAAGCGCGGCAAGCGCCACCACCTGACGCTGATCGCCGAGAACGCCGTCGGCTACCGCAACCTCGTGAAGCTCTGCTCCTCGGGCTTCCTCGAGGGCCTGCAGCGCGGCAAGCCGACGGTCGACGCGGGGCTGATGGATCGTTACTCGGAGGGCATCATCGCGCTGACCGGCTGTCTGGCCTCGCGCTTCTGCCAGGCGCTCGTCAATGACAGGAACGCGGAGGCGCGCGCGGTCGCCGACGAGCTGCTGCAGATCTACGGTCACGACAACGTCTTCTTCGAGGTTCAGAAGAACGGCATCGCCGACCAGGAGAAGGCTAACGCCGGGATCGTCAAGATCGCCCACGAGGTCGGCCGCCCGTTGGTCGGCACCGGTGACGTCCACTACCTGCGGCGCGAGGACTACGACAACCACACGGCGCTGCTGTGCGTGCAGACCAAGTCGACGCTGGCGGCGCCGAAGATGACCTTCGACACCAACGAGTTCTATCTGCGCTCCAACGATGAGATGGCGGAGAAGTTCGCGCAGTGGCCCGAGGCGCTGGCCACGACGCTGGAGATCGCCGAGCGCTGCGACGTCGAGATCGAGCTCGGCAAGCAACTGATCCCGCGCTTTGACTGCCCCGGTGGCATGGTCGAGTCCGAGTACCTGCGTCAGCTGGTGATGGAAGGCCTCGCCTGGCGCTTCGGCGACCCGATCCCGGCACCGGCGCTTGAGCGCGCCGAGTACGAGCTCGGCGTGATCGAGCGGATGGGCTACTCCGGCTACTTCCTGATCGTCTGGGACTTCATCAAGTGGGCCCGTGACCACGGCATCCCGGTCGGCCCCGGACGTGGTTCGGCGGCCGGCTCGCTGGTCGCCTACGCGACCCGCATCACCGACCTCGATCCGCTCAAGTACGACCTGCTGTTCGAGCGCTTCCTCAACCCCGAGCGCGTCTCGATGCCGGATATCGACATCGACTTCTCGGTGCGCGGCCGTGAGCAGGTGATCCAGTACGTCACCGACAAGTACGGCAAGGACTCGGTCGCCCAGATCATCACCTTCGGCAAGATGTTCCCGCGCGCCGCCACGCGCGACGCCGCCCGCGTGCTCGGGTTTCCATACGCGCTCGGCGACAAGCTCGCGAAGCTGATCCCCGACCCCGAGCAGGGACGCGCGCCGAAGTTCGAGGACTGCTTAGCGCCCGGCCAGCCGCTTGCCGCAGAGATCCAGTCAAACGCCGACTCGCACCAGATCGTCGAGGTCGCCAAGGGACTCGAGGGCATCGTTCGCAACGCCTCGATCCACGCGGCCGCGGTGGTGATCGCGCCCCAGCCGCTGACCGACCTGGTGCCGGTGCAGCTGGCCGACACCAACAAGGTCGACGAGGCCGGCAACAAGATCTACCGCACCGTCACCCAGTTCTCGATGAAGCCGGTCGAGGCCATGGGCCTGCTGAAAATGGACTTTCTGGGGCTGCGCAACCTCGACGTGATCGAGGACGCGCTCGACATCATCGAACGCTCGACCGGCGCGCGCCCGGACATGACGACGATGCCGCTCGACGACGAGAAGACCTACAAGATGCTCGCGCGCGGCGAGTCGATCGGCGTGTTCCAGTTCGAATCCGAGGGCATGCGCGAAGCGCTCAAGCGCGTGCGCCCGACCGAGTTCGACGACCTCGTCGCACTGGTGGCGCTGTACCGCCCGGGCGCCATGGACCAGATCGGGACCTACGCCCGCGGCAAGCACGACCCCGACACGATCGACTACCCGGATGAGCGCCTGCGCCACATCCTCGAGTCGACCAAGGGCGTGATCCTCTACCAGGAACAGGCGATGATCATCTCGCGCGAGCTGGCCGGGTTCAGTGGCGCCAAGGCGGACGATCTCCGCAAGGCGATCGGCAAGAAGAACCGTGAGGCCATGGCCAAGCTCAAGCCCGAGTTCGTCGAGGGCTGCCGCGCGTCGGGCACCGGTGAGAGCGTGATCGACTTCCTCTGGAACACCAACGAGAAGTCGGCCGACTACTCGTTCAACAAGTCTCACGCCGCCTGTTACGCGCTGATCTCCTACCGCACCGCCTGGTTGCGCGCCAACTACCCGGCCGAGTACATGGCGGCGCTGATCTCCTCTGTGATGGACACCAAGGACAAGGTGCCGTTCTTCGTCGCGCAGGCCGAGCAGATGGGGATCGAGATCCTGCCGCCCGACGTCAACCTCTCAGACCACCGGTTCGTCGTCGTCGAGGGCAACATCCGCTTCGGACTCGACGCCGTCAAGGGTGTCGGCTACGCCGCCGTGGAGGCGATCAAGAAGCCGCGCGAGGACGGCGACTTCAGCGACATCTTCGACTTCTGCGAGCGGGTCGACGGCCGCTCGGTCAACAAGAAGGCGATCGAGGCGCTGATCAAGTGCGGCGCCTTCGGTTCGACCGGTGCCACGCGCATGGGCATGCTGGCCGTGCTCGAGACCGCGCAAGCCGCGGGCCAGAAGGCCCAGCAGGACGCGGCCGTTGGCCAGGGCTCGATCTTCGACCTCGGATTCGACCTCGGCGGGGGAGGCGACCGTGGCGCCGCGGCGCGCCCCACCCACGCGCCGATCCCCACGGGCGAGTTCGAGCAGAACGAGCTGCTGGCGATGGAGAAGGAGTCGATCGGCCTCTACATCTCCGCGCATCCGCTGAAGACACTGAGCCTGGCGATGTCGACCAAGACCGACGTCAACCTCGGCTCGGTGGGCGAGTGCAAGGACGGCGAGCGCGTGACCGTCGGCGGCATGATCAGCCAGGTCAAGCGGCTGCGGACCAAGAAGGGCGATCCGATGGTGTTCGCCACGCTCGAGGACCTGAGCGGCTCGGTCGAGCTGGTGATCTTCGCCGACACGCTCGATGAGTCGGGCGGCGCGGTCGAGCAGGACGCGGTCGTGCTCGTCAAGGGCAAGGTCGACCACAAGGACGCGTCACGCACCTGCGTGGTCGCCTCCTCGGTCGACCGCTTCAAGCCGACCGACGCGGAGATCGCCAAGGCCGAGGAGGAGGCTTCACGCGTCGTCGTCCCCGAGGCGTTGCAGCTGCGGCTCGACGCCGGCGCCGTGCAGCCCGACCTGTTCGAGGACCTCAAGGAGGTGCTCGCGACCTTCCCGGGCGAGTCGGTCGTGGTGGTCGAGCTGTCCTCGGCCGGAGGCTGTCGCAAGATCAAGCTGGGCGCCGACTTCCGCGTGCAGCGCACCGCTGGGCTCTACGCCGAGCTCGCCCAGCTGCTCGGTTCGGCGCTGCTGCCGGCCGAGAACGCCGCAGCCGCCGCGTAGCCGGCTCCACCTCCCACGGCGCACGCACGCCGCCGACTTCTGCTCTGCTATGAGCTGACCGGTCGAAGCCGCGGCCGGGCGTTCAAGAGTGGCTCGTGTGGCGTCCAGCCAGGCCTGCATCCTGACGCGCGTGAGCTGACGATCCTCCAACATCGGCGGTGATTTGTCGGGTCTGTCCCTGCCACCGGCCCTCCGCTGGCAATCCGGCGCTCAAGCATGAGATTTGTCGGGTGACATTTGTCGGTTGAGGCTCATACCGGACAAGCGAAATGCCACTCACAACTGCTCGCGGGCGTTCGTTATCGCATACAGGGGTTCAGAGCGATCTTTCCGCGGAGAGGTCCCTTGATCGCGTTCGTGGCGTTGCGAATCGCCGTCGCCGCTGACGCGACGGTGAACGGCGGCGGTAGGCAGCTGTCGGTACACGGACGGCGACTGGCCCTGAGGAGCCGTCGGTCAAAGCCGGGTCATCGTCTGACATACACGAATGAAAGAATCGGCCCGGATCGCGGGGATTCTCTTGACCGGACCAGATTTTCGGGCCGTCTTGAGAGAAACGGCGGTGATCGGCGGGATTCTCTTAAAACGGCTGCCTGCAGATATCGGTGCGAGCTACACACCGGGCAGGGCTCGCCTGGGATGCGTCTCGAACCGTCCGTTGCAAGCGCTTTCGGGCACAGCCCATTTGGGGCGATGACGAGCCCTTTGAGCCGGAAGCTATGGACGTCGTCGTCACGAACGCCTCGCCAATGGACGGGTGGGAGGGCTATGTGTCAAATGACATGGTTCCGCGGCTCCGACCAGCGTACGTTGACTCGACGTTCCATTGCCGACGGGCCCGGCAGGTAAACCGTTCCATCGCCTGCCGGGCCCTTGGTGGCCTCCGCCGCAAGTACGGTCGGTCTTGACGACTGCAAACCTTCGGCTGGCATCGGCCTCGGAGGCTCGCGCAGCGCTGCCACGCCACGCCTCCTGCGTCCTCGCCATCCTCGGTTTTCGTCCATCAATCCACGACGGAACTTACGGCGGGCACCACGTAGGCAGAAGCCCTTCGGCCTGACTCAGATCGGTTGGACGCAGGGAGCAGGAAGCGGCCGCTTACTCGGTGCGCTCGCCCTTGGGTGGCGGCGGGACGATCCACGGCTTGCGCCAGCCGCCGTACCCGTTGAGCAGCTTCTCCGCCTTGGCCGGGCCCCAGGTGCCCTGCGCGTAGGTCAGCACCCGCGGCGAGGAGTCCAGCAGCGGCGCCACGACACGCCAGCTCTCCTCGACGCTGTCCTGGCGCGTGAATGCGGTCGCGTCGCCGACGATCGCCGCGTGCAGCAGCACCTCATAGGGAGTGGGCGCCTCGCCGCCCTCGTTGGCGAACTCCATGTCGAGGTGGATGTCGGTGGTGCGCCTGCGATCGGCGCGCTGGGCGTCAAGCACCATCTGGATACCCGTGCTGGGATCGAGCTTGATCACGATCTGGCTGGGTTCGGGACGGCGACTCGAGCTCGGGATGAAGGCCAGCTTCGGCGGATACTTGAAGACCAGCCGCACCTCGGTCTGCTTGCTCGGCATGCGCTTGCCCGTGCGGATGAAGAACGGCACGCCCGCCCAGCGCCAGTTGTCGATGTCGAGGCGTAGGGCCGCGTAGGTCTCGGTCTTCGAGTTCTTGGCGACTCCGGAGATGTTCCTGTAGCCCTGGTATTGGCCGCGCACGTAATGCGCGGGGTCGGCGTCGGCCATCGAGCGCAGCACGGAGTACTTCGCGGTCTTGAGCGTGTCGGCATCGCCGCCGGCGGGTGGCTCCATCGCGACCGCGGCGACGACCTGCAGCAGATGGTTGACGACCACATCCCGCAGTGCACCGACCGGGTCGTAGAAGTGACCGCGGTCCTCGACCCCGACCGACTCCGACATCGTCACCTGCACCGAGGAGACGAAGTTGCGATTCCAGACGGGCTCGAGCGTGGTGTTGGCGAAGCGCAGATACAGGATCTCCTGCAGGCCCATCTTGCCGAGGAAGTGATCGATTCGGTAGAGCTGGGACTCGTCCAGGTAGTGGTGCAGATCCTGCGCCAGCTGGCGGGCCGAGGCGAGGTCGTGCCCGAATGGCTTCTCGACCACCACGCGCTGCCCGGAGCTCAGCAGGTCGGCGTCGTGCAGCCCGGCGACGACCCGCGCGAACAGCGGCGGTGGGATCTCAAGGTAGAAGGTCGGATTCTTGAGCTTGCCGAGCTCGGCCTTCAGGTTCGCGTAGGTCGAATCGTCGCCGAAATCCCCGCTGACATAGCGCAACCGCTTGACGAAGCGCCTGAAGACCGCCTCGTCGATCTCCTCGCCGGTGGCCTCGATCGACTCACGGGCGCGGTCCACCAGCTGCTCGACCTGCCAATCCTCGACGGCCACGCCGATCACCGGCTGCTTGAGCAGCTTGCGCCGCTCCAGCCGGTACAGCGACCTGAAGGTCATCTTGCGCGCGAGGTCGCCGGTGATCCCGAAGATGACGAGCGCATCCGCCTGCTCGTTTCCGGGCTCCGACCTGACCAGCGCATGTTCAGTGCTCACGCCGCACACCCTACCCAGTAGCAGCCCCGTCGCGCATCGCTTGCCCGCGCCCGCGCAGGTCTCGCGCCAGCGTGATGTCCTGCGCGGCGATCGCGCCGTCGGCACTGCCGGTCTCGAGCACCACCGGGAGATCGGCGAAACGCGGCTCCGAGAGGAACACCGCGAGGCCGTCATTTCCGAACTCGCCCTCGCCCGGCGGAGCATGACGGTCGCGATTGGAACCGAGTGCGGTCAACGAGTCGTTCAGGTGGATCGAGTGCAGCCGCCCCAGCCCGACGATCCGATCACACTCGGCGAGGGTCTGATCGAGCCCCTCAACCGTGCGGACCTCGTAGCCGGAGGCCAGCAGGTGGCAGGAATCCAGGCACATGCCGAGCCGCTCGTGTCCGCCGCCGGCCTCGATCAGCGCCGCCAGCTCCTCGAACGAGCGTCCCAGGGTGCCGCCGGCGCCGGCGGTGTCCTCGAGGTGCAGCGCACAGCGCTCGGACTCGGCCAGCGCCTCGGCGATCACCTCGCCGGCGCGCGCGATCGCCTCGCCGACATGCCCGCTCTTGGCCGAGCCCGGGTGCAACACGACGCCGGTCGCGCCGATCGCGTCGCCGACTCGCAGCGAGTGCGTCAGCGACGTCAACGACTTCGCACGGATCTCGGGATCCTCCGAGGCGCAGTTGAGCAGGTAGACGGCATGGATAAGCACGCCGCCGATCGCGCTCTGCTCGCGCCCCTCGCGGAAGCGCGCGAAGTCCTCCTCGCCGTAGTTGGTCGGGCGCCACATGCGTGGGGACTGGTTGAAGATCTGAATCGACTCGGCACCGAGCTCGGTGCCGCGCTCGACGGCCTTGTGGAGCCCACCCGCAGGCGAGACGTGGGCGCCGATCAGCACTGGGGAACCGCTCGTCTCGTATGGGTCACTAGCATGCCCTTCCGTTCCTATGAGAGTTCGTTTTGCACCATCACCGACGGGTGCGCTGCACATCGGCGGCGCCCGTGCCGCGCTCTACAACTGGCTGCTCGCGCACGGCCCCGGCGGAGGGGGCGAGAGCGGCGGGCGCGGGACATTCGTGCTGCGGATCGAAGATACCGACCGCGAGCGCTCCACCGAGGAGAACGTCGCGCAGATTCTCGACGCGCTGACGTGGCTCGGACTCGACTGGGACGAGGGTCCGATCTCGCAGATCGGCAACACGCCACGTCACCAGGAGGTGCTCGCGCAGTTGCTGGCCGACGGGCATGCATATCACTCGAGTGCTACCGGCGAGGACGTCAAGGTCTACAAGGAGAAGCACGGCGCCGATCGTGGCTTCCGCGGAGAGCCCGAGCAGAGCGGAGCGGTGCGCCTGCACGTGCCCGCCGACGGCTACACGAGCTTCGAGGACGCGGTCCGCGGTGAGCTCAGTTTCCCCA
The DNA here is from genome assembly GCA_035551915.1 of Solirubrobacteraceae bacterium. Taxonomy (GTDB): domain Bacteria; phylum Actinomycetota; class Thermoleophilia; order Solirubrobacterales; family Solirubrobacteraceae; genus Palsa-465. The sequence continues at coordinate 29,500 of DASZMI010000027.1, read as the reverse complement.
ACGGCAACATGGATGATCCGGTGATCGCCCGCGCCGACGGCTCCGTGCTCTACAACTTTGCGGTCGCCGTCGACGACCTCGACTCCGAGATCACGCACGTCGTGCGCGGCGAGGATCACATCTCCAACACACCCAAGCAGCTGCTCGTGTTCCAGGCGCTCGGTGCGACGCCGCCGCAGTACGCGCACCTGCCGCTACTGCACGGCCCCGACGGCAAGAAGCTCTCCAAGCGCCATGGCGCCGCCTCCGTCCAGGAGCTGCGTGACCGCGGCTACCTGCCCGAGGCCGTCAACAACTACATCGCGCTGCTCGGCACCGGCTTCGCGTCCGACGAGGAGTTCTTCACGATGGCCGAGATGGCCGAGCGTTTCCGGCTCGATCGCGTCTCCAAGAGCCCGGCGGTGTTCGATGAGCAGAAGCTGCGCCACTTCAATGGCCAGCACCTGCGCACGCTCAGCACCGAGGAGCTGACCAGGCGGCTGGAGCAGTTCACCGGCCGGAGCGGACTGCGGGGCGCGGTCGAGATCTCACGCGAGAAGATCCAGACGCTTGCCGACTTCTGGCCGCTGGCGGGCTTCCTGTTCGACGGCCCCACCGACGACCCCAAGGCCTTCGCCAAGGTGATCGGCGCCGAGGGCGGCCGCGAGCTGCTCACGCAGGCGCGTGCGGCACTCGCCGAAGTCGAGTCCTTCACGGTCGAGGGAATCGAGGCGGCGCTGCGCGAGATCGTCGAGCGCACCGGCGTCAAGCCGGGGCAGGTGTTCCAGCCTGTGCGCGTCGCGATCGCCGGAACGACGATCTCGCCGGGGATCTTCGAGAGCGTCGAATTGCTTGGCCGTGAACGCACACTTTTTCTGATTGATGAGGCCCTTTCTAAATGATCAGACGACCCTTTAGCTAAATACCTCTCGAACATTTGCCGATAGCAGACCAAGCGGGCTCGATCCCTCGCTGACACCTGAAACCGCGCAAGAGATGTGAACGAACGTGGCAACCACCGCCTCGCCTAAAACCCCAACCGACGTTCACGCTTCGCGGGAGCGGCACCACAACGAGGGGCAGGGTCGCCGTCTGACGGCAGCCTTCGAGGCCCTCGAGGCCTTCCCGATGCTGGTTGGCACCCGCAACCAGGTGGTCAAGCTGTTCGAGGAGGGCGAGCCGGCCACGGCTGACCTGATCCGCGCGATCGAGGGCGATCTGGCGCTCACGATCCACGTGATGCGACTCGCCAACAAGGGCGAGGGCAGCGGCAAGGGCAACGTCGACACGGTCGTGCGGGCCGTCGACGCGCTCTCCCCGGGCACCGTGCTGGCGCTCGCGCAGCGTGCGCGCACCTACGACTTCTTCGAGCGCACAGCGGTCTGGCAGAACATTCCCGAGCGCTTCCGCCTGCACGGCACCGCGACCCAGCGGGCCGTCGAGCGGATCGCCAGTGAGGTCGACCACGAAGCTCGTGACCGCCTCATGGTTACGGCGATGATGCACGACCTCGGGAAGCTCGTGCTGGTCCACGCCTATCCCGGATATCCCGCGCAGGTCCACGGCGATGCCCGCACGCCCGAGGAGCGTGTGCAGCGCGAGCGCCGCGAACTCGGCGTCGACCACGCACTCGTCGGTGGCGTGATCGCCCGTCGCTGGGGCCTGCCGTCGCTCATTGCGCAGGTGATCGAATCACACCACTCGCCCGACGCCGAGGGCGAGTCGGCCATCATCCGCCTGGGCGACATGCTTGCCCACTACATGTTGGGAAGCACCGTCACGCCCGCGGAGATGCTGAACGCCGCACGCGCGATCAACCTGAAGGGCGAGCGGTTGCGCCAGTTGCTGTACGAACTTCCGCTCTCGATCGGGACCGAAAGGCCCCGCCAGGTCGACCCGTGCCCGATGTCGACGCGTGAGGTCGATGTGCTCAAGCGCCTGGCCAAGGGCATGGTCTACAAGCAGATCGCCTCCGAGCTCGGGCTCTCGACCAGCACGGTGCGCACGCACCTGCACAACGTCTACGGCAAGCTCGGCGCGATGGATCGCGCTCAGGCCGTGCTGATCGCCACAGACCGTGGCTGGATCTGACGGCCTGCCCGGCCACTAGCATCCAGCCCGTGCTGTCGATCACGAGCAAGTCCCCCTACGCGGTCAGGGCTCTGGTCGAGCTGCACCGCATCGGTGACGAGGACCCCGTGCCGATCGCCGAGCTCGCCAAACGCGGGGGGATCCCGGCGCAGTTCCTCGAGCAGCTGTTTGCAACGCTGCGCCGCGCCGGACTGCTGAAGTCACAGCGCGGGGTCAAGGGCGGCTACACCTTCGCGCGCCCCGCGGCGCAGATCACGGTGCTCGAGGTGGTCGAGCAGCTCGATGGCCCGCTCGGTGCCGATGCCAGGGGCGTGTTCGCCGAGGCTGCGCAGGCGGCACGCACGGTGCTCAGGCAGCAGTCGATCGCCGACGTCGCCGAGGCCGAGGCGCAGGCGACCGGCGCGACGATGTACTTCATCTGAGCTCAGCCGGCCGCGATCGCAGCCGCGTGGCCGCGCCGCTCCCAGTAGCGTTAGCCAGAAGTGCGGTCGATCCCCAACAACATCGCGGCCTATGTCGGCAGGACCCCGATCGTGCAGCTGACGCGTGTGCTGCCCGAGGGCTGCAGCGCGGGGCTGTTCGCGAAGGTTGAGTTCTTCAACCCCGGCGGCAGCGTCAAGGACCGCATCGGGCTCGCGATGATCGAGGCGGCCGAGCGGGAGGGGCAGATCGAACCCGGGCGCACGACGATTGTCGAGGCGACCAGCGGCAACACCGGGATCGCGCTCGCCTTCGTCTGCGCGGCCAAGGGCTACGACCTCGTGCTGACGCTGCCGCAGGGCATGAGCCGCGAGCGTGAGCGCCTGCTGGCGCTCTACGGGGCGCGCTTCGAGATCACCGAGTCGATGGGCGGAATGCACGAGGCCGTCGCCGCGGCGCAGCAGATGGCCACGCGCGACGACATCTTCCTGCCGGATCAGTTCTCGAATCCCGCCAATCCCGAGGCGCACCGGCGCTCGACCGGGCCGGAGCTATGGGAGGAGCTCGACGGCGCGGTCGACGTTTTCGTCGCGGGCGTCGGCACCGGCGGAACGATCACGGGCGTGGGGGAGTACCTGAAGGAGCGCAACCCGAGGCTGCACATTGTCGCCGTCGAGCCGGCCAGCTCGCCCGTGCTGTCCGGTGGGAGGCCCGGGCCGCACCGCGTCCAGGGGATCGGCGCCGGCTTCGTGCCGAAGGTTCTGAACCGCGCGATCATCGACGAGGTGTTGCCGATCGGCGACGACGATGCCGTGCGGGCCGCGCGCCTGCTGGCTGCCCGCGAGGGCGTGCTCGCCGGCATCTCGGCCGGGGCAGCCATCGCCGCCGCGCTGCAGCTGGCCGCGCGACCCGAGTTCGCGCACAGCCGCATCGTGACGGTGCTGCCGGACTCGGGCGAGCGCTACATCTCGCTGCCGTGGTTCGGGCCCGAAAGTCGCTGACGGTACCCTGGGAGCATGCTCGCCAGCGGCGTGATCGGCGCCACCCTTTCCGAGATCCGCCGTGATGTCGCGGCGGCCAAGAGCCGCGACCCGGCGGCTGTCGGCGCCGGTACGATCGAGATCCTGCTGGCCTGGCCGGGCGTGCAGGCGCTGCTCGCGCACCGCCTTGCCAACGCGCTTCTGCGGGCCGGGGTCCCGGCCCTGCCGCGGTTGATCGCGACCGTCGCGCGCTCGCTCACGGGGATCGAGATCCATCCCGCCGCCACGATCGGACCGGGCCTGTTCATCGACCATGGGATGGGCGTCGTGATAGGCGAGACGGCGGAGCTGGCAGCCGACGTCACGATCTATCAGGGCGTGACGCTCGGCGGCACCGGCTTCGCGATCGGCAAGCGCCACCCGACCGTCGAGGCCTGCGTCACGATCGGCTCCGGCGCCAAGCTGCTCGGCCCGATCGTCGTCGGTCATGGCGCCAAGATCGGCGCCAACACCGTCGTCATCCATGACGTCCCGCCCAACTCGACGGTCGTGGGCATCCCCGGTCACCCGGTGCGGGTCGAGGGCCGCCGGCCCGAGGGTCCGGACGCCGACTGGGTGCATCTGCCCGACCCGATCGCCGACGCGATCAAGGGCCTGGCCCGGCGCATCGAGGTGCTCGAGCGCCTCACCTCGGCGGAAAAGTCAGAGGGCGCCGAGCCGACCCAGACCATGCCGGGGCCGAACCCCGCCGGCGGATAGGCCCCGGCAGCGGACCACGCTCCCGGCGGCGGACCCACCTGCGGCGGCGGACCCACCTGCGGCGGCGCGCGCCAGCCAGCGGGCGGCGCGCGGCAGGATCAGCGCTCGGCGTCGAAGTCGGCCGCCTCGTGCTCGTAGGCCGAGGTCGGGCCACCGCCGCCATCGAGGTTCTGGCGGCTGCGCACGAGGTACAGCGGCCGGCCCTTGACCTCGTCGAAGATCCGGCCGACGTACTCGCCGATCATCCCGATGGTGATCAGCTGGATCCCGCCGAGCAGGAGGATCGTGATCTCCACGGTGCTGAAGCCGTAGAGGTAGTCCCCAAGGATCTTGAGGACGATCACCACCGGGATCGCCACAAACGCGACGATCGAGATCAGGAAGCCCAGAGCCGTCGCCAGCTGCAGCGGCCGGTACGAGAACGACGCGATCGCGTCCAGTGAGAAGCGCAGCATGCGGCCCAGCGTGAACTTGGTCTCGCCGGCGTAGCGGGCGTCGCGATCGTAGGCGACGGAGTCCTGCGCGAAGCCGACCCAGATGCTCATCCCGCGCAGGAACCGCGAGCGCTCGCCCATCGACAGCAGCGCGTCGAGCACGCGGCGGTCAAGCAACCGGAAGTCGCCGCTGTTGGGCTGCAGCTCGACCGAGGCGAGCGAACGGAACAGCCGGTAGAAGAGCCTGGCGGTGCGGAGCTTGAAGCGTGACTCGCCGGCCCGGGCGCGCCGCACCGCGTAGACGACGTCGGCCCCGGCTCGCCAGCGCTCGAGCAGGGTCGGGATCAGGCTCGGAGGGTCCTGCAGGTCTGAGTCCAGCGTGACGGCGACGTTCCCGCCGGCGTGGTCGAGCCCGGCCGTCAGCGCCGCCTGGTGCCCGAAGTTGCGCGACAGCAGCACGACCTTGATGCGCGGGTCCTCGGCGGCCAGCCGTGCCAGCTTGGCGGGCGTCTGGTCGGTCGAGCCGTCGTCGACCAGGATCAGCTCGTAGGGGACGCCGGCCAGCGCCTCGGCCACCGCCGCGCAGAAGCGGTCGACCGTCGCCTCCTCCTGGTAGACGGGTGCCACGACACTGAGCAGCGCGAGTTCTCGGCCGACGCTCACGTGGCCATCGTACGGATAGTGGGCCGTGTCGGTTCCCAGACGCGCGGCGCCGCCCGGGGTCAGAGGTTCCAGCTCGGGAAGCAGCCGCCGATCAGGACCGCGCCGCCCATCACGGTCGCCGCGGTGGCCACGTACCACAGGCGCCTGTTGTTGGTGAGCGCCACCAGCGGCAACATCCAGGCGCTGTACCAGGGCAGCAGCGACCAGGCGCTGGCGAGCACCGCGAACGTCGCCCAGGCGGCGCCCTCTATCCAGTCCATGCGGCCCTGCCAGACGCGCCACAGCAGCCAGCAGAGCACTCCCGCGAGCAGCACGCTGTCGATCGTCCGCATCAGATGGGTGACAGAGAGCTGCGTCAGCTGGAAGACGACCCCCGGGAGGCTCTGCCATGCGCCAAGGTCCTGAACCGCCTGGAGTGTCTGGACCATGTGCAGGATCCCGGTGCCGAAGGCCAGGTAGCTGGCGGCGGCGATCACGACGCTGAGCGCGGCGACCATGCCGAGCATGCGCAACCAACGATGCTTGAGCTCGAGCCGCGCGCCCTCACCGAGCAACGCGAACGGCAGCACGATGAAGCCGGTCAACTTGATCGCCGCACCGGCCGTGATCAGCGCGGCGCTCGCGCGCTCGCGCCGGTCCAGCAGGGCGTAGACGCCGCCGGTGGTCAGCATCAGCATCAGCAGGTCGTTGTGACCGCCGCCGACGCCGCAGAGCGTCACGAGCGGGTTGAGGCCGAACAGCGCCACGCCCCGCTTCGGGCTCACGCCGCGTCGCTGTGCCGACTTCCAGATCAGGTACATCGTCGCCGCGCTCGCGAGTGCCGCGATCACCTTGAAGGCGTAGTAGTTGAACGCGATCGAGGTCGATTGCAGGAGCACGCTCAGGAACGTGAACAGCGGCCCGTAGACACTCGCGGTGTTGATCCACTTGGCGCCGATCTCGTAGCTCAGCGGGTTGTTCAGCGGGTAGTAGCCGATGACCGACGGTCCGTGCACGTATGGGTTGATGTGGAAGTGGGCGAACATCTGCGCGTACGCCTGGTAGGAGAAGACGTCGGTCGAGAACAGCGGCGGTCCGACCAATGCGATCAGAGTGAAGGCGGCGACCGAGCCGATGATCATCCGCGGCGGCACGTGCTCGGAGTACCACATCGCCACCAGGTAGACCCCGAGGAACAGCAGCAGCGCGGCGACGATCTCGCCGACGCTGAGGTTGAAGCCGAGATACGTGAGCGGCCCGGTCATCCCGGACGCCTGGGCCGCCAGCGCGATCGGCGAGGGCAGCATCGCCTCGGTGCGCGTGCCGGCGATGCAGATGAGCAGCCCGCACAACGGGACCGCGAGTGTGGCGCTGATCCCGATCCGCTCCTCGCGCGTCCGCGTGCCGGGCCGGCGCAGTGTGTGCTGCGGCGCGACGAGGGCGGCGGTACCGAGCTCGAAGCTGCCGCCCTCCGGCGTCGCCCCGAGTGGCGCGTTGACGCTCATCGCCAGCGGTTTTTCCGCGCTCCGGCGCTGTTCACGGCCAGGTCCTCACGATCGGGTCAGATGCCGCATATCTTGTCGCCTCAGCCGCGGAACGAGCAGCACCGCCTCGAGCGCGATCATGCTCGACATCTTGCTTGCGCCGACGGTCCGGTCGACGAACACGATCGGCACCTCCTTGACGCGGAACCCCGAGCGGATCGCGCGGTAGGTGACCTCGATTTGGAAGACGTAGCCGTCGGCGCGGAGGCTGCCCAGGTCGATGGTCTCGAGCACGTGACGGCGAATGCATTTGAAGCCGCCGGTCAGGTCGCGCACCTTGATGCCGAGCACGAGGCGGGCGTAGCGGCTGCCGCCGCGGCTGATCAGCTTGCGCACGAAACCCCAGTTCCTGACGGCGCCGCCGGAGACGTAGCGTGAGCCGAGTACCAGGTCGGCGTCATCGGCCGCGCCGATCAGCGCGCGCAGATGCTTGGGATCGTGCGAGAAGTCGGCGTCCATCTCCACCACCAGCTCGGCGCCGCCCGCGAGCGCCCGCTCGAAGCCGGCGACGTACGCGCGCCCAATCCCATTCTTGCTCGTGCGGTGCATGACCTCGACGACGTCCAGCTCCTGAGCCAGCGCGTCTGCCAGCCGGCCCGTTCCGTCCGGCGAGTTGTCGTCGACGATCAGGATGCGGAACTCCTCGGGCGCGACCTTCGACATCTCCTCGACGACCGCGTGAACGATCGGACCAACGTTCTCGGCCTCGTTGTAGGTCGGGATCACCAGCCAGATTCGTGCACTCATTGCAGCCAGCGTAATGAGAAATCGAACGTATTGCTCACCGGGGCATCTGCGTAAGTAAGCAGCGGATTATGGGTTACCCGCCAGGCAGCGACGGCTCTCGCCCGGTGTCAGGCTCGCAGGTTTGCCCGTCGCGCGCCGCCCGCTGGCTGGCGCGCGCCGTCACGCCGCTAGCGACGGACGTAGGCGACGCGACCCCAGTTCGGCTCCGGCGCCAGCTCGATCGGCTCGCCGCCGCGGTCGGGTTGGATGTACACGAAGGCGCCGGTGTCATCGTCGAATACCACGTCGAGCTCGCCCTCCTTGACGCGCTGGTCGAGCCAGGCGCTGCGGAAGATGAGGCGCCGCAGCCAGTGCACGAGCGAGCGGTCCGAGGGCCCGACCAGTTCCGGCCAGCATTCGTTCACGTGCTCACCCAGGGCGGAGGCAGGATCGGTAACCTCTCCGTTCACCACCAGGTTGATCAGGTCCTCGGCTTCGTCCTCGGCGATGCCGTTGCCGATGAAGCCCAGACGTCCCGCGGCCTGCTCACAACGCTCGCTGAAATCGCGCTCGTTGAAGGTGAAGCGAAGGTCCCCATATTCGAGGACGAAGTCTTCACCCGAGGAGTAATTGCCGCGTCGGTACATGCCGTCGGCATCTTATGGCCGAGTCCTCCACCGGCGCAGCCCCTGAACGTGATGTTGCATGGAACCACGGTATTTGCGGGTTTACGGTGTCGACGAGGTTTGCCGAGGGGGTTAACCGCGGTTGGCTCGCGCCTCTATTGGGTGTGACCGATTCAGATACCCCAGACACTATCCTGATCGTCGGTGCCGATCGCGCCGCCCGTGCGTTCCTCGGAGACAACCTCACAGCCGACGGATACGAGGTCCTCGAGGCCGGTGCGGTGACGAGCGCAAGGCACCTGCTCTCGCAGACCCTCGTAGACCTGATCGTCGTCGACCGGGCGCTGCCCGATGGTGACGGGCTCGCGCTGCTGCGCTTCATCCGCGATGCCGACCACCTCGGCGCGCGTGTCGATTGCGACCTCCCGGTGATCCTGATCGCCGAGCGCGCCTCGCCGCTCGATCGGATTCGCGGCTTCGAGCGCGGCTGCGATGACTACCTGGGCAGCGACGAGTTCTCCTACACCGAGCTGCGCGCGCGGATCGCGGCATTGCTACGCCGGCGCCGGCGCGCGTCCAGCATCGCGCGCCTGCGCGTCGGCTCGCTCGAGATCGACGCGCTCGCGCGCCAGGTGTGGATCGATGGTGCTCCGGTTCCACTCTCGAGCAAGGAGTTCAGCCTGCTGGTCACGCTCGCGCGCGAACCCGGCCGGGTCTTCAAGCGCGCCGAGCTGATGGCGACCGTCTGGGGTTGGAGTGACGGCGGCGCCACGGCGCAGCGGACCCGCACGCTCGACTCGCACGCCTCGCGTCTACGACGCAAGCTCGCGGCCCACGGCGCGATCTACATCGTCAACGTCTGGGGCGTCGGCTACCGCCTGATTGACGTGCCGGCCTCGGAGGCGGTCGAGGACCGGGCGCCCGCGCCGGCCGCGGACCCGCAGCAGCTCGTCGCCTGACTCTCGCGCGCTTCCATCCGCCGAAGCGCCGATCGCGGGGTGGGCGGCGCCCCACTTCCTACCACCGGCTGCAGCGGGGGACCGGATGCTGCACCGGGACACGATTCAAGCCCCTCGCGCCCGCCCCTTCTGGACTTGCCGCCCCGGCCTCGGAGGCCGTCGGTGGGGCGCGGATGGCCGCCCGTGCGCTGCTGCGGTGCCTCGGTGGGGAATGGGTGGTGGGATGAGTTGCAAAGTGGGAGAAGATGGGATAACGTGGGGCACGCATGCAGGGACCCGGGTGGCAGGGCTCCTCCCATCCAGCCACCCGGGTCTCAAATTTCGGCAAGAAGCATGAGAAACCTTGATCTTCCGCGGCACCTTCGAACACGCGCTCGACGCGAAGAACCGGCTGACGGTTCCGGCGAAGTACCGCGACGCCCTGAAGGGGGGAGTGGTCCTCGCGATCTCACCGGAGACCGAGCTGGGAACGGCACGCTCACTCGGCATCTGGCGACCGGACGACTACGACGTCTACGTACAGCAGGCGCTGTCCGAGCTCAACCCGCTCAGCCCGCGTGCCCGCGACCTTCGCAACCTGCTCTACGGCAGCTCCTGGGACGTGGAGCTCGACTCGGCCAACCGGCTCGTGATTCCGCAGCCCGCCCGAGAGTTCGCGGGACTCGAGAAGGAGGCCGTGATCACCGGCGCCGGCGACCACCTGCTGCTCTGGGATCGCAAGGCGTTCTCCGAATACAACGCGATCGCCCTCGCACGTTTCTCCGAGATCACGGCAAGCTTTGACCACACTGATTGACATGACTACGCCGCACGTGCCCGTCCTGGCCGGCGAGCTGATCGATGTGCTCGACCCTGCGCCCGGCGCGGTTGCCGTCGACTGCACCGTCGGTGGCGCCGGACACGCGCGCCTGGTCGCCGACCGCATCGGTTCGACGGGCACGCTGATCGGGATCGACCGCGATCCGCTGGCCGAGGAGCGCTTCGCCGAGATGTCGGCGGAGGTCGCCTGCGAGACGCGCTTCATCCACGCCGATTTCGCCGCTGGCCTCGCGCAGCTGCGCGAGGACGGGCTGGGGGCGGACCTGATCTACATGGACCTGGGCATGTCGTCGATGCAGATCGACACCTGGGAGCGCGGCTTCTCCTACTCCTATGAGGCGCCGCTCGACATGCGCATGGATCCCTCGCAGGAGCAATCGGCGGCGGAGATCGTCAACACCTGGGACGAGCGCCGCCTCGCGCGGCTGTTGCGCGACTACGGCGAGGAGCGCTACTCCGGTCAGATCGCGCGAGCGATCGCGCGCGCCCGCCTGCGCTCCGAGCTCACGACGACCCAGGAACTGGTTGAGGTGATCAAGACCGCGATTCCGGTGCCCGCGCAGTTCGCCGGCGGCCACCCGGCCAAGCGCACCTTCCAGGCGCTGCGCATCGCCGTCAACGACGAGCTCACACAGGTGGATGAGGGGCTGCCGCTGGCCTGGGAGCTGCTGTCACGCGGCGGCCGCATCGCCGTGATCTCGTTCCATTCCCTCGAGGACAGGCGCGTCAAGCGCTTCCTCGCCGACAAGGCCCGTGGCTGCATCTGCCCGCCGGATCTCCCGATCTGCGTCTGCGGCCACGAACCAGAGGCTGAAGTACTCACGCGACGGGCGATCGCGCCGACGCCGGGTGAGACCGCGTCCAACCCACGATCCAAGTCAGCGCACCTGCGCGCAGCACGGAAGCTCTCGTAGAGGTGACCTAAGCCCATGACCCCACCAGCAGCCGCAACCGCCGCCGGGCGCCGAGCACCCCGCGAGCCCGAGGCCGAGTACATCGTCACGAGGGCACCGCGCCGTGCCTCCGCAGGCGTCCGCGAGCCCCAGGCACGCCCCCAGACGCGCGGGCGGGCTCGTCCCGCCGCGCGTCCCTCGAGCCGTGCCATGGCCGCGGCGGCCGCGCTGCAGGAGACGCTCGCGCCGGCGCCGGCGCGCGTCCGGCGCGAGGTGCCCGCGCCCGTGCCCGCCAGGCCTCGGCGCGAGGCGCCGGCACGCGCGAGGACTGCCAATCCCCGCCGAACCCCACAGCGAACCGATCACGCGCCGCGACTGGCGCTGCGGCTGCGGCCCCCACGGCTCGATCGCATAGTCCGCGGCCGCGCCTGGATCCCGGTGCTCGGCGCGATGCTCGTGGCGATCGTCGGGTTGCGGGTCGTGGTGCTCAAGCTCGGCGCCAGCGTCGGCAACCAGATCCAGCAGGCGACGCTGCTGGAGAGCAGCAATGCCACGCTGCGCACGCAGATCTCCGCGCTTTCCGACAACCAGCGGATCGAGACGCTGGCGCATGGATACGGCATGCACGTGCCCAGCCCGCTCGACATCCACATCGTGCGGTCCGCGACCGGAACGCACCTGGCCGCCGCGATCCACAACATCTCCGCGCCTGCCAGATCGAGCTTTCTCACCGGCCTTGTGAGTGAACAACAGGCCGGCGAGCAGACCACCGCCAAGATCGCGGCAGCCAACGGCGCGAGCGTGGGCGCGACCACCAGCACCGCCACTGGGTCGACGCAGAGCACCGCCACAGGCTCGACGCAAGGCACAACCGCCGCCTCGACGCAGAGCAGCACGGGGCCGACCTCGACCGGTGCGCTCTCTTCATCGGGCGGCACGTCCGCGGTTTCCACGGCGGGACAGACGGGAACGGGGGCCGCCACGGGCACCGGTAGCACGGGCACCGGCGCGAGCACGGGCACAGGCGCGAGTGCCGGAACTCCGTCGACCTCCTCGGCGACCGGCACACCTGGCTACTCCACGACCGACGCCGGCAGCACCGGGCTGAACACGGGCGTTACCAACACCGATCCAGCCACCGGGACGCAGCAGGGCACAGGCTCCACCGCTGCCACCACCGGCGGCTCCGGCCTCGCCGGGTAAGGCGATGTCGACCAGCGCTCCTCGCCGCACCGTCGACACGATCGATCGTCGCGTCGGCCTGATGTTCGGCGTCTTCCTGGTGCTGTTGCTGATCGGTGTGCTGCGCGCCGGCTACCTGGGCACGATCCGGTCTGCGGCGCTGCGTCAGGCAGCCGACAGCCAGCAGGTGCGGAACATCATCGTCCCGGCCGTGCGTGGGGAGGTCACCGATCGCAACGGCGTCGTCTATGCGATCAGCGAACCGACGGACGCGATCGACGTCGACCCGTACCTGATCAACAAGACCTACTCGGATCCGCAGGTCGTCGCCAACAAGCTCGCGCCGCTCGTCGGACTGAGCGCCGCCAAGACGCTCCAGCTGATCACCAAGCAGGGCACCGGCTACGTGCAACTTGCGGCCAACGTCCCGGCGGCCACGGACACCAAGATCATGAAGCTGCAGCTCACACCGACGTCCGCGCCCGGCATCAATGGCATCACCGATGAGCCGACCGAGCGCCGCGTGTACCCGAGGGGTAACGAGCTAGCCCAGGTGCTCGGGTGGGTCGGCAGCACCGGTGGCGCCGACGGGCTCGAGTACCAGTTCAACAAGGTGCTTGCCGGATCCAGCGGCGTCCGCCGAACGGTGATCGACGCCCAGGGGAAGCCGATCTCCGTACAGACACCCAAGACGATGGTGCCCGGGAGCAACATCAGGCTCACGATTTCGGCACCATTGCAATCCGAGGTCGAGAGCGTGCTGGCCGGGGTCGGGGCGCAATACAAGCCCGTGGGTGCGACCGCGATCGTGACGGACCCGCGGACCGACGAGATCCTCGCCCTCGCGAACTGGCCGTCGGTGAACTTGGACAGGGTTCCCGGCAACGCGCTGCAATCGGTCGGCGGTCATCTGCCCGCGGCAGAGGATCAGGCGGTCGATCTGTCCTATGAGCCCGGTTCGACCTTCAAGGCGATCACCGCCGCCGGGGCGCTGCAGGACGGTCTGGTCACGCCGAATACCGAATTCACCGTCCCGCCCTATCTGGAAGCGCCGGGTGGCTACAAGGTCAGTGACGCCGAGCAGCACGGCTACGAACAGCTGAGCGTCAGCCAGATCCTCCAGATCTCGAGCAACATCGGCGCGGATCTGATCGGCCAGCGCCTCCAAGCGCAACGCTTTGGCTACTGGGTGAACCGCTTCGGCTTTGGCAGGTACACCGGGGTCGGCCTGCAGGGCGAGCAGCGGGGCATCATCCTGCAGCCCTCGGGATACACGGGCTCCTCGATGTACAACCTCCCCTTCGGTCAGGGTGAGTCGGTCACGCCGATACAGATGGTTCAGGCCTACGACGCGATCGCCAACGGCGGGATCCTACGCACGCCGCAGATCATCGATTCGATCGGCGGCAGACATAAGCGCGAGCCGAAGGGCAAGCGCATCATCTCCTCACAGGTTGCCTACGAGTTGCGCAGCATGCTGCGCAACGTGTTGACCGACCAGGGCACGGCCTCGGGCGCCGCGATCCCCGGATACGACATGGCCGGCAAGACCGGGACGGCGCAGATCGCTGACAAGGGCGGATACTCAAAGACGCAGTTCATGTCCTCGTTCATCGGCATGGTTCCCGCCAGCAATCCGAAGCTTGTCGTCTCGGTTGTCGTCGATCAGCCGCAGGGCGCGTACTACGGCGGATCGGTCGCGGGTCCGGCCTTCCAGAAGATCGTCGGTTGGGCGGTTCCGCACTTCGGGATCAATCCCTGTCCGGCCGCGGTCTGTCCGGCGTAGTGGTCCCCACCGCAAGTACCGTCGGTCTTGACGACTGCAAACCTTCGGCTGGCATCGTCCTCGGAGGCTCGCGCAGCGCTGCCACGCCACGCCTCCTGCGTCCTCGCCATCCTCGGTTTTCGTCCGTCAATCCACGACGGAACCTACGGCGGGTACGACTTAGGCGATGCGCGAGGGGACACTAGCTACCCTCTGGCGCCGATGGATCTGGACGTTCTCTTCCCGGACGCCGCCGCGGTCGACATAGGCGGACTGACCTACGACAACCGTCTCGTCGGGCCACGTGATCTCTTCTTCTGCGTGCGTGGGTTCAACCGCGACGGCCACGACTTTGCCGGCGATGTGGTCCAGCGGGGGGCGGCGGCGCTCGTGGTCGACCACCTGCTGGATCTCGACATTCCGCAGGTCGTGGTGCAGGACGTGCGCCGCGCGATGCCCCCGGCCGCGGCCACCTTCTACGGGAAGCCCACGGAGAGCCTCGATCTCGTCGGGATCACCGGCACCAACGGCAAGACCACGACCGCATACCTCGTCCGGGCGCTGCTCGAGGCCGATGGCCGCCAGACGGGGCTGCTCGGCACCGTCAAGAGCGTGATCGGCGGCACCGAGCTGCCCGTCGAGCGCACCACGCCCGAGGCGATCGACCTGCAGCGCTCGTTCCGGGAGATGCTCGACACCGGCGACGTCGCCTGCGTGATGGAGGTGTCCTCGCACGCGCTCGAGCTCGGGCGCGTGGCCGCCTCGCGGTTCGCCGTCGGCGTGTTCACCAACCTCACCCAGGACCACCTCGACTTCCATCCGACGATGGAGGACTACTTCCAGGCCAAGCGCAGGCTGTTCACCGAAATCGGGGCGCGCACGGCTGTGCTGAACCTCGACGATCCCTACGGCCTGCGGCTCGCCACCGATCCTGAGATCGGGTCTCCGATCACGTTCGCCTTCGACCATCCGGGCGCCACCTACCGGGCCGATGACGTGCGCACCGGATTGGGTGGTTCCCGCTTCGTCCTGCACTCCCCCGACGGCGTCGCCGAGCTCCGCTCCCCGCTGCGCGGGCGCTTCAACGTCTCCAACGTGATGGCGGCCTTCGCCGCCGCCCGTGCGCTCGGGGTGCCGTTCGACACGGTCGTCGCGGCGGTTGAAGGGGCCGGCCAGGTGCCGGGGCGCTTCGAGACCGTCGATGAAGGCCAGCGCTTCGCGGTGCTGGTCGACTACGCCCACACGCCGGACTCACTGGAGAATGTCCTCAGCTCCGCCCGCAATCTCAGCGCCGGCCGGCTGCACGTCGTCTTCGGCTGTGGCGGCGACCGCGACCGCAAGAAGCGGCCGCTGATGGGTGAGATCGCGGCGCGCATCGCAGATCGTGTGTTCGTCACCTCCGATAACCCGCGGTCCGAGGACCCGGAGGCGATCATCGCCGAGATCCTGGCCGGGATCGACCGGCCGGTGGAGCACAACGCCGACCGTCGCGCCGCGATCTTTGCCGCGGTCGCGGAGGCGGACGAGGGCGACGTCGTGGTGATCGCCGGCAAGGGGCATGAACAGGGCCAGGAGTTCGCCGCCGGCGAGAAGCTCCCATTCGACGATGTCAGCGTCGCGCGGGCGGCTCTGCGCCAGGCGCTCGGCGGCGCCCGATGATGGCGCCGGCGCAGCCAGGAACTCCAAGTAACCTCGGTGGCCGATGAGGCGCTGGGACGCTCAGCAGCTGGCGCAGGCTGCCGGAGCGCAGCTCGTACGCGAGGCTGCCACGGCGGGCGAGGGTCCGACGCTCGCGAGCATCGATTCGCGCGCCGCCGGCCCGGGCACCCTGTTCGTCGGGCTTCCCGGCGAGCATCTCGATGGGGGCAGGTTCGCGCCCGCGGCGCTGACAGCCGGTGCCTGGGGCGTGCTGATCGCGGCCGAGCACAGCGAGCGGGCAGCTGCCTCACCAACCGGCGGCGCCGTGCTCGCCGCCGCTGACCCGCTCTGCGCCCTGCAGCGTCTCGCCAATGCCTGGCGGCACGAGCTGGGGGTGAGCGTGATCGGCGTGACCGGCTCGACCGGCAAGACCTCGACCAAGGACCTGCTGCACAGCCTGCTCTCGCCGCGACGACTGACCGTGGCCTCGCAGGCGAACTTCAACACGGAGATCGGGTTGCCGCTGCAGATCCTGGCGGCGCCGGCCGGCACCGAGGTGCTCGTGCTTGAGATGGGCATGCGCGGCCCGGGCCAGATCGCCGAGCTCGCACGCATCGCCGAGCCGGATGTCGGCGTGATCGTCAGCATCGGCCCCGTGCACCTGGAGATGCTAGGTTCGATAGAGGCGGTCGCGGCGGCCAAGGCGGAGCTGATCGCAGGACTGGCCCCGGGATCGACGGCCGTGGTGCCCGCCGGCGAGAGGCTGCTCGATCAGCACCTGCGAGCCGAGCTCGACACGGTCACCTTCGGAGAGCACGGGGAGGTGCGCTTTCTCTCGCAGAGTCCGACCCACGTGGAGATCGACGCGCGTGGTGAGCGGATCGGGCTCGATCTCGACTTCAGCGCCGTGCATCTGCGCCAGGACTTGCTCGCGGCCGTGGCCGCCGCCCGCGCTGTCGGCGTAACCCCGGGCGGGCGCCTGCAGCTGGAGCTGTCGCCAGGTCGCGGACAGCGGAGGCTGCTCGCCGACGGGGTGACGCTGCTGGACGACGCCTACAACGCGAATCCGATGTCGATGCGGGCCGCGCTCGAGGCGCTCGCCGGCATGCCCGTCGAGGGCCGTCGCGTGGCCGTGCTCGGTGACATGCTCGAATTGGGGCCGGAGGCCGAGGCACACCACCGCGAGATCGGGCTGCACGCGCGCGGGATCGCCGATGTCCTGGTCACCGTGGGGCCGCTCGCCGCTGCCATGGCTGAAGAATTCAATGGCGAAAGCCATGTGCTTGCCGACGCCGCCACGGCAGCCGCGCTGCTTCCGGATCTGCTGCGATCAGGAGACGCGGTGCTGGTGAAGGCCTCCAACGGCGTCGGCCTCAAGCTCGTCTGCGAGCGGCTGACGCGAGTGACGGCGTGATCTTCGCGACAGCCACGCACGCGCTCAACTCGCAGGCGGGGCGCGTACTGATCTCCAGCTCGGCGGCGCTGCTCATGTGCCTGTTCCTGAGCCCGCGCTTCATCGACTTCCTGCGCAACCACGGTCTCGGCAAGAACATCCGGGAGGAGGGCCCGGAGGGCCACAAGGTCAAGGCCGGAACGCCGACCATGGGAGGGGCGATCGTCGTGATCGCCTTCGCGGTCCCGTATCTCTGCCTATCGACCCACGACTGGGCCTCACTCGGCGTGTTCGGCGCGACGGTCGCCTGTGCGCTGCTCGGGTTCGCGGATGACTACACGCAGATCGTCAAGCGCCGTTCGCTCGGTTTGCGCGGGCGCACGAAGATGATCGTGCTGCTGCTGATCTCGGTTGGGCTCTGGTGGGTAGCGAGCCATAAGGCGGGCATGCACAACTCGGTTTCCCTGCGGCCGTTCAGCGCCCACATCCAGCTGCCCTGGCCGGTCTACATCCTCTTCATCTACCTGGTGTTCGCCGGCACAACCAACGCCGTGAACCTGACCGACGGACTCGACGGGCTCGCCGCAGGCTGCGGTGCGATCGCGTTCCTCACGTTCATGGGCATCACCTTCGTGACCGGGCCCAAGGACCACGACCTGGAGCTGGCGGCGGGCTGCATGTGCGGCGCGTGCATCGGCTTCCTCTGGTTCAACGCCTTCCCGGCGAGCATCTTCATGGGGGACACGGGCTCGCTCGCGCTCGGCGGCGCGATCGCCGGCCTGGCGGTGATGACCAACACTGAGATCCTGCTGATCGTGATCGGCGGGATCTTCGTGATGGAGGCGCTGTCGGTCCTGATCCAGGTGTTCAGCTTCCGCATGTGGCGCAAGCGTGTCTTCAAGATGGCGCCGATCCATCACCACTTCGAGCTGGAGGCGTGGTCCGAGACCAAGATCATGCTCCGCTTCTGGATCGTCGCCGCCGCCTGCGGCGCGATCGGATTCACGCTTTACCAGATCTCGGAGCAGCCCAAGAAACAGGTGGCTGTGGCCAAGGTAGCCGCTCCGATCAGCCGCTCGGTCACGGCTATCGCCGGCGCCGGTCAGGTGGATGCCGGCAGGTAGCCGGCGCGCAACCGCCCCACAGGCGATCTAGTGTCCCGTCTGTCTGATTCGCACGCAGCCTGGCCGCGTCTGGATCGCGCCTGCCGAAAAGCGGCGCAACCGCCGTACCACCAGTACGTCTTGTTGCGCCGCTTTGCGGCAGCCACGCCCAGCCATCGACCATCCTGCATCCGAATCAACCAGACCGGACACTGGGGCTCGCGAACCCCGAAAAACAAGGCGATTTGAGCCAAACTCGCGGAGGCATCCGGGCGCTCACGTCGAAGTAGTCGCAATGCCGCCACGTCCCGCGCAAGGACGCACCACCCGGCGCGTGGCGCCACCGCTCGAGCACCGCATCCTGCTCACCGCGACGCTCTGCCTGATCGCCTTCGGCGCGGTCATGGTCTACAGCGCGTCCTCGCCCGAGGGCGCGATCAACGGCGGCTACGGCACGGGCGAGTTCCTGATGTATCTGTTCGCGGCGGGGCTCGGTCTGATCGCGATGTGGCTCGGCGTACAGTTCGGCCTGGGCTGGCTGACGCCGCAGTTGACGCGGGCCATTCTCTACGGCTCGACGGCGCTGCTGCTGCTGGTGCTGGTACCGGGGATCGGGCGCGACATCCTCGGCGCTCGCCGCTGGTTCGCGGCCGGGCCGATCCAGTTCCAACCCTCCGAGCTCGCCAAGTTCGCACTCGTGCTCTATACGGCGCGCTACCTCGCGGATAACCCGCGGCGCCTGCATCGCGGCTTCAAGCCGGCGATCGCCCCGATCGCGGTGGCGCTCGGGCCTGCGTGCGTACTGATCGCCGTCGAGCCCGACCTCGGAACGACGCTCGTCTGCTTCCTGACGATCGTCTCGATGCTGGTCGTGGCCGGCGTCCCCGGTGGTTACCTGACGAAGATCTTCATGATCGCTGGGTGTGGCCTGGTGCTGATGGTGCTCGTGCACCCGTATGAGGCCACCCGCCTGACCTCCTTCCTGCACCCGTTCTCGGCCAAGTCGAGTGCCGGCTGGCAGTCGGCTCAGAGCCAGTACGCGGTCGGCTCCGGCGGGATCTTCGGTGACGGACTCGGGCAGTCGGTCGCCAAGGACGCCTGGTTGCCGGAGGCGCAGACCGACTTCATCCTGGCGGTCATCGGCGAGGAGCTCGGCCTGGTCGGCATCCTGCTCGTGATCAGCCTCTACGGGATGATCGCCTACGCTGGAATGCGCACCGCCCGGCGTGCCGCCACGCGCTACACCAAACTGCTCGCCAGCGGCCTGACCTCGCTGATCCTGTGCCAAGGGCTCCTCAACATCTTCGTCGTGCTCGGAATCGCGCCGCTGACCGGCGTGCCGCTGCCATTCATCTCGTACGCGCCTACGAACCTGATCGTGATGCTCGGGTCGATCGGGCTCCTGCTTGGCATCGCCCGGCCGGCGGCGCGCGAGCTGCGGCTTGTCGACGGGCACGCGCAGCGACACACGTCGGCGGCGGGAAATGACGGCTCCTCGGATACTGATCGCGACCGGCGGCACCGCCGGGCACGTGGTTCCGGCGCTGGCCGTAGCCGACGCGCTGCGAGCTAACGGCGCCGAGGTCCACTTCGTCGGCGCCGATCGCGCCGAGGCGGAGCTGGTCCCGGCTGCCGGCTACGAGTTTCATCACCTGAACGTGGTGTCGCTGCCCCGGCGCTCGCCGCTGGGCGCGGCCAAGGCGGTGGCGGTCGACACCGCCGCGCTGGCACTGGCCACCGGCCTGGTCGCCCACCTGCGCCCGCGGGCAGTGTTCGGCGGGGGAGGCTACGTGGCCGGGCCGGTCGGGCTGGCGGCGGCGGTGCTGCGGATCCCGCTCGTGATCGCTGAGATCGACGGCCACCTCGGCCTGACCAACCGCATGCTCGCGCCGCTTGCCCGCCGGGTGTGCACGGCGCTGCCGCTTGCCGGCCACACGTCGTCCAAGTTCGTGATCACGGGGCGGCCCATACCGCCGATTCCGACCGACCGGCGGGCGGCACGGGCCCGGTTCGACGTCGAGCCAGACGAGACGCTCGTGCTGGTCTTCGGTGGCTCGCTCGGCGCGCGATCGATCAACGAGGCGGCGATCACCGCCTTTGCCGACGCCAGCTTTCGTGTGCTCCACGCCGCCGGCGAGCGCGACCTCCCGGGCCTGCGTGCGCCACGTCCCGGCTATGACCTGCGTGGGTACATCTCCGGCCTGATGGACGCGATCGTGGCCTGCGATCTGGCCGTGGCGCGCTCCGGTGGCTCGATCTGGGAGCTCGCCGCAGCGGGCCGCCCCTCGGTTCTGATTCCGTATCCGCACGCCACGGCGGATCACCAGACCGTCAACGCGCGCTACCTCGCCGACGCCGGTGCCGCTGTCCTGATCCCGGATGCCGAGCTGACTGAAGAACGTCTGCGTACCGATGTTGATGCGCTGCTGGCCGACCCCGGCCGGCTCGAGGAGATGGGCCGCGCGGCGCTCGGCCTGGCACGGCCGCACGCCGCCGCGGTGATCGCCTCGGAGGTGCTGGCGGCGGCCGGCGTGCACACGATCGTCGCAGGCAACCACGCCGGAGAGCTCGAGCCATGACGAATCAGGAACGCAACCCGCGCAACCGCAACCCTGAAGCTCCGCTTCACCGGTTGGACTGATGGAGTCAAGTGATGGCTGACCGTGAGAGTTCGGGTCTGCCGACTGTGACCGGCGTTTCCGCCCAGGCCTCACAGGCGCCCCGCGGTGCGGCTCAGCCGTGGTCGGGGAGGCTGCTGCACTTCGTCGGCATCGGCGGCGCAGGCATGAGCGGTCTGGCGCTGATCGCCCACAAGCTCGGCGCGCAAGTGACGGGCTCCGATCAGAGTACGTCTGGGTATATGGAACCGCTGCGCGACCTCGGGATCGATCCGATCATCGGCCACGCGGCCGCCAACGTGCCGCCTGGGACAGAGGTGGTGTACTCGAGCGCGATCGCGCCCGACAACCCCGAACGAGCGGGAGCTGAGCTGCTGCTGCATCGCTCGCAGCTGCTGGCCGAGATCGCCTCGCTGAAGCGCTGCATCGCCGTCAGTGGCACGCATGGCAAGACCACGACTGCCGGCATGATCACGCACGTACTCCGTGGCTGTGGCCTCGACCCGGCCTACGTCGTCGGCGGCACCCTGCGGGACACCGGCCTCAACGCCGATTGGGGAGCCGGTGAATGGATCGTGGTCGAGGCCGACGAATCCGACCGCTCGCTGCTCAACTACTCGGCGGAGATCGCCGTGCTCACGAACGCCGAGCTCGATCATCACTCGACCTACAGCTCACGTCTAGACCTGGATGAGACCTTCGCGCGGTTCACGGCCGGCGCCGACATGGCCGTCGTCTGGGATCGCCCCGAGCTGGTGCGGATCGCCGCTGGCTCGGCGCGGGTCGTGCCCTACGACGCGACCGATCTGCAACCCACCACGGAGGGCATACGTTTCCAATGGCAGGGCCGACGCGTCGCACTCTCGGTGCTGGGCGCACATAACGCGGTCAACGCCGCCGGCGCCCTCACAGCATCCGCACTCGCGGGGGCGGAGTCCGCTCGAGCGATCGTTGCGATCGCATCGTTCCACGGTGCCCGGCGCCGGCAGGAACTGCTGGGCACTACGTACGATGGCGTCCCTATATACGACGAATATGCCCACCATCCGACCGAGGTGGCGGCGGCGATCGCCGGCGCCCGCGAGTTCGGCGCCAGCCGCCTGGTTGCGGTGTTTCAGCCGCACCTCTACTCGCGCACGCGCGCACTCGCGCGCGATTTCGGCACAGCCCTCGCCACCGCCGACGCCTGCGCGGTGGTCGACGTCTACCCGGCGCGGGAGCGGGCCGAGGACTTCCCCGGCGTCGATGGCCGCCTGATCGCCGCCGCCGCCGCTGACGCGGGCGGCGGTCGTACCACCGCCTGGATGCCGAAGCTTGACGACGCCAAGCACTGGCTCGAGGCCACGCTGCGCCCCGGCGATCTCTGCCTGGTGATGGGCGCCGGCAATATCGACTCGCTCGGCCGTGCGCTCGCCGCTCGCGGCGCCTGAGCGAGCCCCCGGCGACGATCGCCTGCCCGGCATCCCCGGCATCGCCCGCGGGGGTCATCCACCGCCATATCTACTCTGAGCTCAGATGGTTGAGCCACCTCCCGGCGTCGAGCGTGACCACCCGCTCGCACGGCTGACGACGATCCGCACGGGCGGTGCCGCCGAGTTCTTCGCGCGCCCTGGTGACATCGGCCACCTGGAGCGGCTGCTCGCGTGGGCGGCTGCCGCGGAGCTCGAGGTAGGGGTCGTGGGCTCGGGGTCGAACCTCCTCATAGCGGACGCGGGTGTCCGAGGGTTGGTTTTGAAACTGGACAAGGAACTCACCACGATCGAGCTCGACGGGATCGCCGGCGATCGCCTCGCGTGCGGAGGCGGTGCACGCCTGCCGGCCGTGGCCGCGGCTGCTGCGCGCGCCAGCCTCTCCGGGATCGAGTTCGGTGTCAGCATCCCGGGAACTGTCGGCGGCGCCGTGCGCATGAACGCCAACGCCTACGATGGCTCCCTGGCCGACGTGCTCGAGTGGGCCGATGTCGTCTCCTCTGCGGGCACCGAGCGCCGGACGCCCGACCAGCTCGGATTCCGATACCGGCGCTCCAACCTCGTCAGGGGCGAGGTCGTCGCCCGCGCTCTCTTCAGGCTCGAGCCCGCCGACGAGCAGGACGTCAAGGTCAAGCTCGCCGACCTGCGCGAGCGCCGCAAGCAGGCCCAGCCGGCCGGGATCAAGACCTTCGGCTCGACCTTCAAGAACCCTGACGATGCACGGGCCCAGGGCCGCACCGCCGGACAGCTGCTGGAGGCCGCCGGCTGCCGCGGGCTGCGCGTCGGCGGCGCCGGCTTCAGTGAGAAGCACGCGAACTTCGTGCAGAACTTCGGCACGGCGACGACCGCAGACGTGGTGGCGCTGATGGCGGCCGGACGGGAGCGCGTCAAGCAGGAGCTGGGCATCGAGCTCGAGCCCGAGGTGCAGGCGCTCGGCCCGGTTGAGTTCCCGAACGACTGGAGGCAGGCATGATCAGCGGCAGTTGGGTGCGCGAGCGCCGGTTCACGATCCCACGCCTGCTTCCACGGCGGTTGCGCTCCATGCACACGGTGGCGCTGGTGCTCGCCGTCGCCGCAATCGGCTGGCTCGGGTGGACGTGGTATCGCAGCTCCTCGTTCGTGAAGGTGCAGCGCGTCACCGTGACCGGCCTCAGCGGGCCCGACGTTCCGCAGATTCGCGAGGACCTGACGAGCGCGGCGCTGACGATGACGACGCTCAACGTCGATCTCCCGAAACTCGAGTCGGCGGTCTCCCGGTACACATACGTGCGCAGGCTGACCGTCACCGGCGAGGGCGCGCACGGCCTCCTCATCCATGTCGAGGAACGCGTGCCGGTGGCGCTCGTGCAGATCGCCGGGCAGACCGAGGTGGTTGGCGCCGACGGCCAGTTGCTGCCGAGCGCAACCAGCCACGCCGCACTCCCTGCCGTCCCGCTGAGCTCGGCTCCCGCCGGCCAGGCGATCACCGCACCGGGCGCGCGAGCCGCGATCGCCGTGCTCGCGGCCGCACCATACGCGCTGCTCGCACATGTCTCCAACGCGACCTCGAGCAGCGCACACGGAGTCATCGTGCAGCTGCGGCGCGGGCCTCAGCTGTACTTTGGACCGGGCACGCAGCTGAGGCGGAAGTGGGCCGCGGTCGTGGCGGTCCTGCAGAACAAGGATTCGGTCGGCGCCTCCTACATCGACGTCACCGATCCGCAGCGCCCGGCGCCCGGCGCGGGTGTCTCGCAACAGCAGGCGAGCGCGCTCGGCCTTGCCACGGGCGCCGCCGCCGGCACGACAACCACCGCGGGGTAGACGCCGAGCAAAGGCTGTACCTCTACTTGAGGCTTACCCGCCCGGAATCGCTACTCTCTGGCTCTGATCGAGAATTCGCCGATCTGCAAAGATCGTTGCGAGGGGAGACTTCGCGTTGACTTGGCCGAAGATAAGGCCGTAACGTGCGAAACTCCCGCAAGGAAGCAGGAGCGGGTGAAACGCTCAATGCTGAATCGAGGGTCGGACGGATCATCATGGAAAGCGGCAGCTATCTAGCAGTCATCAAGGTTGTAGGCGTCGGCGGCGGAGGCACCAATGCGGTAAACCGCATGGTCGACGCCGGCCTTCGCGGCGTCGAGTTCATCGCGGCCAACACGGACGCGCAGGCGCTGCAGATGTGCGATGCGGACATCAAGCTCAACATCGGCACCGAACTCACCAAGGGACTCGGCGCGGGCGCCAACCCGGAGGTCGGGCAGGGGGCGGCGGCCGAGTCGCGCGATGACATCAAGGAGGCGCTCAAGGGCGCCGACATGGTGTTCGTCACCGCCGGCGAGGGTGGCGGCACCGGCACCGGCGCTGCGCCGGTGATCGCCGACATCGCCAAGAACGAGATCGGCGCGCTCACCGTCGGCGTCGTCACGCGCCCGTTCGGGTTCGAGGGCACGCAGCGTGCGCGCCAGGCCCAGGACGGCATCGAGAAACTGCGCGAGTACGTGGACACGCTGATCGTGATCCCGAACGAGAAGCTGCTCTCGGTGGTGGAGCGGCGTGCCTCGCTGACCGACGCGCTGCGCGAGGCCGACAACGTGCTGCGCCAGGGCGTCCAGGGCATCACCGACCTGATCACGATCCCTGGCCTGATCAACCTCGACTTCGCCGACGTGCGCACGATCATGCGCGACGCCGGTTCGGCGCTGATGGGAATCGGCAGCTCGAGCGGTGAGAACCGCGCGGGGGAGGCGGCCAAGGAGGCGATCTCCTCGCCGCTGCTGGAGGAGTCCGTCGAGGGCGCAAACGGCATCCTGCTGAACATCACGGGCGGCAGCGACCTCGGCCTGTTCGAGGTCAACGAGGCCGCGGAGATCGTGCAGAGCGCGGCCGACTCCAACGCCAACATCATCTTCGGAGCCGTGATCGACGACTCGATGTCCGACGAGGTCCGTGTCACGGTGATCGCGACCGGCTTCGACCATGGTCGCGGCTCGCGCGCGGCCAGCAGTTCGCGTCCCACCAGCTCCTCTCCGACGCGTCCTCGCGCCGCAAACCGAGACGTCACGATGGACGACCGCCAGCGCAACTCGCTGGAGATCCGCGACGACGAGATCGACATCCCCTCGTTCCTGAAGGACCGCTGAGCAAACCTTTCCGCGTGCCGCCAGCGTGATGTATACGCTGGCGGTGGATGGCTGAGGCGACCACCGATCTGAAGCGCACGCCGCTCTACGTGGAGCACCTCGCGGCGGGCGCCAGGCTGGTGCCGTTCGCGGGCTGGGAGATGCCGATCCAGTACACGGGGATCCGTGACGAGCACCTGGCCGTGCGCACCGACGTCGGCATCTTCGACGTCTCCCATATGGGGCAGGTCGTGGTCAGCGGCCGCCAGGCGCTGCACCGCCTCCAGCATCTGGTGAGCAGTGACGTGCGGCGCATCCCCGAGGGCGGGGCCCAGTACAGCCTGCTCTGCAACGAGGCGGGGCACGTGCTCGACGACCTCTTCCTCTACCGCCTCGGCGAGACCTGCTTCCTGGTGATCACCAACGCCGGCAACCATCCGCGCGACGCCGCCTGGATGCGGTCGCACGGCGAGGACCTCGACGCCGACGTGTCCGATTGCCAGGCCAACTTCGCGATGCTCGCCGTGCAGGGACCGAACGCTCGGGGGCTGGTGCAGCGGCTGGCCGACGGCAAGCTGCCGCCGCGCCTGCACTGCTGCGAGCGCACGGTTGCGGGCGTGCCGCTGCTCGTCTGTGGTACCGGCTACACCGGCGAGGACGGCGTCGAGCTGCTCTGCGATCCGGACCAGGCCGGTCCGCTGTGGGCGGCGCTGGTGCAGGCGGGCGCCCGCCCCGTGGGGCTTGGCGCGCGCGACACGCTGCGGATGGAGGCGTGCTTCCACCTCTACGGCAACGACCTCGACGAGCAGCATGACCCGATCTCAGCCGGTCTGGGCTGGGCATGCGCCGAGCAGACCGGGTTCATCGGCGCCGACGCGATCTCGAAAGTTCGATCTGATCCCGCCCTCCCGGAACTGAAGCTGGTTCCGTTCGTCATCGAGGGCCCGGGGATCGCGCGCCAGGGCAACCCGATCGTGGGCGGCGGGGTCGTCACCAGCGGGACCTATTCACCGAGCCTCGAGCGGGGAATCGGTTTGGCGTACGTTTCAGCCGCGCGCGCGCTGCCGGGCACTACGCTGCAGATCGATGTTCGCGGCACGATCCGCGAGGCGGTTGTGAAGACCAAGCCCCTGTACCGAAAGGATCAGTAGATGGCGGACCCGAACTACCCGGATGACCTGAAGTACCACGCCGAACACGATTGGGCCCGCATCGAAGGCGATGAGGCGACGTTCGGCGTCACCTGGTACGCGCAGGACACGCTCGGTGAGGTCGTGTTCTTCACGCCGCCCACGGTCGGAGCCGCGCTCACCAAGGACGAGCACTACACCGAGGTCGAGTCCGTCAAGGCGGTCTCCGACGTGGTCGCACCCCTCTCCGGAGAGGTGATCGCCGTCAACGATGAGCTCTCCGACAACCCGCAGCTGCTCAACGATGACCCCTACGGCAAGGGCTGGCTGGTCCGCGTCAGGCTCTCCGATCCGGGCGAGGTCGACAGCCTGATGGACAGCGCTGCGTACGTATCGACGCTGTCTTGAGTCGTTACACCTCTGTCACCGAGCACGACCTGGGTGAGATGCTCGCGACGATCGGCGTCGGCTCGGTCGACGAGCTGTTCGCTGACGTGCCTTCGGCCATCCGCCTCGAGCGCCCGCTGGCGCTCGCGGACGGCCTCTCCGAGCAGGAGGTTCACGCCGAGCTCCAGGCTCTGGCCGCCCGCAACGTCAGCGCCGAGGACGAGATCACATTCCTCGGTGCCGGCATGTACGACAGCTATGTGCCGGCGCTCGTCGACTCGATCATCACCCGCTCGGAGTTCCTGACGCCGTACACGCCCTACCAGCCCGAGGTCTCGCAGGGCGGGCTGCAGGCGATGTTCGAGTACCAGACTGCGATCAGCGAATTGACCGGCCTGCCGGTCTCCAACGCCTCGGTCTACGAGGGGCCGAGTGCGGTCGCCGCCGCCGGCTACCTGGCCAAGCTGCACAACGGCCGCAGGCGCTTCCTGGTCTCCGCCGGTGTGCATCCACACGCGCTCGAGACGCTCGCGACGCTCGCGCGTGGCTGGGAGATGGAGGTGCAGCAGGTCGAGCTGCTCGACGCCATCACCGACGTGCGCATGCTGGGGTCGCTCGCTGACGTCAGCGCTGTCATCCTCCAACAGCCGAACTTCCTCGGCGCCGTCGAGCGCCTCGAGCCGCTCGTGCAGGCCGCGCACGACGCCGGCGCGCTGGTCATCTGCAGCGCCGACCCGATCTCACTCGGGCTGCTACAGGCGCCGGGCGCGCAGGGGGCGGACATCGTCGTCGGCGAGGGCCAGACGCTCGGTAACCGCCTTGATTTCGGCGGCCCGTCGTTCGGGTTCTTCGCGGTAAGCGATGAGCTCGTGCGCCTCCTCCCCGGCCGCATCGCCGGCCAGACGCACGACCTCGACGGCCGCCTCGGCTACGTGCTCACGCTGCAGACGCGCGAGCAGCACATCCGCCGCGAGAAGGCCACCTCCAACATCTGCACCGCGCAGGCGCTGAACGCGCTCGCCGGAATCGTCTACCTGAGCTGGCTGGGGCGGCGCGGGATGGTCGAGCTCGCGCAGCTGATCGTGCAGCGCACCGCCTACGCACGCGCGCGACTCGACGCGATCACCGGCGTCGCGCTCTCCCACAACCAGCCGGTGGTGCGGGAGTTCCCGATCCGCATCTTCGGCGATGTCGACGCGACGATCGCGCACTGCCTGGCCAATGGCATCAACCCCGGTTACCGCATCTCCGACAACGAGCTACTGGTGGCGATCACCGAGCGCCGCACGCGCGCCGACATCGACCGCCTTGCCGACACGCTCGAGGAGGCCCTCAATTGAGCACCACGACACAGCGGCGCGCCCGGTCCTTCATCGAGGCCGCCGACGACGAGCTGACGATCTTCGACCGCTCCAGGCCGGGACGGCGCGCCTTCGTGGCACCGGTGCTCGACGTCCCCGAGCGGCCGCTCGACGAGCTGATTCCCGCCGAGCTGCGGCGCCCCGAGCCGGCGCGGCTTCCGGAGGTCTCCGAGCCGGAGATCGTGCGCCATTACAACCGGCTGAGCAAGCGCAACTTCGACCTCGACACCGGCTTCTATCCGCTCGGGTCATGCACGATGAAGCACAACCCCAAGCTGCACGAGCGCGTCGCGGCGCTGCCCGGGCACGCGCGTCTGCACCCGCTCCAGCGTCCCGAGGCGGCGCAGGGGGCACTCGAGCTGATGTGGCGGTTGCAGCACGCGCTGGGTGAGATCTCCGGGCTGCCGCACGTCTCGCTGCAGCCGAGCGCCGGCTCACACGGTGAGCTCGCCGGCGTGCTCTTGACGCGCGCCTACCACGAGGACCGCGGCGAGCATCGCACCAAGATCCTCACGCCGGACACGGCGCATGGGACCAACCCGGCGACCGTGACGATGGCCGGCTACGAGCTCGTGAAGATCGGTACGGACGTGTACGGAAACGTTGATGTCGAGGACCTGCGCGCCAAGGCCGACGAGGACGTCGCCTGCCTGATGCTCACCAATCCCTCGACGCTCGGCCTGTTCGAACCGCAGATCGAGGAGATCGCCCGCATCGTCCACAGCGTCGGCGCGACGCTGTACTACGACGGCGCCAACCTCAACGCGATCATGGGTATCTGCCGGCCCGGCGACATGGGTTTCGACATCGTGCACTTCAACCTGCACAAGTCGTTCACGCAGCCGCATGGCGGCGGCGGCCCGGGCGCCGGGCCGATCGCGGTGTCCGATCGCATCGAGCCGTTTTTGCCGCGCCCGCAGGTGGTCCGGCGCGAGGCTCTGCCCGCCGGTGGCCAGCGGGCCACCGGCGTGGATCTACACGATCGTACCTACATCTACGACCTCGATTACGAGCGGCCGAAGTCGATCGGACGGATGCGCGGCTTCCAGGGCAATTACGGCGTGTTCGTGCGCTCGTACGCCTACATCTGCTCGCTCGGCGCAGCCGGGCTGCGCGAGGTCTCCGAGGTCGCGGTGCTGAACGCCAACTACCTGCTGGCGCGACTGCGCGAGGAGGGCGTGCTCGAGCACCTGCCGGTCGCCTACGAGCGGCTCTGCATGCACGAGTTCGTGTTGTCCGGCGCACCGATGAAACGCGAGCTCGGGATCAAGACGCTCGACCTGGCCAAGCGCCTGCTCGACCATGGCGTGCATCCGCCGACCGTCTACTTCCCATTGATCGTCGACGAGGCGCTGCTGATCGAGCCGACCGAGACCGAAACGCGCGAGACGCTAGACCGCTTCGCGTCGCTGGTCGCCGAGATCCTGCGCGAGGCCGCCGAGGACCCGGAGATCGCTCGCGGGGCTCCGTACGCGACGCCGGTG
>DASZMI010000026.1:0-36735 GCA_035551915.1 Solirubrobacteraceae bacterium | reverse complement strand
GCCGCCATCGGCCGGGCGTTCATCGACGGTCGCGTGTGCCCGCTGCAGAGCCCCTTTGACCGACCCTTCGCTGGTGTCGAGCATCTCGGCCACCTCAGCGGTCCGAAACGCCAGCGCGTCGTGGAGCACGAGTGCCGCTCGCTGACGGGGCGGGAGTTGTTGAAGCGCGGTCAGGAACGCCAGTCCGACGGACTCTCTGGTCTCGTAGCGTGGCTCGGGCCCCGGGGTGGTGTCCGGGAGTCCTTCGAGCAGCACATCGGGGTAGGGCTCAAGCCAGAGTGGCTCGGCCATGCGGGTCGGCTTGGGTGGCTCAGCCATGGAAGGCACCTCCTGTGGGCGGCGCTTGCGGTCGCGAAGCGCGTTCAAACAGCGATTGGTCGCGACCCGGTACAGCCAGGCGCGCAGCGAGGCCCGGCCCTCGAAGCGGTCGAGCCCCCGCCACGCCGCCAGCAGCGTCTCCTGCAGCAGATCCTCGGCGTCCTGGAGTGAGCCGAGCATCCGGTAGCAGTGGAGCTGCAGCTCCCGCTGGTAGGGGCCGACCAGATCCTGGAAGGCGGTCTCGTCGCCGGCGCGGGCGCGGCTGAGCAGGTCTCCGGTCACGCGCCGACGCTCCCCTGGCGGTCAAGTCTCGATCGCATCACTCCTAACGACACCAGTCCGCGGCAAAACGGAACGGTCGGTCGGCTCCGGCGGCGACTGGTCGGTGGGCTCCGGCGGCGACTGGTTGGTGGGCCCCGGCGGCGACTGGTTGGCCGGCTCCGGCGACGACCGTTCCATTCACGGCGACCCGGGTGTCTCAACGAGCGCAACTGCAAAACGGGCAACTGGGAGGGACCACATGACGTCCACACATACAAACACCAACCGCTGGCGGGCCTTCGTGCTGCTGGCGGTGGCGTACTTCATGACCGTTGTCGATTTCACGATCGTCAACGTCTCGCTGCCGACGATCGGCCGTGACCTGCACTTCGGCGCCACCAACCTGCAATGGGTCGTCACCGCCTATGGACTCACGTTCGGCGGCCTGATGCTATTCGGTGGCCGCGCCGCCGACTTGCTCGGGCGCAGGCGCGTCTTTGTCTCGGGCCTGACTGTCTTCGCGATCGCATCACTCGCCTGCGCGCTCGCACCGGGTGAGGGCTTCCTGATCGCCAGCCGCGCGGTCCAGGGTGTGGGCGCGGCGTTCATGCTGCCCGCAAGCCTCGCGATCGTCATGAACCTGTTCCCCGAAGGGGCCGAGCGCAACAAGGCGCTGGGCATCTGGGGAGGCGTCGGTGCGGGCGGCGGCACGATCGGGCTGATCGCCGGCGGCTTCATCACCCGCTACCTGGGCTGGGAGTACATCTTCTACCTGAACGTCCCGATCGGGGTTACGGCACTCGCACTGACGCGGCGCGTCGTTCCGGAGAGCCGCCGCGAGGCGAGCACACGGCGCTTTGATCTCGCCGGAGCGCTGACCGGGACCGGCGGGATGGTGCTGCTGGTCGACGCGATCTCACAGGCGCCGCAATACGGCTGGGGCTCAGCGCGGACGCTGCTGTTGCTGGCCGGCGCGATCGCGCTGCTTGTCGTGTTCGTGGCGATCGAGGCGCGTGCGGCCGAGCCGATCCTGCCGCTTGGGATCTTCCGGCTGCCGACGCTGGCGGCCGCGAACGTCACCGGGCTGCTACTCGGTGCGAGCTTCTACGCGTTCGTCTTCGCCGGAACGCTCTACATGCAGGAGGTTCTGCACTACAGCTCGCTGCAGACCGGCGCCGCATGGATGGCCGCCTCGGTCACGTCGTTGGCGCTTGCCGGCGTCTCGCAGCTGCTGGTCACGCGCGTCGGCGCGCGTCCGGTGATGGTCGCCGGGATGGCGATGATTGGCGGGGGCGTCATCTGGGCCACCCAGGTTCCGGCCGAAGGCCACTTCCTCGCGAACCTGGCCGGGCCGATGGCGGTCGCCGGGGCCGGCACGGCCTTCTCGTTCATTCCGATCTCGGTTGCGGCGCTGTCCGGGATCCGTGCCCACGAGGCTGGGCTCGCCTCCGGCCTGCTGAACACCTCGCAGCAGCTCGGCGGGGTGATCGGGATCGCGCTGGCCTCGAGCGTCGCCGACGGCCACACCACAGCACTGCTGCACGTCGGCCGCGCTCTGCCCGACGCCCTCGCGGGCGGCTTCGCTCGCGCGTTCCTGGTGCTCGGGATCCTCGCGCTGCTGTCACTACCGGTGATCTCGATCTGGGTACGGGACAACAAGAGCGCGACCTCGCACGAGCCGATAGTCGCGGGCGATCTGCGGTCGGCGCTCGTCGAGCAGGGCTGATCCGATGCTGCTCGACAACACAGCCCTCGTCGTCGGCGCGAGCCGCGGCCTCGGTCGCGGCATCGCAACCTCGCTGGCGGCAGCCGGTGCCGATGTCGTCGCGCTGGCGCGCAGCGAGGCGTCGCTCGCCGAGCTCAGCCACGCGCCGGGTGTGATCCGCACCGAGTCCGCCGATGCGGCCGAGCCGGCGGTCGCCGGCAGTCTGATCGACCGCTATGAACCGCGGCTGCTGGTGCTCGTCGCCGGCGCCGCGCCGCCGGTCCTGCCGCTGCTCGAACAGACGTGGCAGACGCTCTCCGTCAACTGGCACGCCGACGTGCGGATCGCCTTCAACTGGCTGCAGGCGGCGCTGCGCAAGCCACTGGCGCCGGGCAGCCGAGTGGTGCTGTTCTCAAGCGGCGCCGCACTGCAGGGTTCGCCGCTGAGCGGTGGCTATGCGGGTGCCAAGGCCACCCAGCGTTTCCTGGCCGCTTACGCCCAGGAGGAGGCAAACCGCATAGGCCTGGAGATCAACATCACCGTGCTGATGCCGCGGCTGACGCCCCTGACCGAACTCGGCCGTCCAGCGGTCACCGCCTACGCGGAGCGCCAGGGTAAGTCCGAAGCCGAGTACCTGCAGCAGTTCGGGGAGCCGCTCTCACCGCAGGGAGCGGGTGCGGCCGTGCTCGAACTCGCATCGGCCCCGCCCGACTCGCTGGCTGCGGTCTATCTGCTGACGGGCGATGGGCTGAAGCCCTTGACCTGAGCACCCGCCCTGCGAGCCGTTTGTACCCGCGCGTCAGACGGTCGGCGTGCCTTGGTGAAAACGCAGCTGCCAGCGGCCGTCGCGTCGCACCCAGACCGATGATCTGTTGGCGAGGTCCAGCGCTTCGTGCTGGACCTCGCTGACGTAGGTCAGCAGCGCGACGTCATCGGCGAGCATCGAGAGCTGGAAGTCACGCAGGTGGGCGTCGATCGAGTCGCCGGTGACGGCGAGCGTGTCGGCGCGCTCGTAGACCCGGCCGGAGCGGCCGAACTCGCGGAAATCCGCCGCCAGCGTGCGCTCCATGAACTGGGCGTCGAAGCGGGTCTCGGCGCGCCACAGCGACCGCTCGAGCTCGATCAGCTCACGCTGCGTGTTGCCCTCGCCCATGCGCTGTAGCCGGCTAGGAGGCGTCGGCGGTCTTCGGTTGCTTGGGCTTCACCGGCCACACGCCAAAGAGGTGGTGAAAGGCCCGAACCGAGAGCTGCCGCGCCACGGCGGCCGAGGCGGCCAGGGTCGCGCCCTGCAGAGCGGCGGAGGCGGCGATCCGGCCAAGGCTTTCCGCTGGCGCCTTGGGCGAGGGCGGCTCCGGGTCGTCTGAAATCCGCCGCCAGATCGCTTTGAAGGCCCGCTTGCCGGCAACGGAGCCTACGATTCCGAAGACGATCGAGAACGGCGTGAAGAAGAGCTTCTTCATTCTCGACGGAGGCTACCTCAATGCCAGCGGTGGCTCCACACCACAAGTGTCGCTGAGGAGGTGCCTTCTGAGGATCCGCTCAATCTTGGGCTAACGCCAGCCGATAAAACACTTAACCGGCGTGGTGCCGGTAACGCCCAGTAGTGGGTAGTTACATCCCATCCCCGGTGGGTGGAGGTGAGTCATGCAGGACGAACTTGACGAGGGCCGCAACTCCGACGCAGACGAGCTGCTGCAGCGCGCGCTACTGGACGTCGGCTCGGCCGTGAGCGTCTCGCTGAGGATCGATCAGCTGCCGCTGAGCGAGGCCGTCACCGTGATCTTCTACGCCCGCCGTGACCTCGGGACGCTGCAGACCTACCTGACTCCCGGCAGCCGAGGCGCGGGCAGCAGCATCTCTCCGGCCGAGCTGCTCAGGGTGCCCTGCGACCTCGACCTGGCCGACGCCAGCGACCGCGAGGAGGCGGAGCACCTCTACGCCGAGCAGGCGCGCACACTGCGCGACACGCTGGTCGGTGCCGACGTGGTGCTCGAACTCTGGCGCGAGGCGCTGGCCGGGTTGCTCGGCGACGTGGTGGTCAGGATGGCAACGAAGCTGCCGGCGCGCTCACCGCTGCCCCGGCTGATGCCAACGGCGTTGGTAGCGCCCGAGTCGCAGGTGATGGTCACGCCCGTCTGCAACGCCCGCACGCTGGCCGAGGGCCATCCGCCGGTCGGCATCGCCTGCATCCAGCAGGAGGTTGCGCACGTCTACCAGCTGGCCGAGGATCCCGAGGGCTGCGTGATCGATTTCATGGAGCGCTCGGCTCGGCATGCGCACACCCTGGCCGAGCAGATCGCGCACCAGGAGGCATCGGTCGAGCGCTTCCTGGAACTCTCGGACGCCGCCTGACCCACTGGCTGATCCGGCGCCGTCGCCTATAGGCTCCGGTACGTTGATGCGCGTGCCTGCAGATCAGTCGAGCGCCCGAGCGGCCGGGGCGCGCAGGGCAGCCCAGGCTCGGCGGCGGCCATACCGGGGCGCCGCGCGATCGCCGCGGCATCGTGAGTACGACCGCGCGCACACCGTACCGCCACGCCAGGATCCATCCGGGCTCTCTACCCGGATGGGTTGGCTGCCCGTCCTCGTGATGCTGGTGCTCGCGCTGCCGCGGCGCAGCTGGGTGCAGGCGCCGGCGTGGTGGCGGTGGTCGGTGCGGTGGCGCTCGCCGGCCTGACGCTGCTGATGCTGAGGCGCCGACCCGACGACGGGGGTCAGTAGGTCAGTCGTTGATCAGGCGTAGATCTGAAGCATGCCCGGCGCCTGAGCGCTCGAGCTTACGGCCGGTGTGCCGCCTGCTGCCACGTCGGATGCGTTGATCTGGGCCTCTGCGAGACCCAGGGCGTTGCCCTGAAGCGCTGCCGCCGCCATGACCGAGGCAAGCTGCGAGCTTGCCCCACCAATCGCTGCTGAACTCATATCCGGAGTATCGGCAGGTGGAGCCGGATGCTGAAGCGCGCTGGAGGGCCGCAAAGCTTGCTTTGCCTATCTGTAAGTGATAGCTTACGTAAGCGATGACTAACGCTGACCTAAAACTCGAGGCACTGGCCGATCCCACACGGCGGCGCGTCTTCGAGCTGGTGATCGACCAGCCGCTCTCGGTTGGCGCGCTCGCTAGCACACTGCCGGTCAGTCGGCCGGCGGTCTCCCAGCACCTCCGGGTGCTGAAGGAGGTGGGACTTGTCACCGACCGCGCGGAGGGCACAAGGCGCATCTACGCCGCCAGTCCTTCCGGGCTCGCCGAGCTGCGCGCCTACCTCGACACGTTCTGGCAACGATCACTGGCCGCCTTTGCGACGGCCGCGGAGGAGCAGACATGAGCATGAGCACGCAGCACACGTCGGTGCAGAGGTCGGTTACCGTCTCCGCCTCGATCGAGCGGGCGTTCAAGGTCTTCACGGAGGACATGGGGGCGTGGTGGGAACCGGACCACCACCTCGTCGAGGGCTTCGAGGAGATGGAGGTCGATCTGCGCGAGGGTGGGCTGATCACCGATCGCGGACGCGACGGCGCCAGCTGCAGCTGGGCGCGGGTGCTCGTCTACGAGCCGCCGACCCACTTCGCATTCAGTTGGAACATCAGCACCACCTGGGAGATCGAGACCGACCCCGCGCGCGCGAGTGAGGTGCATGTGCGCTTCTTCAGCGTGGCGCCCGACAGCACCCGTGTGGATCTGGAGCACAAGCACCTTGACCGTCACGGCGAGGGCTGGGAGGGAATGCGCGACGCGGTCGGCGGTCCCGAAGGCTGGAGCCTCGAGGCCTATGCCGCGCTCGTGAACTCCGGACGCTGACCCCCACCGCCATACGGCTCGATAAGACCTAGTCGTTGGCGCGGATCGGCCTGCTCGGCACGGGCTCCCGTGCCGGGCGGCGCTCGGGCGGCGTCAGCTTGTCGCCGAGGCGGCCGGGCTCGCGGAGCCGCACGGTGGACTGGTCGGCGTCGGGCAGCGGAATCCCGCCGCCGGGCCAGCGGCTCGGGTCGGGCTTGACGTTGGGGCGGTTGCCCCAGCCGTCGTCGGAGCTGCCGCCCTCCTCGTCGGTGTCTGACGGATCGTCGCGCAGCACCGGGATCATCAGGATCCCGACCGCGACGAAGCCAAAGATGTGAACCCCGACGAGGAACAGCATCAGCTGAAGATCCGTCATCTGTACAGCGTACCGCCGCGCGCCATCGGCGGGAGAGCGAAATTCGCAAACCGTCAATGCTCGCTACCATCGGGCGACCTATGTCTGAACAGTCCACAAGCCTTCTCGCCAGTAGCCGCGAGCCCGGTCACTCGCGCCAGGCGCGACGACTGCGCCGCGAGGGCCTGGTCCTCGGCACCGTCTACGGTGGCGGCAAGGACCCGGTCTCCTTCCAGATCGACGCCCGCATCCTGCGCAACACGCTCGCCCACGCCAGCGCCGTCCTTGACCTCCAGATTGACAGCGCGGCCGCCGAGCCCGTGATCGTCAAGGAGCGCGTCCGTCACCCGGTCAGCGGGGCGACGATGCACGTCGACCTTCTCCGCGTGGACCTCGACAAGCTGATCCAGGCACCCGTGCAGGTCGAGCTGATCGACATCGACGAGTCCGACGTCAAGGTCGGCGGTGTCCTCGAGCACTCGATCCAGTCGGTCACGGTCGAGGCCAAGCCCAATGACATCCCCGACGTGATCACGCACAGCATCGCCGGCCTCGAGATTGGCGGCACCGTTTCGCTCGGCGAGATCAAGGCGCCCGCGGGCGTCACGATCATCGGCGATCCGGAGCTCGTGCTCGCCGCGATCCGCACCTCGCGCAGCATGATGGCTGCCGAGGACGAGCTCGAGCTCGAGACCGAGGTCGTCGGTGAGGGCGAGGGCGAGGGCGAAGCGGGCGAGTCCGAGGCTGCTGCCGAGGGCGACGCCGGCGAAGCTTCCGACGGCGAATAGCCGTCACGTAACAGCATGCCGCTGCTGCATCGCCGCAGCGCACCCGTCGACTGGTTGGTGGTCGGCCTCGGTAACCCCGGGGCCGCCTACGCCGGCACCCCGCACAACATCGGCTTCGAGGTCGCCGAGCGGTTGCGAGCGCGCTGGGAGCTCGGCAAGCCCAAGGCCAAGTACCGGGGCCTGATCACCGATGGCCGCACGGGCGTCGGCGGTCCCCGCGTCGCGATCCTGATGCCGCAGACCTACATGAACGAGGCCGGCAAGTCGGTCGGCCCCGCGCGCGGTGAGCTGCGCGTCGAGCCCGAGCACATCATCGTGCTGCACGACGAGATCGACCTGCCGTTTGCCGACATCCGGACCCGCCTCGGCGGCGGGCTGGCCGGCCACAACGGGTTGAAGTCGATCAAGACCGCGCTCGGCACCGCCGATTTCCAGCGCGTGCGGATCGGCGTCGGGCGCCCGCCGACCACCGATCCCGAGCTCGTCGCCGCGTTCGTGCTCAGCAGATTCAGGGAGCCGAAGGCCGACGTGCGGGCGCTGATCGACGCCGCCGCCGACGCCGCCGAACAACTGCTTAAGTAGAGAGAGCGAATGCTCTCATCACTGCTCCATCACGCCGACGACGATCCGCAGACAGGTCGGCTGCACTCAGAGGGCGGCCGCGCGTTTGTCTCGCTGTCGCTGCGTCCCTTCTTGATCGCGGCCCTGCTTGGCCGCGATCAGACCACGCCGGCGATCGTGGTCGCGGGCGACGACCGCCAGGCGCGCGAGCTGGCCGGCAGCCTGCGGGCCTGGCTGGCGCCTCGGCGCGTGCGCTACTACCCGACGCGCGGCGTCACCTACGAGTCGCACCTGGCGCCGCCGCCGCATCTCACCGGCCAGCGGATCGCGGCGCTCGACGCGCTGCTCGATCCGGACGCCGGCGAGCATGGCGCGCCGGTGGTGGTCGTCAGCGCCGTTGCGCTGTCGGAGAAGGTGCCCGACCCGTCGCTTCGCCCGCATGGCTTCACGCTCAAGAAGGGTGAGCTGCTCGACCTCGACGAGACCGCGACCGACCTCGTCGCCGCCGGCTACGAGCGCGTCGACCAGGTCGAGGAACGGGGAAGTTTTGCGATCCGTGGCGGGCTGCTCGACGTCTTCCCCTCGACCGAGGACCGCGCCGTGCGCGTCGACCTGTTCGGTGATGAGATCGAGTCGCTGCGCTGGTTCTCGACCTTCACGCAGCGCTCGCTCGGTGAGGCCGACGAGGTTGAGGTCGCACCGGCCGCCGAGCTCGCCTCCGAGTATCGCGAGCTGGCCGAGCTCGCCGCCGCCGAGGCCCAGGAGAACCGCCCCGACATCACCGAGCTGCTGCCGGTCGAGGACTTCAGGACCTTCCTCGAGCTGGTCGACGCCCAGGCCAGCGTGCTGCTGGCCGCCGAGGAGGAGGTGCAGCCGGCGCTCTCTGACCACTGGCACGACGTCTGCGCCGCCTTCCACGACACCGAGGCCCACCACCTCTACATCAATCCCGAGGCGATCACCGCCGAGCTCGATGCCCGCACCCGCATCCGGCTGTCGTCGATCGACCAGGACCAGTCCTTCCAGTTCCGCGGCCAGGCCGCCGAGATCGGCGCCCGCTCGATCCGCGACGCCGAGCCGGAGCTCGAGAAGCTGACGCGCTCGGGCTACCAGACCGTGGTCGCGTTCGCGGTCAAGGGCGAGGGTGAGCGCGCCGCCTACAACCTCGGGCGTCTCAAGGTGGACTGGCTTGGCAATACCAGCGGGAACGGCCCCGCCCACCCGCTGGTATTCGCACACGCCCGACTCAGAGAGGGTTTCATCGCGCCGCAGTTCCACCTGGCGGTGATCCCCGAGCAGCGGCTGTTCCGACGCCGGCGCGCGCCCGAGGGTCCGGTCAGGGTCGGGCGCCGCGGGGCACTGCGCTCGTTCGCGGAGCTGCGCACCGGGGACATCGTCGTGCACGAGGATCACGGCGTCGCGCGCTTCGCCGGGTTCGACACCAAGACCGTCGCCGGGGTCACGCGCGACTACCTGAACCTCGAGTACGCGGGCTCTGACCGCGTCTTCATGCCGGTCGAGCAGCTGGCCAAGATCAGCCGCTACGTCGGCGGTGGCGGTGAGCATGGACCGACGCTCTCGAGGCTCGGCGGCACGCGCTGGGACACGATCAAGGCTCGCGCCCGGCGCGCCGCGCAGGAGATGGCGGGCGAGCTGCTCAACCTCTATGCCGAGCGCAAGCGGCGCGAGGGCCACGCCTTCCCGATCGACACCGACTGGCAGCGCGAGTTCGAGGATGCCTTCCAGTACACCGAGACGCCCGATCAGCGCGACGCGATCGAGTTCGTCAAGGCCGACATGGAGGCGCCGCGGCCGATGGACCGGCTGATCTGCGGTGATGTCGGCTACGGTAAGACCGAGGTCGCCCTGCGCGCGGCCTTCAAGTCCGCGCAGGACGGCAAGCAGGTGATGGTGCTGGTGCCGACGACGATCCTCGCCCAGCAGCACTACGGCACCTTTGCCGAGCGCCTCAAGGACTACCCGGTGCGGATCGAGCACATCTCGCGCTTCCGTCCCGCTGCCGAACAGAAGGAGGCGGTCTCCGCCTTCACGCGTGGCGAGGTCGACATCCTGATCGGCACCCACCGGCTGCTCTCCCGCGACGTGCGCGCCAAGGACCTCGGGCTCCTGATCATCGACGAGGAACAGCGCTTCGGCGTAAGGCAGAAGGAGCTCCTGAAACAGATGAAGCTGCGCGTCGACGTGCTGGCGATGAGCGCCACGCCGATCCCGCGCACGCTGCAGATGTCGCTGGCCGGGATCCGCGACATCAGCGTGATCGAGACCCCGCCCGAGGGCCGGCGCCCGGTCAAGACCTTCGTCGGCGAGTACGACGAGGAGCTCGTCAAGGCGGCGCTGCTGCGCGAGCACGCACGCGGGGGCCAGGCGTTCTTCCTGCACAACCGCGTCGAGTCGATCGACGAGACCGCCGAGCGGCTGCGCGGCCTGGTGCCGCGGATGCGCTTCGAGGTCGTGCACGGGCAGATGGACGACGCCACGCTCGAGAAGCGGATGATGGCGTTCCTGCGCGGTGACGCGGACGTGCTGGTCGCGACCTCGATCATCGAGTCGGGGATCGACATCCCGCAGGCCAACACGCTGATCGTCGAGCGGGCCGACATGTTCGGGCTCTCGCAGCTGTACCAGATCCGCGGGCGCGTCGGACGTTCTCGGGAGCGCGCCTACTCCTACCTGCTGTACCCATCCTCGGCGGCGCTGACCTCGGATGCGGCCCAGCGGCTGTCGGCTCTCTCGGATTACACCGAGCTCGGCGCCGGCTTCAAGGTCGCGATGCGCGATCTCGAGATCCGCGGCGCCGGCAACCTGCTCGGCGACGAGCAGTCGGGGCACGTAGCGGCGCTCGGCTTCGAGCTCTACATGCAGATGCTCGACGAGGCGGTGCAGGCCGCCCAGGCCGCCGTGTCGGGCAGTGGATTCCAGGAGGAGGAGTGGGAGCCGGTGCGACTCGAGGTCGGCGTCGATGCCTACGTTCCGCCCGACTACATCCCCTACGAGCAGGCCAAGGTCGACGTCCACCGTCGCATCGCGGGCGCGCGCGAGGTCGCCGAGATCGCACTGTTGCGCGATGAGCTGAATGACCGCTTCGGTGAGATCCCCGAGCCGCTCGAGAACCTGCTGCTGCTGCAGACCGCGCGGATCAAGCTCGGGCAGGCCGGCGCCAGCGCGGTCTCGTTCAAGGGCGGGCGCCTGGCGGTCACGCCGATCGAGCTCGACTCGCGGCGGGTCAAGGCGCTGCGCGCCGAGATGCCGGAGGCGCTGTATGAGTCGGGCAAGTCACAGCTCTCGATGCGTGTCGCCGGCGAACCGCACGCCCAGTTCGAGGCCGTCGTGCTGGCCGCGGACGTGCTGCTGTCGGTGCTGCGGGCCGCCGAGGCGGAGCCCGCGGCCGTCTGACGCAAAGAACTTCGTAAGAGAGCCGCACCATCGCACCGCCGCGAGGCTGCGGGGACGCTACCATCGGCGCCGATGCCAATGTCTAGGAAGCTTGCGGCCGTTGCCGCCTTTTTTGTGATCGGGGCCGCCGTCGCTGGCTGCGGCAGCTCGGTCTCCGGTAACTCGGTGGCGACTGTCGCCGGTAACCCCATCAGCCTGTCAGCGTTCAATCACTGGGCCTACGTGGCCGCCAAGGAGCAGGCCGCCCAGTACGCACAGCAAGGCGTGAACGAGCCGCCGATCATCTCCAGCAATCCAACCAACTTCTCGAGCTGCGAGAAGGCGATCCGCGCGGCCATCCCGTCGCTGCGCTCGGCCACGGATGCTGCACTGAAGACCGACTGCAAGCAGGTCTTCACCTCGACCTCGACCACGGTCATGAACTACCTGATCCAGAGCTATTGGCTGCAGCTCGCCGCGCACAAGGCCGGCATCAAGAGCTCCGACATTAACGCCAGCTTCCAGAAGCTGTTCAAGAAGCAGTTTCCGACCACCAAGAAGCAGCAGGCGTACCTGGCATCAACGCTCAAGTCCAGCGGCGAGACGCTCGCTGACATAAAGTACACCTATCGCAGCCAGCAGCTGCTCTCCAAGCTGATGAAGCGCGTCGAGAAGCCGGTGAACGCCAAGGCGATCGCCGCCTACTACGCCGCGCACAAGAGCTCGTTCGGCACCGCCGAGACGCGCGATCTGCATCTGATCCGTACCAAGACTCAAGGCCGGGCCCAGGCCGCATATAACGCGCTCAAGGGTGGCCAGAGCTGGGACAAGGTCGCCAAGCAGTACGCGGCCGACCCGTCGGCCAAGAACAACGGCGGCACGCTCACCAACATCAGCTCCGGTGAGGAGGAGGCCGCCGCCAGCAAGGCGATCTTCGCCGCCTCGCTGAACCAGCTGACCGGCCCGGTCAAGGGCATCTTCGGCTACTACGTGCTCGAGGTGACCAAGATCACCGCCGCCACACAGGAGTCGCTCGCCAAGGCCACCCCCGCGATCAAGTCGCAGCTGAACTCGACCCAGGGCCAGTCGGCGGAGAACACCGTGCTCAAGAACGCGGAGAAGGCCTGGAAGGGGCAGACCAAGTGTCGCGCCCCCCATTACCAGACGTCCTACTGCTCGAACTACAAGGCGCCGAAGACGACGACGACGGCGACGTCGACCCCGAGCACGACCACCTCGAGCACGAGCACGTCGGCGAGCACGACCAGCACCACCAAGTAAGTGCCCTCGACCGCAGGTCTTGCGGCATTCGAGCGGCCTCCGAGGGCGCCTGACGGCGTCCTCGGTCGGGGCAATACAACTCGGTATTGCCCCTCCCTGCGTTCTTGTCAGATCGCCCTCGGCGACCCCTCTCGGTGCCGGCACGACCTCCGGACGAGGACACCGCGGTGAGCTCCGGCGACCCGGAGATCACGGCCGCACTCGGTCGTCTGGACGAGATCACGCGCCGCCTGCGACGCGAGTGCCCCTGGGACCGTGAGCAGGACGAGCGTTCGATCGTCCCGCACACGGTCGAGGAGGCCTACGAGCTCGCCGACGCCG
This sequence comes from Solirubrobacteraceae bacterium, assembly GCA_035551915.1. Taxonomy (GTDB): domain Bacteria; phylum Actinomycetota; class Thermoleophilia; order Solirubrobacterales; family Solirubrobacteraceae; genus Palsa-465. The sequence continues at coordinate 23,980 of DASZMI010000026.1, read as the reverse complement.
CCAACCGGCAGGATGACGCCAAGCTCCTGGACGAGCTTGGCGACGTCCTGTTCCAGGTCCACTTCCTCGCGCTGCTGCTCGAGGAGCGCGGTGCCGGTGATCTGGCGCAGGTCGCGAGGCACTGCACCGAGAAGCTAATCCGCCGCCACCCGCATGTGTTCGGTGAGGGCGAGGCGGAGACCTCGGCCGAGGTCTTGCGCAACTGGGACGCGATCAAGGCCGCCGAGGACGGCCGTGAGGCGGGCGTCTTCGGCGAGGTGCCGGAGAACCTGCCCGGGCCGCTCTACGCGCGCAAGGTCCAGCGCCGTGCCGCCACCAGCGGCTTTGACTTCGCCGGCGTCGAGGCGCCACTGCAGTCCGTGCGGGACGAGCTCGGCGAGCTGATTTCCGCGCAGACCGACGCGGAGCGCTTCCACGAGCTCGGCGACGTGCTGTTTGCCGCGGTCAACGTCGCGCGCAAGATGAAGCTCGATCCCGAGCTGGCGCTGCGGGCGTCGGCCGACCGTTTCCGCGGCCGAGTGCAGGCGGGAGTTGATCTGGCCGCATCCCATGGCCGAAACTGGAACGATCTCTCCGCTGACGAGCAGCTCGGCTTCTACGCGCAGGCGCGGCTGACCGAGTAAGTAGCTGCCCGGATCAGCGGACCACATACCGAGGAGAGCAACCCACAGATGAGCCAGATCGAGCACGTTCACGCCCGCCAGATCCTTGACAGTCGCGGGAACCCGACCGTCGAGGTGGAGCTCAGCGTGAAGTCCGGCGCCTGGGGCCGGGCAGCTGTCCCCTCTGGTGCATCTACCGGTGAGTTCGAGGCCACCGAGCTGCGTGACGGCGGTACCGCCTGGATGGGCAAGGGCGTCTCCAAGGCCGTCGAGAACGTCAACAAGGAGATCGCCAACGCCGTCCGCGGGATGGATGCCTCGGCCCAGGCGGCGCTCGATCGCACGCTGATCAGCCTCGACGGCACCGCCAACAAGTCGCGGCTCGGCGCCAACGCGATCCTTGCCGTCTCGCTGGCCGCCGCCCATGCGGCGGCCGCGGAGGCTCGCCAGCCGCTCTGGAAGTACCTCGGCGGCGACACCGCGCATGTTCTGCCGGTGCCGATGATGAACGTGATCAACGGCGGCGCGCACGCCGACAACAGCGTCGACTTCCAGGAGTTCATGGTCGTCCCCGTGGGCGCCCGCTCCTTCAGCGAGGGCCTGCGGATGGGCGCCGAGGTTTTCCACAACCTCAAGAAGGCGCTGCACGACCGCGGCCTTTCGACGACGGTCGGCGATGAGGGCGGCTTCGCTCCGAACCTGAGCTCCAACGAGGAGGCGCTCGAGGTGCTGATGGCCGGCATCCGCGCCGCCGGCTACATCCCCGGCGAGCAGGTCGCGGTCGCGCTCGATCCGGCGACCTCCGAGATCTTCAAGGACGGCTCCTACAACCTCGAGCACGAGAACCGCACGCTCAGCCCCGACGAGATGTCGGCCTACTGGACCGACATCGCCAACCGCTACCCGGTGATCTCGATCGAGGACGGCATGGCTGAGGAGGATTGGGCCGGCTGGGCCACGCTGACGCAGGCGCTCGGCGAGCGCCTGCAGCTTGTCGGTGACGACCTGTTCGTCACCAATACCGAGCGGTTGAAGCGCGGCATCGACCAGAAGGTCGGCAACTCGATCCTGATCAAGGTCAACCAGATCGGCACGCTGACCGAGACGCTCGCCGCCGTGCGCATGGCCCGCGAGGCCGGCTACACGGCGGTCATGTCGCACCGCTCCGGCGAGACCGAGGACGTCACGATCGCCGACCTCGCGGTCGCCACCGGCTGTGGCCAGATCAAGACCGGGGCACCCTCGCGCACCGATCGCGTGGCCAAGTACAACCAGCTGCTGCGGATCGAGGAGGCGCTCGGCTCCGAGGCCGAGTACCCCGGCCGCAAGGCCTTCCGCGCCGCCAACAAGTAGGCGCCGGGCGCAGGTCCGAGCTCGGCTGCATCCGGCGTTGCAGCGGCTGAAAGATAGCTTGCGGCAGGAAGGAGACTCGCGGCGGCGAATGAAGGCCGAAAGGGATGCCGCCCAGGAGTCACACCGCTGCCGCACGGAACGCGCGCACATCGAGGTCGCAGGAGCAGCGTGCCCGCCCAAGGCACGTCACGCAGCGCCTGCCTATGTCAAAGATCGGCTGGGACCGCAAGTTCCGGATCGTGATGCTCGTGGTTGTTTCGATGGTCGGCCTGCTTGGCCTCAAGGCCGGGCTCGCGCTGATGTCGGCGCGCGCGCAGGCCGCGCAGGAGTCGAGCCTGGTGTCGTCCCTCCAGAAGCAGCACCGCCAGCTGGTGGCTCGGGAGCGGGCGCTTCACCAGAAGGCGACGATCATGCATGACGCACGCCAGCTCGGCATGGTCGCGGCGGGCGAGCGCCCGTTCGTGGTCGTCTCCGCGGGCAACTGAGCCCGCCTGCGCCGTCAGCTAACGTCGGCCGAATGGCGGACGACTTTGACCTGCTGATGGGGCTGTGGGAGGACGGAGCGCGTCGCATCGCGGCTTCCGCGCACGCCGAGCGCCGCACGCTCGAGCGCGTCAGCGATGACATCTACCTCGAGCTGCGCCACCGCCTCGGGGGCAAGTTCACGACCGACGAGCTCGCGGCCTTCTATCTGAAGGAGGGCACCGACTGGTGCTTCGAGATCGCCTACACCACCGCGCCGAGCACACCTGAGGCTTGGGACACCGGCACCGTGGCCGGCGCCGCCTTCGCGCGCTACGCGCGCAGGGCGATCGACTGGGGTGGGGGAGTCCGCCGCGACGCGGACGGATGAGGCATTGGCCCGCCTCGTGCCGCCGGCCGCGTATGACGCGACGCCTGCTTGGCCCACGCCGGGCGGACCACACGACGCCTGCTTGGCCCACGCCAAGCGGACCGACACGCCTTAAGGCGTCCCCCTCCGCGAGAAAACGATAATGATTCTGATTCTCATTATCGTTTAATCTCCGAAGACATAGCCCCTTCCGCGCGCGGCAACGTCGCAAAGCCGCCACCGATGGCGCGGTCGCATCCCAAGCGGCATCTGCCATGCGATCAGCGGGGCCGGCGCCCGGGCGTTACCCAGAGCTGCCGGCCCCGGCAAAGATCAGTCTTCTGACTCCTCGGAGCTCTCTGGCTCTTCGGCGCCGGCGCGACGGATCACGATCTGGTCCTCCTCGATCGTGACTTCGACCGGACGGTGGCCTGCCCACGACTCGGCGTAAACCGGATCGTCCTCCACGGCGGGGTCGAGCCAGAGCCCGATGCCCTCTTCGCCGTGATCAAAGGAGGCCTCCCAGGGGCCGCCGGCCTTGCGCTTGGTTGCGCGACCTGTGCGACCACCACGCCGGCTACGCCGGCGCTTGGGCTTGTCATCTTCATCTTCATCTTCCTGCTCGAGCTCGGGCTCATCAGCGGCAGCAGCCGCCTCGGCATCGAGCTCGGCAGCGATCAGCGCGTCATCCTCGGCACGCAGGTCGATCTCGTCGTCAAAATCGGCGACGGCGACTGTCGTGTCCGGATCCGCGTCTGGCTCCAGCGCCTGTTCGCGCTTGAAGGCTTGGATCTGTTGGACGGTGACCTCGAGCTGATGGGCGATCCACGCGTCGGTGCGTCCCTGACGCACCCAGCCGCGGATTCGGTTCAACTCAGGTCGCAGAGAACGTCTTGGCATAGAACGGCTGAGCATACAAGGACGAGTGGACTCAGCCTGCCCCGCCTACCACGTCGGCATATGGTCTTCACAAGCCCTTACAAACCCGCCTACAAATAGTTGAACGGATTCCTCAGAAATAGTTGAAAGCGCAGCACAGCCGCGGGTATGCTCACAGTTGGGGTTTGTCCGGCCGCCCGGGGCCGGGATGATTCGCCTGGGCTGTGACGCCCCTGTCACTCTCAGCCGGGGAGAAGAAGGATGCTTGTACTAACACGGAAGTCCAATCAGAGCATCATGATCGGAGACGACATCGAGGTGTCGGTGCTCGCGATCGTTGGTGAGAAGGTCCGCATCGGCATCCAGGCGCCTCGCGACGTGCCCGTCTTCCGCAAGGAGGTCTACCTGGAGATCCAGGACGAGCAGCGTGACGCAATCAAGCCGCACGAAGCCGTCGCCGAGGTGGACGCAGCCCTGCAGGAGCTGGGTGAGCCGACCGCTGACTAGCGGTCGGGCCCGACCTCAGTCGTCTCTCATCTGAGACCAGGTGCAGCCCGGCGCCGGGGCCATCGTCGGATACCCGACGCGTGTGATGGTCCGGCCGGTTGCTGCTGGTTCGGTTCCGGCGGGTTGTTGCTTTCGTTCGCTGCCTGCGAGCGTTCAGCGCCCGCTCGCGGCTTAGGAGAGCAGCAGATACAGGGTGGCGAACATCGCCACGGTCACGAGCACCGCCGTCGCGACCAGCGTCAGCGCCAGCACGTAGAAGCGCTTTGAGCCGCGCTTGCGCTCACGAGCATGCCAGCGCTGACGCGAACGGACAGCTGCTGTGCGCTGCATGCGCTGACGGCGTTGCTCCTCGATTTCGCTGTGCTCAAGGAACTGCTCCTCAAGCTGAGCGAGACTCTGTCGCATCTTCATCGCGGACACCGACCGGTAACCCTAGCGGGAAAATCTAAACCCTGTGGTTTGCATGCAGCCGGTGCCACGCCGGCCGGGTGACGGTCAACAGCGGCGCGATCGTGGAGCCGGCGACTGCGGCGGCCCCATCGTTGAGCAGACAGAAGTGGCCACTAAAGCGGGAGCGTCACGACGTGCTCGCGTGCCGGCGGTCGCGGGGGCGTGGCTTGGCGGTGCGCTTGGCCATATCTTCGGTCGAGGAACCTCAATGGACGAGCTTGCCCTCGTAGACGGTGACGAAGTGCAGATAGTTGTCGGCCACCGTCGCCGCCGCGTCCTCACGCTGGAGGCTCTTGTCGAGATAGCCCTTCAGGGCGTCCCACCAGATCGAACGTCCGATCGCGAAGCCGATGAAGCCCTCGACCGGGGCGGCGATCTCCAGCCACTCCTCAACCTTCTCGGTCGTGGCACCCCGCCCGAGCAGCACGCAGGTGACGCCCTCGCGCCCGGGGCCGGATCGCGCCTGGCGCGCGAGCATGTCGGCGTCCGACTGCTCATCGACACCCTCGATCTTCCAGATGTCAACCTCGACGCCGGCGTTCTGGAAGTCTTCGATCGCGCGCCGCATCAGCTCGGGGCGCAGCTCGAGGTCGTAGCGAGCGGAGTTGTCAGCCACCGACGTCAGCTGCGCCTCCGTGGCCGGGACCAGCAGCTCGAAGAGGAACTTGCGATCGTGCTCGTGCAGCCAATCGGAGAGGCGCTTCAGCTTTTCGACCTGGCGGCTGTTCATCTCGACGTCGGGTTCGTCGGGGTTGTAGCGCACCAGTACCTTGGAGAAGTCTGGGTTGAAGCGCTCGATGTGCGCCGCGAAGTCCTCGCCGTACTGAAAGTCGAACTCATCCTGGCCCGATATCTCGACCGGCATCGCCAGCTTCAGCCCGCGCTCGCGCGCCCGCCGCGGGACGTCTGAGCCGAACTGCTCGTCGACCAGCACGCCCGTCGAGCCCGCCTCGGCACCGCGGTGCACGGCCTCGAGCATGCCCTCGAAGATCAGCCGCTTGGCGTCGGAGATCGTCTCCGCCTGCTCGGCGGTCGGGACGCCGTCGATCCCGAACATCTTCTGCTGAAAGGAGCCGCGGTGGTCGAACGCCAGGATGTAGAGCTTTTCGTCGTAGCCAAGAGCCATGTCGCCCGCCTTAGTGTCAGATGTCGCTTGAACCTTGTCTGAGGTCGAGTCTAGAGCTGCCCGGTTGGGGTGATGTTGCCGCATCAAGTGCCAGGAAATCGGCTTTACACTTAGAGCCTGTGAGTACGGGTGGACCTGATCTCTTCGTCGTTTGCAAGAACTGTGGTTCTGAGGTCAGCCCATACATAACCGAGTGCCCGTACTGCGGCACGCGGCTGCGCAAGCGCGCCCCGAAGCTCGATCGCAACGGTCGCATCACCGAGCGCGTGCGCCGCCCGATAACGCCCTCGCTGAGCCGCCTGCGCCGCGGTGAGATCCCTGGCATCCGTCACGAGTCGCACCCCTACCTCACCGGCCTGCTGGTGCTGCTGGGCGTGGCCGGGACGCTGCTCTGGCGCACGACCTTCCTCGGCCAGTCTGACCTGATCATCTTCGGTGACCTGGGCAAGCAGTGGTGGCGAGTGTTCACGGCGCCGTTCATCTACAACAACACCGGCTACGCGGTCCTGACGCTGCTCGTGATCGCGATCTACGGCTGGCTGATGGAGCGCCGTCACGGTCCGGTCATGGTGGTCACGCTGGTCTTGATCGGCGGTGCCGGCGGGCTCGGCGCGACCGCAGCCCTGACCCACAACCACGTCTACATGGGCGGCAACGGCGCTGCGCTGGCGCTGCTCTGCGCCTGGGTGGTCCCCGACCTGACACTGATGCTGCGCAGGCATGACTTCGATGGTGATCTGCTCGGCACGGCGGTGTTCGGCGCCGTGATCGCGCTGATGCCGCTGGCCGAGCCGTCCGCCAGCGTGATCGCCGACGGCGTCGGCATCGTCGCGGGCCTGGCGCTCGGCGAGCTGCTGACCCGCATCCACCACTGATCCGCCGGAGACTCCGGTCTCCGCGGCGGCCTGCGATCTGCGAACCTCCAAGCCGTTGAGCTTCTCCGACGCTGACATCGATGCCGCGATTGCGGCGCTCTCGGAGCCCGGCCGGCTCGACGCCGCCCAGGACGTTGTGAGCCGCGCCGCCCCGAGTCTCGAGCGCGTACTCGGCCACGCCCTGCACGAGGGCGGCTGGTTCGACACGGCTCATGATCAGGCCGTCAGGGAAGCCGTAAACACCGGCGATCCGCACAATCGGCTGGTAGCGATACGGACGCTGTTCGCCGAGGAGACGCGCCTGACGATGCTCGTCGGCGTGGCCGTCGGCTTCGAGCTCGCCCGGGAGCTTGGCCAAAGCGCATCCGGGGCAGGCTCAGAGTAAAGAGCCCCACCACCTCTGGGAGGACTAGAACCGCATGGAAATCAGGTATCACGGCCACGCCACGTTCGAGCTGGCCGACGGTGACACGTCGGTGCTGATCGATCCGTTCCTGACCGGCAATCCCAAGGCGGCCGTCTCCGCCGATGCCCTGAACCCCACAACGATCCTGGTCACCCACGGCCACGGCGACCATGTCGCCGATGTCGTCCCGATCGCCGCGCGCACCGGCGCGCCCGTGCTCGCGATCGTCGAGCTCGCACAGGAGTTCGGGGAAGAGGAGGGCGTGACCGCGATGGACATCAACATCGGCGGCACCGTCGAGTTCGACTGGGGCTGGGTCAAGATGGTGCCCGCCTGGCACACTTCGACCACGCCCAAGGGCACGGTCAGCGTCCCCGCCGGGCTGGTCGTCAACTTCAGGGGCACGACCGTCTACCACCTAGGCGACACCGGCCTCTTCTCCGACCTCAAGCTGGTCGGCAAGCGCACCCCGATCGATTACGCGCTCGTCTGCATCGGCGGTCACTACACGATGGACCGCCACGACGCTGTCGACGCCGCCGAGCTGATCGGCGCCAGCTACGTGATCCCCTGCCACTACAACACCTTCCCGCCGATCGAGACCGACGCGCAGGCGTTCAAGGTCGACGTCGAGTCTCAGACCAGTTCGAAGGTGATCGTGCTCGACCCGGGGCAGAGCCACACGGCCTAGCCGTGGCCTAGCCGATCCGTGAGCCGACTTCGGCGTCCTGGTCGGGCCGCAGCAGCACGATCCCGAGCTCGTCGTCGTAGGCGCCGAGCACCAGGACCTGTGACATGAACGCCCCGACCTGGCGCGGCGGGAAGTTCACGACCGCCACCACCAGCGTGCCGAGCAGCTCCTCGCGGCGGTAGGTCGTGATCTGGGCCGAGGAGCGCTTGATCCCGATCCCGGGACCGAAGTCGATCGTCAGCTTCCAGGCGGGCTTGCGCGCCTCGGGGAACTCGTCCACCGCCATCACGCGGCCGACGCGCATGTCCACGCCGAGGAAGTGGTCGAAGTCGATCTCCTTCATGAGGAGCGGATGGTAAGCCAACCTCGGCCCACCACCCAACATCGCTGTGGAGGTGCTCTAGCCGGCCGGTGGTGTGGGCGTAATACTCGCGCTGGTGGCGGTATCGGGCGACGTGGTCGTGCCGGTCGGCGACGTTGTGGTATCCGTCGGCGACGTGGTCGTGCCGGTCGGCGACCTGGTGGTATCCGTCGGCGACGTGGTCGTCGACGACGCCGGCGATGTCGTCGTGCCGGTCGGCACCGTCGTCGTCGTAGCAGTCGATCCGGTGGAGGTTGGGTCCGCCGCCGTCGACGTGGTGGCCGCCGTCGAGGTGGTGCCTGTGCTCGGCGTCGGAGTCCTGGCCGAGCCACCCGGCGTGCCGAGACCGGCACCGCCGGTGGGCGTCACGTGCGCGCCGTTGGTGTTGGCGCCCGGCGAGCTCTGTAGGTTCGTGACGGGCGGGGTCAGCACCTGCGTGGGCTGCGCCGGCGTGGTCGCGTCGGTCCTGTCGGTCGTGCCGCTGGTGGTGATCGCATGCGTGGTGACGTGGCTGGCCTGGCTGACGGTCGAGCCGATCGTGATCGCGGTGTGCGCGACGCTCGCGTGGGTCGTCTTTGCGGTCTTGCTGGCAACCACCGCGACGTTCAGGCCCGGCCCGGGGCCAACGGGGTTGCCGAGACTCGAGCTGCCGATCGCCTTCGCCAGGCCGGCACTGAGCGAGCGCTGCACGACCACGCTGGCGGACGGGCCGGTGTGCGGGTGGTGCGTGGTGTGGTCCATCGCGACGGTACCCGCGGTGACCAGAGCCGCGGCGGCGATGCCGGCAGCGGCCTTGGCGGCCACTGCGCCGACCCCCGCGGTCACCAGGCCGGCGGAGCCTGCACCACCCGCAGCGCCGGCTGCGCCGGCCCCGCCCGCGCCGGCTGCACCCGCGATGCCGGCTCCGGCGGAGCTGGCCGAATGGGTGGCGGCGTGGACGAAGAGAAGCTTGTGGAGGAGGGCGAGCGGACCGATGGGCGCCAGCGCGGCGAGCGCGCGGCTGCTCTTCTTGATCTCGCCCTGGAAGACCTGGCAGCGGCTGCAGTTCCTGACGTGGCGGCGGACCGACGCGCTCTGCTTGCGTCGTATGCCCTCGGCGATCTCGGCCAGCTCTTCACGGACCTCCTCGCAGCTCAGCAGGCGCGCCTGGGCGGCCTCGGTCAGTGACACGCGCGCGCGCACCAGAAGCGACTTGACGCTCGAGACGGTGGTCTCCATCGCCTCGGCGATCTGCTCGTAGGAGAGCGCATCCATCTCGCGCAGCACGAGCGCGGTGCGCTGCGTCTCCGGCAGGTCGCGGATGTCGTGCAGCAACTGGCGGAACTCCTCGCGCTCGTGAACCTTGTCGGCGGTGGTGGCGCCGTGCTCGGCCAGGTGGACGTCCATCGAGTCGACACCGACCGCGCGGTTGCGGCGCAGGTGGTTCAGACAGCGGTTGCGCGCGATCCGGTAGAGCCAGGGCCGCACGTTGATCGGGCGGTCATCGGCCAGCATCGCGTTGTAGGAGGCGGTGAGCACATCCTGCAGCACGTCCTCGGCGTCCTCGCGCGACCCGAGCATGTGCCGGCAGAAGGCCAGGAGGCGCGCGTTGTAACGCGCGACGAGCACCTCGAAGGCGCCCTGATTGCCCTTGCGGACCATGTTGACCAGGCGCTCATCGGACTGCAGCTTGAGCAGCGGCGAACGGACGTTGCGGCCGGCTACCCCTGGGTATCTGAGAGCAGAACTTCCCATTTGTCCTTCCAGACCCATGGGAACAGCCTAGCTGCGGGAAAGTTGCGGTCGCGTGTGCATCACGATATGAAATCTGTCCGCCAGCGGCCAGAAATATGCGTATTGGCGCCAGTGCCTCAGGGTAAGATCAGCGCGCACCAAGAGATCCTCCCGCCCGGGTAGACAAACTGGCAAAGTCGGCGCTCTTAAAAAGCGCTGCCCGCAAGGGCCCTGCGGGTTCGATCCCCGCCCCGGGTATTGACTTCGGTTGTGCCGGCCGGCGAAGCAGCGGCGAGCCGGCCCCGGCCTACGCGACGGCGCGGTCGATGCTCTCGATCGGCTGCATCTCCGAGCGCGAGAGCTGGCCGATCATCCGCTCGGCCATGCCACGGTCGCCGCTGATCATCAGCGAGCTCGTGCTGCCGCCGGGGGAGAAGGCCGCGACCCAGGCGTGCGAGTCACCGCTGATGCGCGCCGCGGCGCGCTCGCTCGGTTCCTCGATCACGCGGCTCGAGCCCTCGTCCATCATGATCGTCAGCGTCAATGGGCCGCCCTCGCGGTGGCCGTCGGTGATCGTGCACTCGACCTCGCCGCGCTGGCCATCGCCGCGGACCAGGCCCGGCACGAGCCGTAGGATCGCGCCGACATCGACGCGCTCGCCGGGGCGCGGCTGGCTCCACGCCCAGCGGTAGCCCCACAGTGCGAGCTCGGCAAGGACTGGCATCAGGTCTCGGGCACGCGGCGTCAGCTCGTAGTCGACCCGGGGCGGCACCTCGCGGTAGCGCTTGCGGGTCAGCATGCCGTCGGCAACCATGCGGTTGAGCCGCGAGCGCAGCTGTTCGGTCGAGATTCCTGGGAGTACACGCTGCAGCTCAACGAACCGACGCGGACCAGCGGCGAGATCTCGGACGATCAAGAGCGTCCACTTGTCGCCGACTATGTCCAGCGCTCGCGCATCCGGCGACCACTGGTCGTACGGATGTCGCTTCGGCGGTGGGACTTGGGGCATCTTCAGCCTCCATCCGGTCGAGACAGACTCATGCGGAGTCTACGCCTGCACTGCACCTGTCAGAAAGAAATTGCAACCACGCACTAAGTAGTGGATGTTTGCTACCCACGCGTTGGACCTGAAAAACGAGCGGACCGCCGCCGGGTTTCTATGGCCATCGCGTCCAGAGGTCAAAGTTTGCCCGCTCAGCTGCCGATACAGCTGCCATGGGTGAACTCATCCAACTCTCCGAACGCCTCGCGGACCGCTCGCGCACGAGCGGCGCGGAGCCCTGCTTCTTCTTCGCGCTCGATGATCCGATCTCGTATCTCGTGGCCGAGCGCGTCGAGCGCGCACTCGGTCCGATCGATTGGGTGCCCGTGCTCGGGCCGTTCTCGGAGCGTCGCGGCGAGGTCTCCGCCGAGGAGCGCGAGCGCCGAGCCCGTGAGCAGCTCGCGCGTGCCGAGCACGATGCGCTCGCACTCGACCTGCCGATCGTCGAGCCGCATCGCTTCCCGATGGACAGCCGCAAGGCGGCTCGCGCCGCGACCTTTGCCGCCGACGAGGGCGCCGGCGCCGCCTTCGCGGTCGCGCTGTTGCGGCTCGGCTTCTGCGGTGGCTTCGACATCGGCAGCATGCCTGTGATCGAGGAGGCCGCGGCCGTCGCCGGGCTCACCACAGCGGACGCGGTGGCCGCCGCCCGCGATCAGCGCTACGACCTCAGGATCGACGCGACCAGCCGTGGGCTCGGCTTCCGCGGGGTGCAATCGCCGCCGGCGATCAGCATCGGCATGAACTGGTTCGAGGGCTCAGGCGCGGTCTTTGCCGCGGCCTCGTTCGGCGCCGCCCAGGGCGCGACGGCGGCCCCGCAGCTGCCGGCGGTCTAGTCGGGTCTAGTCGTGTGTGTGCGACTGGCCCAGCGGGGCCAGTCGCGGCAACATCCCCTAGGGCTGCGTCAGCCAGGCGAGGATCGACTCGTGGATCGTGTCCTCGTGGCTCTGATCGGTGATCAGGCGTGAGGAGGCGCTGCCCGGGATCATCTCAGGAAGGTGCTCGTAATCCTCGAGCTCTGCGCACAGCGCGCGGAAGCGATCCTCGTTGTTCGTCTCTGTGGGCTGGTGCGTGAGCATTGACATCCAGGCGCTCCTTCCACGACGGTGGTGCCGAACGGACCGGCATCACACAACCTACGCCTGCTCCGGAGCCCCGTCGACGCCCGCGGGAGTCAACCACCCAGCCGGGGGGTAGGATGCCGCCCCAATGGAGGGAGCAGAGGAGTTCCACGGCGGCCGGCTGGTCGCCAAGCGGCTGAAGGCGCACGGCGTCACCAAGCTGTTCACGCTCTCGGGCGGGCATCTGTTCTCTATCTATGACGGCTGCCGCGCCGAGGGGATGGAGATCGTCGACGTGCGCCACGAGCAGACCGCCGCATTCGCGGCCGAGGGCTGGGCCAAGGTCACTCGCGAGATCGGGGTCTGCGCCGTGACCGCCGGCCCGGGCGTGACCAACTCGATGAGCGCGCTGGGCTCGGCCCAGCAGAACAACTCGCCGATGCTCGTGCTCGGCGGCCGCGCGCCCGCCTGGCGCTGGGGTCAGGGTTCGCTGCAGGAGATCGACCACGTGCCGTTCGTGCGGCCGCTCGTCAAGCTCGCCGCCACGGCCGAGTCGGCCGGTGAGATCCAGGAGCTGATTGACGAGGCGATCGCCGTCGCGCTGACGCCGCACTCGGGCCCTGTGTTCCTGGACTTCCCGCTCGACCACGTCTTCTCGCCCGCGCCCGACAGCGAGGCCGAGGCAGAGGTCGCCGCGGTCCTCGCCGCCCGCGCCGACCAGCCCGATGCCAAGCAGATCGAGAAGGCGACGCGGCTTTTGCGCGAGGCCGAGCGTCCGGTGATCATGGCCGGCACAGGCCTCTACTGGGGCCGTGGTGAGGCGGCCCTGCTCGAGCTCGCCGAGCAGCTGCAGATCCCGGTGTTTGTCAACGGCCTCGCCCGGGGCTGCTTCCCCGCCGACCATGAGCTCTACTTCTCGCGGGCGCGCAGCGCAGCTCTCAAGGGAGCCGACGTCGCGCTCGTGATCGGCGTCCCGCTGGACTTCCGGCTGGGCTTCGGCGGGGTCTTCGGTGAGGACACCGCGGTGGTCTTCATCGATGCCGCCGAGCCGCAGCGGGAGCAGCCGCGCCAGCTCGCTGCCGAGATCTACGGCGCGCTGCCCGCCGCGCTCGACGCGCTGCGCGGCGCCGGCGCGGGGGGAGAGGTGGGCGACTCGATCAGCGCCGCCCGCCGCGAGTGGCTGCAGTCGCTGCGCGGCACCGAGGATGAGGCGCGCGAGGGCGAGCGCGCGATCCTCACCGACGCGCGCTCGCCGCTGCATCCCGCGCGCATCTACGCCGAGCTCGCGCCGCTGCTCGACCGCGACGCGATCATCGTCGGCGACGGCGGTGACTTTGTCTCCTTCGCCGGCCGCCTGATCGACTCCTATGAGCCCGGCTGCTGGCTCGACCCCGGCCCTTTCGGCTGCCTCGGTTCCGGGCCCGGCTACGCGCTCGCCGCCAAGCTCGCCCACCCCGAGCGCCAGGTGATCCTGCTGCAGGGCGACGGAGCCTTCGGCTTCGCCGGGATGGACTGGGACACGCTCGTGCGCCACAACGTCGGCGTGATCGGCGTGATGGGCAACAACGGCATCTGGGCGCTCGAGAAGCATCCGATGGAGTTCCTCTACGGCTATTCGGTCGCCGCCGAGCTCCAGCCGGAGCTCCGCTACGACCAGATCGTGGAGACGCTCGGTGGTCACGGCGAGCTGGTCCGCTCCCCCGGGGAGCTGCGCGGTGCCTTCAAGCGCGCACTCGCGTCCGGCAGGCCGGCGCTGATCAACGTGCTGACCGATCCCGCGGTCGCCTACCCGCGGCGCTCGAACCTCGCGTAGCTGGGGCGGCTATGCGCCCTGCGCCGCCGGCTGGCTGAGCAGGATGGCCGCGGTCTCAACGCCGAGCGCGGCGCGGGCCTCCACCGGGTCCGCGGCGGTGCCGGCACCCACGGCGCTGAGATCGAGGCGCATGAACGCGGCCACACACCCGGGGTCGAACTGCGTTCCCGCTCCTTCCTGCAGGCGCGTGCGCGCCTCCGCCTCCGAGCAGGCGCTGCGGTAGGCGCGGTCCGAGGTCATCGCCTCGTAGGCGTCGCAGACGGCGATGACCCGCGCATCGAGCGGGATCTGCTCGCCTGCCAGCCCATCCGGGTACCCGGCTCCGTCGTAGCGTTCATGGTGGTGCCGGGCGCCGGCGAGGAAGTTCCTGAAGCGGTGCACTCCGCGCAAAATGTGTTCCGACATGACCGGGTGGGCGCGGACCTCGACCCATTCGGCATCGCTGAGAGCGCCGGGCTTCTGCAGCACGCTGCGCTCGAGCGCGATCTTGCCAACGTCGTGCAGGAGCGCAGCCTGGTGAATACGCGCCACCACCACCGGCTCCATCCCCAGCTCGGCCGCCAGCGCCGCGGCGTAGGCGGCGACGAGTTCGGAGTGGCGCGCGGTGTTGGGATCGCGGGCGTCGATCGCGCGCACGAACGCGAGCGCCATCTCCCGGTTGACCCGCTCCAGCTGCTCGAGCTCGTGCATCAGCGCGTGGGCAAGCGCCCCGCAGGACCAGCCGACCAGCATCATCGCGGCAGCGCGTATGAGCCAGCTGGCGTCGTCGGCGTCGAAGCTGCTCGCCAGCGCCTGTGCCACCGGGCCGACGAGCACCCCGCCGAGGAAGCCGATCGTGATGCCCCACCACCGTCCCCAGAGCACCGCCACGGCGAGCACCACGAAGTAGAAGAGGTGCGTCCACGCCGTCGGGGGACCGCCGGCGATCAGGATGACCGCTTCGGCAAGTGCGGCGGCGAGCGCGACGACGACTAACGTCGAGCGCCGTTGCCGCAGGACCACGATCGCCTGCGGTACGCGCAGGCTGTCATGGGTACGCGGTGTGAGCATGACCATCGTCTCAGCAGGCCGAAGCCGAGGAAGCGCCTACCACCACGCGGTCACGGCCCTCGCGCTTGGCGCGCAGCAGATGGTCGTCGGCCTGGCGCACCAGATGCTCGTGGTCCTCGCCCGAGCGCGGCGAGGTCGCCACGCCGGCGGAGACCGTCAGATCGCCCCGCGGCCCCAGGCCGGCGGCGCGCACGGCGCCGACCACTCGCCACGCCAGCCGCTCGGCTTCGGCATGGCTGGTCTGCGGGAGTACCACGCAGAACTCCTCGCCTCCCGTCCGGCAGGCGATGTCGTCCTCGCGGATCTGGGAGCGCAGCAGCTGGGCGAAATCGCGGAGCACCCGGTCCCCGGATTCGTGGCCAAAGGCGTCGTTGATCGACTTGAACGCGTCGAGATCGAAATAGACCAGCGAGGTCGGGCCGCCTCGGTCCTGCTCGGTGTGCAGCGCCTGGGAGAGCCCGCGCACGAAGTGGCGGCGATTGAAGAGGCCTGTCAGCTCGTCCGTCAGGGCCTGGGCGCGCAGCTGCTCGCGCTGGGCCGAATTGGCGTAGGCCATGGCGGCGAGCGAGGCGAAGCGCTGCAGCAGCAGCGCCTCCTCGGGCGCGAACCACAGCAGGTCGCCCTCGCGCCAGACGTTGAGCGTGCCGACCACCTCGCCGCCGACGATCAGTGGCGCCACGAGGATCGACTCGTTGTCGCTCTGCGGCGTGCCCGGCATCACGTAGAGGTCGAAGACCGGGTCGCCGGGTGGCGGGCAGACGACCTCGGCGCGCAGCACCGCGGAGCCGGTGATCGAACCGTCGAGCTCGGGTCGTGAGCCGAGCGTCTCGGGGATGTAGCTGCCGGTCGCCAGCAGCGGGAGCAGCACGCGCTGCTCCCAGTCGACCTCATAGACCGCGAGGCTGGTGTAGGGAACGATCGGGAACAGCGCATCGGCCATGCCCTGAATCGTCTCCTCCAGCGACTGCGCCGCGAGCACGCCGGTGGCGGCGTCGATGATCGCCTCGAGCCCGGTGACAAGCCGCGCGCTCACATCCGAAGTGGCGTAAGGGGTTATTGACACTGTTTCTGTTCGCGCTTGATCCGACAAAGATGAGACCTCGATAGGTGTCATCGGATGCTGAGGGCGCGGGCTTTACGACATTTGAGTCAGCGACCATCACACGGCCAAGCGGCGTCAAGCCAGGAGGACGCGTCGGCGGCGATATTCGAGCGCCCCTCGTCGCGCATGAGCCCGGCCTGCTACGACGTGGCGCCGCCGAGTCCGAGCGCGAAGATGTGCATCGGATAGACGCCCGGCAACGTCGCCACTCTCGGCAGCGTGATGCTCGCGACCGTCTTGCCCGCCGTCAGCGTGATCGGCACCGCGAACACGCGTGCCTTGTGCTGGCGCTTGCCGACCGTGCCGTTGTTGCCGGCGCCGGTGGAATCGTTGATGTAGGCGGCGGACGCGACCTCGGTGTCGAACGGTGAGTCGGGGTTGTTGAACCAGTTATCGACGGTGATCGTGTAGGGCTGGGTCGTGCCGTCGGTGTACTGGATCAGTCCGCTGCCGGCCTCGTCGCTGCCGCTCGATGCGCCCAGCAGGGTCAACCGGGTGGCGCCGGCGAGCGCGGGGACCGCGATCGTCTGCCCATCGGCGAGCACGCTATCGGGCGTGCCGGCGGGCACATCCGGCCACTGCAGGGTCGTGCCGTCGACGTTGATGGTCGCGCCCGGAGCGAGGCCGGCGGCGGCGAGCGCCTGCTCGGAGTAGCTGTTGCCATTGCCGTCGAAGTTGGCCGCGGCGACGTTGCCGTCGTCGCTGATCGCGGTCGTGTCGTAGGCGGCGGCCAGCGATCCGTAGGGGATGTTGACGGTCAGCGTGGTGGCGCCCAGCGGATATTGCTGGCCCTTGTAGGTGAAGCTCGGGATCAGCGGGATCGGGTCACTGGCGGGCGCCTGGCCGGCGGCGACCGAGACCGTCAGCTTGAGCGTAACCGTCTTGTGGGCCGGCACGCGCATACTCGGCACCGCTGGGGAGATCGTCACACCGGCGGGCAGCGTCGGGGCGAGTTTGACGACCTCCGCGCGGTCGGAGTGGCTGGCGACGGTCACGGTCGCCGCTGCCGAGGCCCCCGGAGCGACGACCGCCGGTGTGCTGGCGCTGAGCGTGATCGGGCCGTTAACCGTGATCGTGGCGGTCGAGCTGAGATCGCCGGCGTCATAGATTCCGCCCGACGTGAGGCTGGCCGTCAGGCTCTTGACCTCGCCCTCGGCCTGCTCGGGGACGTTGACACGGAAGTAGCGGATGGCGCTGTGTCCGGGCGCCAGCGAGAGGATGCGCGAATGTGCGAGCCGCACGACCGTCCAGCCACCGGGGAAGGCGAACCGAACAGTGCCGTCGATCAGCGGCAGGTTGCCGCGGTTGGCGAACGTGGCCTTGGCGATGAAGGTTGTGCCGGGGTTGATCTTCGCGGGCACGCTCAGGCGGGCGTAGCGGGCGCCGACGGTGCGCGTGACCTTGAGCTTGGCCTGCAGGGGCAACGAGCTGAGCGCCGAGGAGTCGCCCACATACAGCGTGAACCTGCCGGGGAGGAGGGTCCAGCCGCTGGCCTTCGTGTTGAAGTAGGAGAGCTCGTGGCCGCTGACCGAGAAGCTGACGGTCTTTGTCTGCCCGGGGTCCAGCGTCACCCGGCTGAAGCCCTCGAGCTGGCGCGGCGGCTCGCCGGCGCCCTTCGGGTCACCGACATACAGCTGCGCCACATCGCTGCCGCGCACCTGCCCGGTGTTGGTCACGCGCGCGGTCACGTGCACGAGCTGCGCGCCCTGGCCGGTCGGCGTGTCCGGCCCCGACGAGCCGTTGATGACGGTCGTCGGCGTGACCTTCAGGCCGCTGAAGCTGAAACTCGTGTAGGAGAGGCCGTAGCCGAACGGGAAGAGCGGTGTGACGTTCTTGGCGTCGTACCAGCGGTAGCCGACGTCGAGCCCCTCGGAATACTGGACATGGCCGTTTACGCCGGGGAACTGCGCCGGCGACGCGGTCGGAATCTGCGAGAGGCTGGTCGGGAACGTCTCGGGCAGATGGCCGCTCGGATCCGTGTCACCGAACAGGACCGAGGCGATTGCGCCGCCGTCGTCCTGCCCTGGATACCAGGCCTCGAGCACGCCCTTGACGCTGGAGAGCCACGGCATCAGCACCGGTCCGCCCGTGTTCAGCACGACGATCGTGTTGGGGTTGGCGGCCGCGACAGCCTCGATCAGCGCGTCCTGGTTGTTCGGCAGGGAGATGCTCGTCAGGTCACTGCCCTCGGACTCCGAGTAGCTCGCGAACACGATCGCGACCTGCGCCTGGGCGGCGGCTGCCGCCGCCTGTGTCGGATCGGCACCGGAGTAGGAGCTGACGTTCATGCCCGAGCCGGCGGCGCGCGCCAGGATGCCGCTCAGCGGCGTGCTGACATAGGGCGGCGTCACGTAGGAGCTGCCGCCCCCGGCGGTTTGTGGGGTGGTCGTGCCGTCGGCGCCGATCACGGCGATCGACCTGGTGGTGCTCGTGTTGAGCGGCAGGATCGGGCCGTTGTTCTGCAGCAGCACCGTGCCGCGCTGCGCGACGTTCTGCGCCAACGCGTTGTTTGCGGCAGTGGCCGCGGGGCTGGACAGGTTGCCGGTCGGCGGGTTGTTGAACAGGTCGTATTGGAACATCGGGGTCAGGATCCGCCGCACCGCCTCGGTGATCGTCGAGGACCTGACCTGCCCGTCGGCGACGGCGGCCGCCAGCTGGCCGTTGTCCCAGAAGAAGCTGCCGCGCTCCTGATCGAGCCCGGCGTTGGCCGAGTCGACCGTCGAGGCATTGGCGGCGCTGTCGGAGCGCACGAATCCCTGAAAACCCCAGTGGTCGTTCAGGAGTCCGGTCAGCAGGCTCTGGTTCTGGCACGAGTAGACGCCGTCGAGCAGCGGGTAGGCACACATCACGGACGCGGCATGTGCCTGCACGATCGCGCCGTAGAAGGGCGGCAGGTAGATCTCATGCAGCGCCCGCGCGCTGACGATCGTGTTGTCGTTGGGCGTCGCTCGGTTGGTCTCCTGGTTGTAGGTGGCGAAGTGCTTGACGTTGGCCATCACATCCTGGCTCTGCATGCCCTCGATGTTGGCGGTGCCGAGCGCCGAGGTGAGGAGCGGGTCCTCGCTGAACATCTCGAAGTTGCGTCCCCACCGTGGGTCGCGCTGGATGTTGACGCTGGGGCCGAGCACCACCGCGATCCCCTTGGCGCGGTGCTCCTGCCCGTTCACCACCCCGTACTGGTAGGCGAGCGTCGGGTCCCAGGCCGAGGCCAGCGACACCTCGGCCGGCAGCTGCGTGACTCCGGTTGCCCCGTAGGCAACGCCCTGGGAGCCGTCCTGCTCGACCAGCGCGGGGATGCAGAGCGCCGGCTGGGCAGCGACGTAGCCCTCGTAGCCGGCGTAGGGGCCGGTCGTGGTCGGCTCGTTGATGTACATCTCGGCGGTCTTGTCGGTCAGGCTCATCGCCCCGAGCAGCATGTTCACGCGCGTGGCGATCGGCAGTGACGAATCGAGCCACGGGCAGCTGCCGGTTGCGTCCTTGCCGCTGCGGGTGGTGCCGGCGGATCTCCGCGCACGTGCGGCCGGGAGCTTCGGGCCGCTGCTCGTCAGCGCCGGGCTCCCAGACGAAGCGACTCGCACGGTGCCGCCGGTGCCGCGTGCGCCGGCGGCGCCGCTCGCAAGCGGGCCGGCGAAGGCCGCCAGCGCGGCCGCGGCGGCTATCGCGGATTTCAGGTGGGTCGGTCGCAAGCGGCTGAGAGCTGTGGTGGCGCGGCGGCTGAGGATTGTCACACCACACCTAACACGCCGAAATCCGTGTCGATGTGGTGCCAAATGCCCTCGCCTGGTTCGCGGGTAACAGAGGCTCAGCCCCAGTCAACAGCAGCGCCCGGTCGGTACGGCAGCGTTCCCGATCGGTACGGACGGCGCGGGCCGGACTGCCGTAGCCTCTGCGCTGCCGATGCCCTCGCCTCGCAAGAGCCATGCAGTCGCGTTGTTCCGTGGTCTCCCGGACCACTATGACCGGGTCGGGGCCGTGATGAGCTTCGGCCAGGACCCGCGCTGGCGGCGCGCGCTTGTCGACTCGATCGCGCCGAAGCCGGGCATGCGCATCCTCGATGTGGCCACCGGTACCGGGATGGTCGCGTTCGCCCTGGCCGCGCGCGGCGCAACCGTCGTCGGCCTGGACCAGAGCGAGGCGATGCTGGGCGGGGCCCAGGCGCGCCTGCTGCGCACACCGCAGCTCGCCGAGCGACTGTCGTTCGTGATCGGGGAGGCGGAGACGTTGCCGTTTGCCGACGCCGAGTTCGACGCGCTCTCCTTCACCTACCTGTTGCGCTACGTCGACGATCCGGCAGCGACGATGTGCGAGCTGGCGCGGGTGCTCAAGCCGGGCGGCCGGATCGCGATGGTCGAGTTCGGCGTGCCGGGCAACGAGTTGCTGCGCGGGCTCTGGCGGCTGTATACGCGGGTCGGGCTGCCGCCGATCGGGCGCGCGGTATCGCGCGAGTGGTATGAGGTGGGCCGCTTCCTGGGGCCGAACATCGAGCAGTTCCACGCCGCGCACGCGGACCTCCCGGCGCTCTGGCGTAGCGCCGGCATCGCCGAGGCGAACCAGCGAGACATGAGCTTCGGTGCGGGCATCGTCGTCACGGGGATCCGGGACGGCAGTGACGGCAGATAGGCCGCAGGCGCCGCGCCCGGCGTTCTACGCGCTCTCCTCGGGCGGATGGCGCGACCTGGTGACGATCCTGCACCCGCCCTACACCGCGTGGAATCTCAGCTACGTGGCGATCGGCGCCGCGCTGGCTCCGACCTTCGTGCTGTGGCGACTGGGTGCGGCGCTGGGCGCCTTCCTGCTCGCGCTGGGCGTGGCATCGCATGCGCTGGATGAGCTCGCCGGTCGCCCGCTCGGCACGCAGCTCTCACGCACCATGCTGATCGCGCTGGCCACGGCGGGGCTCGCCGGAGCCTGTGCGATCGGGATTGCCGCGGCCGCGATCCTCTCGTGGTGGCTGATCCCGTTCGTGGTCGTCGGCGCCTTCCTGGCGCTGGCCTACAACCTCGAGCTGTTCGGCGGGCGCCTCCACACCGACCTCTGGTTCGCCGTGGCCTGGGGCAGCTTCCCCGCGCTCACCGGCTGGTTCGTCGAGGCTTTGGACATCCGCGTCGAGAGCATCCTGCTCGCGCTCGCCTGCTTGCTGATCAGCCTCGCTCAGCGGCGCCTCTCGACCCCGGCTCGGGAGCTGCGTCGGCGCACGAGCTCCGTCTCCGGCCGCCAGATCCTTCGGGACGGCCAGGTGCGCGAGCTCGACGAGCAGCGTCTGCTCGCCCCGCTGGAGGGCGCACTCTCGGCGCTCTGGATGGCGATGGTTGTGCTCGCCGCGGCGCTCGTGATCGCGCGGCTGTAGGAAAGCGCACCATGAGCAGACAGGCGGTGATCGCGATCTATGTGTTCTCGCTGGTGGCCGTCATCGTCGTGCTCGACATCCTGTTCTTCAGGCACCAGTTCTGGGAGCGGCTGGTCGCGAATATCGGGATCGTGCTGATATTCGCCGCCTTCGCCCTCCGGTTTCTGAAGCGCCCCTGACGAGTTTCTGAAGCGCCCCTGATGAGCATGTCGCGCGCGACGCTGTCCGTTCGGGTGCGGCCCCGGTCGCGGTCCAACACGCTGGCGGGGCTGCGGGAGGGGGTGATCGTTGTCCGGGTAACGGCGCCACCGCTCGATGGGCGGGCGAACGAGGCCGTGTGTCAGCTGCTTGCCGGCGTGCTCGGGGTCAGGAGCTCCTCGCTCACGATCCTCCGAGGCGAGCGCGGACGCGACAAGGTGATCGCGATCGACGGGGTCAGCCAAGCCGAAGCCGATGCGGCGATCCGGTCCGCGCTCGACGGCTCGGCTGGCTGAGTTTCGTCCCGCGCTGAGCTAATAGACGATCGCCACGAGAATCAACACGACGGCGATGACAGCCGCCGTCAGAGCCAGCAACGCGAGCGCCCTGCTGCGAAGCGCCGTACCTGCTGAGCCGCGCCGACGGTCGGCTTCACCCCATGAGAAGCTCGGCGAGCCCGGCTGCTGAGCGAACGTGGCCGGCTGAGCGCGCTCGGCGGGACGCTCCTCATCCCCGCCGCGCACCGCTCCCGTGGTGAGCCGCTTCAGCTCGCCCTGGAGGAAATCGTGCTGCTTGGCGGTTTGGTCGCGATCCTGGACCAGATTCTTCAGCTCGGCGGTCGCGCTGCGGAGCTCGCGCTGCACCTCGACGCCGGCCCGGATCGCGGAATCGCGTTCGCTGGTCATCGCTCGCAACGCTTCCCGCGCGTGCTCGAGCTCGCTGCGGGTCTGCTCGAGCTCGCTGCGGGCATGCTCGAGCTCGGCGGTCGCTTCATCGCGGGCGCGCTGCACCAGCTTTAGGCCCACCGTCGCCTCGCGGGTCACGCGCTCGTGCTCGGCACGGGCTTCCGCTCGCTCGCGTAGCGCAGCCTCACGCTCGGCGGCGAGCTGCTCGCGGCCCCGCGTGGCGCGGTCGCGCTCCGCTCTCGCTTCCTCCGCTCGTGCCGTCGCGGCGTCGAGTCGGCCGGAAAGCCGCGCGTGTTCCTTGCGCAGCTGCTCCAGCTCGCCACGGGCCTCGGCGAGCTGGGCGCCGAGCCCGCGCCGTCTGCCGCGGACTCCTGCGGTCGCACCGACCTCGCCGTCGGGACCAGCATCGGTCCGCCGCTTCTCGGTCGTCCGCGTGTGCGCGCTTGCGCTGCGGCCGCGTTTGACGGGAACCGTGATGTCCGGTGTGACCGTCAGTTCGGCGTTGGCCACCTCCGGCGCGTCGCCGTTGCACGGGAATGCGACAGCCCATCGGTCGCCCTCGGCCGCCTGCCACGGCTTGTGGGTCAGGTCGGCCAGCAGCCGTCGGCTCTGCTTTCCGCTCTTGAGGGTCAGCTCCGGCCGCATGAAGACCCTTCCGCGCACGCCTGACCAGCGGCCCACAACCTCGTAGCGCTCACCTTCGACCAGCTCGAACCTCTCCAGCTCGAACGTGGTCCTGCCGGGCGTGGCGTGGCCTCTCGACCGTCCAGACACAGGTGCGACTCTACCCACGTGGGGTTGGCATCAGTGGGCGAAAACCTGCGCCTGCAGCGATCGCCGCGCGGAGCGCGAGCTCAGACCCGTGGCCGGGCACAGCGAAGATCGGCATCGAAGCCCCCCGACTGGTACTGCGCGAGCGTCGGCGCCACGCCGGTGAAGCCGCCACTGACGCAGTTCTGCCGCGCCAGCGCGAGCCTCCCCGCGGTGCCGGCCACCCAATCGGGCAGCTGGGCGCCGAAGGCAGCGGCTGTCGTCTGCGCCGTCAGGCCCGTGATCTCGTCCCACTGGGCGCTGGTCGAGTAGATCCCGATCGCCCCGCCCGCGCCGGCGGCGTGCAGCCCGGCCACGTACCCCCGCAGCGCCGCGACGTTGAGCTGGTAGGTCCCGGCCCAGCTCAGCTCGGTCTCGACGTCCAGCCACCACGGCGCCGTCCTGGCCGCGGCCGGGTCCTGCGCGGCCGCCAGCCGGTAGGAGTAGGCGGCGCGCTGGGCGCCGTACAGGTAGGAGCAGGCGTTGGTCAGCAGGCCGTTGCAGCGGCCGTAGTCCGGCGTGGCACCGCCGCGGGGCCATGCCGACACATGCGCGCCGGGGTTGCCGGTGTCGATGTACAGCGACAGCGGCGGCTGCCTGGGCCGCTTCTGCCCGGCGGCGCTCCGTGCCCAGCTCAGCTCCGCGCCGAGACACGGGTTCGCGTTGTGCGCCAGCCCGCCGTTGACACCGACGACCGCGAACAGCACGTTCGACGGGTAGGACCCCGGACACTGCGGATAGGACACGTCGTAGCCGATCGGCCGCGCGGCGCTGCTCAGCACGACGTACAGCACCACGGCGACGATGACGGCGAGCACCGCCACCGGGATCCATCGCGCTCTGGACCGAATCCGTCTGGCGGGTGCCACCGCAGCCAAGCTAGCAACCGCGCGAGGCCCGACGCCGACCCGGATTTCACCGTTAGTCAACCAATTCACTGAAGATACACTTATACGTGTGAAGGATTTCTTCTCGTTCCCGAACCCGGTCAACGACAAGGCCGCCCGCACCGTCGCCGCCGTCGTGCTGATCGAGGTGCTCGTCACGCTCGCCAGCGGCTGGTACTGGCTGCTGATCCC
>DASZMI010000025.1:0-2496 GCA_035551915.1 Solirubrobacteraceae bacterium | reverse complement strand
GCGGGGCTGCTGCGGCCAGGCCCGAATGCTGTTTACCTCCAAACGGCAGCGCTGGCAATCGAAGTCGTCTCGCCCGGTGACGAAACTTGGGAGAAAGTGCCGTTCTACGCCACGCACGGCGTCGATGAGCTGCTGATCTTGGATCCGCAGATCCGGGAGGTTCACTGGCTGGGGCTGCTCGACGGCGAGTACCGGCCAATCGCGCGTAGCACCGTCGTCGACCTGGAGCCCGAGCAGCTGCAGGCGCTCATCGAGTGGCCGCCGCTCGACGGCTGAGTCAGGCTGAGAGCAGCAGCTCGACGATCGCATGGGGCTGCTCGAGGTGCACCGCGTGGCCCGAGCCGGGCACGACGGTGACGGTCGCATGCGGGATGCGGCTAGCCATTTCCTGAGCGAGGCTTGTGAACTTCACGTCGCGCTCACCGGCGAGCAGCGTCACCGGCATCTGCAGCTCGGGTAGCCGCGACCAGAGCGACGGCAGCGCTCCCGTGCCAAGCCCCCGGAGCGCCGCGGCCAGACCATGCGGCGTGCTGTGCAGCCGGTCCGCGTGCGAGCGCACCGCGAGATCTGCTGGGATGTCGGCGAGGATCGGCGTCTGCGCCCACTGCCGCGCGAACTCGTCGATCGGCAGCGACTCGATCTGTTCGGCCAGGCGCTCATCGGCGAGGCGTCGCTGTTCACGCTCCGCGTCGTCGGCCAGGCCAGGGCTGGCGCCGATGAGGACAAGGCGGGTCACTCGATGCGGCAGGGCGAGCGCGACGTGCAGCGCGACGCGTCCCCCCTGTGAGTACCCAACGAGCGTGAACGGCTCCGGTGTCAGCGCCGCGACATCGTCTATCACCGCGTCGAGCGTCACAGGCTCAACGGACGCCGCCGAGGCGTGTCCGCGGATGTCCGGGGCAAGCGCACGGTACCGTTCCCGGAGCCCCGAGATCACCGGCTCCCAACTGGCGCCGCTGTTGGTGAAGCCGTGCAGTAACACGAGCACGGGTGTGTTCTCCATACGAGCATCATGACCGCGACCGCAACAGACAGCTATCTCGTGCTCCGAGCACTGCTCGACGAGTTCGTTCGCTGCGGGATGCAGCACGCCTGCACCTCTCCCGGTTCGCGCAACACTCCGATCGTGCTCTCGATCGCCCGGGAGCAGCGCCTGCAGGCCTGGTCACACGTTGACGAGCGCGCGGCCGGGTTCTTCGGACTCGGTGCCGCCAAAGCGAGCGGCCGGCCCGTGGCGATCACCTGCACCTCTGGCACGGCGGCAGCCAACCTGCTGCCTGCCGTGATCGAGGCACACGAGGCCGGAGTTCCGCTGATCCTGCTGACCGCCGACCGTCCGCCGGAACTGCGTGACGTCGGCGCCGGTCAGACAATCGACCAGATCAAGCTCTACGGCGACTTCGTCAAGTGGTTTGTCGAGTTCGGCGTGCCCGCGGCCACGCCCGACCGTATGCGCTGGGTACGTGCACTAGCCTGCCGCGCCTTCTGGACCGCCGCCAGCGGCCGGCCGGGCCCGGTGCACATCAACATCCCCCTGCGTGATCCGCTCGTGCTCGACGCCCCGCTTGCGGCCGATGAGCCTGGTGGCGGCGGTCGGCCAGGTGGCCGCCCGTGGCTGCTCCAGGAGGCTTCGTCCGGCGCCGCAGCC
Organism: Solirubrobacteraceae bacterium; assembly: GCA_035551915.1. Taxonomy (GTDB): domain Bacteria; phylum Actinomycetota; class Thermoleophilia; order Solirubrobacterales; family Solirubrobacteraceae; genus Palsa-465. The sequence continues at coordinate 848 of DASZMI010000025.1, read as the reverse complement.
GCGGCTCTTCCGAGGCGACACGAGTTTCGGAAGACCGTGTTCGTCGCAGGTGACCTCGGACCGGATCCGCAGATCGGCCGGCGCCTGGCCGCCTTCGCGACCCGTGCGCGCGTGCCGCTGCTCGCCGATCCGCTCTCAGGCGCCCGCAGCGGCCCGGCGGCAATCGCCCACTTCGACCTCATTCTTCGGAACACAGAGCTCGCCGCTGCGCTCGCGCCTGACGTCGTCTGCCGGATAGGGGACCTACCGACCTCAAAGCCGTTGCGCAACTGGATTGCGAGCCTCGATCAGGCCGAACACATCCTCTTCGCTTCCGATGACCGCTGGAGCGATCCCTCCGCACGTGTGACCCAGCGGATTGTCGGCCCGCTCGAAGATCTGGTCGAGCGCGTCGCCAACGACGACGTCGCCCCCGATGACAGTGATTGGCTCGACCGCTGGACACAGGCCGACAGTGTGGTCGCGCACGCGATCGCCGAGCCCCTGATGGCTGCCGGCCTGAGCGAGCCTGCCACGATCACCGCCCTCGCGCAGTTCCTGCCGCCGACTGCCACCCTGTTCGTCGGGGCCTCGATGCCGATCCGAGATGTCGAGGAGTTCTTCCCGGCGCTGAACGAGCCTCCGCGGGTGCTGGCCAACCGCGGCGCGAACGGGATTGATGGCACCGTTTCCTCGGCCTTCGGGGTCGCCGTAGCCAGCGCAGGCGAGGTGGTACTACTGCTCGGCGATCTCACGCTCGCCCACGACATCGGCGGCTTGCTGGCCGCGCGCCGCCTCGGCCTCAAGCTGACGATCGTGCTGATCAACAATGACGGCGGCGGGATCTTCAACTTCCTGCCTGTGTCGTC
>DASZMI010000024.1:0-15298 GCA_035551915.1 Solirubrobacteraceae bacterium | reverse complement strand
AGGTAGTCCTTGACGAAATCGGCCGCCGCCTGCGTCTTGACCGACAGGTAGCTGCCAGAGGTCGTCGTCGGTGCCGGACACTATGAGCTTGTTCTGATCGCCGGTCTGCTTGGTGCACGCCGCGTTGATCGCATCGATGATCGGGCCGTCCGGGATGCGCTTGAGCAGATTGGGGTCTGCCGGTGACGGCTGCTACGGCAAGCGGTAGAACGGCTCGCGAATTTTTACGCTTTCCTGAGCGCGAGCGCTGTAGCGTCTCGCGCGTTCTTCTTCGCGACTGGGGGAGTCTGGTACCGATGTCGATCAATCCTGCCGACCGGGGGCTGCTGATCCTTACGAGTCTCGCCGAGGGCGACAAGCACGGCTACGCCCTAATGCAGGACATAGAGGAGTTCGCCGGTGTCCGGCTCGGTCCGGGCTCGCTGTACGGTGCGCTCGCGCGACTGGAGGACGAGAGCCTCATCGTGGCGCTGCCGCCTGAGGCTCGCCGGCGCCCGTACCGCATCAGCCCAACCGGGACTGAGGTGCTCAAGGAGGAACTCTCGGCGCAGGCCACGATCTCACGCATCGGGCTGGATCGGCTGGCCAGGTCCAGTCGCTGAGCGGCGGGCCGGGTCGCCGGCTCTCCCGCCGTGACGCGATCCGACGCTGACGCGAGCTAGCCTCTCGTCCTGTGTCGAAGGCGAGGGTGGAGGCTTTCAGTGACGGCGTGATCGCAATCCTGATCACGATCATGGTGCTCGAGCTGCGGATCCCGGTGGGCACGACATGGCACGACCTCGGCAAGTCGCTTCCGAGCCTGCTGGCGTATGCGCTCAGCTTCGTATTCCTGGGCATCTACTGGAACAACCACCATCACATGCTGGCAGCCATCTCGCGCGTCTCCGGCACGGCGCTGTGGGCGAACCTGCACCTGCTCTTCTGGCTCTCACTGACGCCGTTCTGCACCGCCTGGATGAGTCGGCATCATTTTCCGACCACCCCCGTCGCGGTCTACGGGATCGTGCTGCTCGGCTCCGCAATCGCCTACTACGTCCTACAGTCGACCCTGCTGAGGGCCGAGGGCAGCGGCTCGCAGCTGCGCGTCGCGATCGGGCATGACCTCAAGGGAAAGGCCTCGCCGGTGCTCTACTGCCTAGGGATTGGCCTGACCTTCGTCGATCGCTGGCTCGGGATCGCGATCTACGTCGTCGTCGCGCTGGTGTGGCTGGTGCCTGACAAGCGCGTCGAGCGGCATCTGGCCGCACAGCGCAAGCACGCATGAACGACGTGGAGCTCGCGATCGCGCTGGTACGCGAAGGCGCGGCGATCGTGCGACGCGACTTCGGCACGACGGTGTCACGGCTCGACAAGGGCGGCGGCGACTTTGCTACCAGCACCGACGTTGGCGCCGAGGCCGCGATGTTGGCGGTACTTCGCGGTGAGCGCCCAAGGGATGCCGTTCGGGGCGAGGAGTCAGGCCAGCGCGGCGCCGGCGATAGTGCACGCCGCTGGCTGATCGACCCGCTCTGCGGAACCCTCAACTATGCGGCGGGGATGCAGGTGGTTGCAGTCAATGCGGCCCTGAGCACCCCAGATGGAGTGATCGCTGCGGCGGTGGCGGACCCGTTCGCGGACTTCATCCTCTGGGCCGATCGCAACTCCGCGTGGTTACGGACCGGCGCGGGCGACTCAGCGGCCGCGCCAAGCTCCCGCTCGGCTTTGGTCGATCTCAACCTCGATCCGCCATTCCCGAACGCCACCCGGTTCCGGGCGGTCACGCTGATGGCCGAGACGGGCTTTGCTGCGCGGTTCCGGCCACGGGTCGTATCAAGCACGTTGGCCGTTGCCTGGGTCGCGAGCGGACAGCGGGCCGCCTATGTAACCGATGGAGATGTGCGCGAAAGCGTGCACTTCAGCGCCGGCATCGCGATCTGCGAGGCCGCCGGCTGCGTCGTCACCGATCTCGCCGGCGCGTCTTGGGAGTCGGGGGCGAACGGGTTGATCGCGGCCGCGAACCAGGACGCGCACGCCGCGCTGATTGAGCTCGTAGCCGAGCAGCTGCGCTGACACTGGTACTCAGACGCCGCCGGTTAGGTACAGCACGTGCGGGTGGCCGGTGTGCATGAAGTCACGGGAATAGCGCAGCCCGAGCTTCTGCATCACACGGCGCGAGCCCACGTTGTCGGTGCGGGTGAAGGCGACAATGCGCTCAAAGCCGGCCGCGGATGCGGTGGCGAGGGCGTGGCGGCCGAGCTCGGTGGCGAGTCCGCATCCCCACATGTCGCGCGCGACCGCCCAGCCGACCTCTAGTTCGGCGCGGCCGTCGACCAGGCTGTAGCCGATCGTCGAGCGGCCGGCGCAGCACCCGTCGATGAAGCCGAGCGACATGCCGATGCCGTGGGTGTCCCAGTGCGCGAGCTTGCGGGCGATGATCGCCTCGCACTCGTCTCGTGAAAAGGCGCCGATGACCCCGGCGGGGCGCAGCCAGTAGGCGACCTCGGGATCGCCCAGGACCTGCAGCAGCGCCTCGGTATCGGCGGCCGTCACACGGCGGATCTCGAGCATGCCCTGACGGTACTGGCACGGACTTCGGGGCTGGTGTTCGCGCGGACGGGGGTCTTCCCCAATGGCGGCGGGCGGGCCGCTACCGCATCCGTCCGGACGGGAACCGATCCGACGCAACTACTTTTCTGTAACGGGTGGATGTAACGTGTCTGTACATCCCAATACGAAACACCCGGAACCATGCCAATCAATCCAGCTGATCGTGGACTGCTGATCCTTACGAGCCTTGCCGACGGCGATAAACACGGCTACGCCCTGATGCAGGACATCGAGGCGTTCGCGGGCGTCCGGCTTGGTCCCGGCTCCCTCTACGGAGCGCTCGCGCGCTTGGAGGAGGACGGGCTGGTGCTCGCCCTGCCGGCAGAGGATCGACGGAGGCCCTACCGGATCACCGCGGCGGGCAGTCGCGTCCTGAAGGAAGAGCTCTCCGCGCAGGCGTCAATCTCGCGCATCGGACTGCACAGGCTCGCCAGCAGTAATCGCTGAGGCTGCCGGTCGTGTGGTCCAGGACCCGGGGCGCTGCAGTCACGCTGGTCATCGTGCTCGCCATCGGCGGCGCTGCGAGTGCGTCGGCGCGTTCGGTTGCGCAGAGTCCGGCGCGCGCGGCCAAACAGGGCCCGCTCAGCGGCGACTGGAGCGGACACATCGGTTCCGGCAGCGCCCGGCAGGCGATGAAGATCACGATCAACGCCCGGGAGACCCGGGGGACCTGGCAGATCAGGGCGAAGTGCTATGGCACGCTCACGCTCGACAGCATCTCCGGCGGCTATCACCACTTCCGCCGTCACGCGGCGACTGGTGCAAGTTGTGCCGGCGGCGACGTCGATTGCCTGAAGCGGACTGGCGCTGAGCTCTACGACGCCGTCACCTCGCACCTCGGTGGCTCCTGGGATACCAGCGGCACGTTCAAACGGGTGCGCGGGTGAACCGTCGCCCTCGGCCGGCCCGGAGGCGCCCTCAACGGGCCGCGCGGCGAATTACGCAGGGGCGCTGCGGGTAGTTCGCTGGCGTGGGGATCCTCGTCTACCTGATCATCCTGTTCGTGATCGGCCTGGTCGTCGGGGCGCTCGCGCGCCTCCTGCTGCCGGGTCCGGATCCGATGAGCATCGGGATGACGGCGCTGATCGGGATCGTCGGCACCTTCAGTGCGGGCCTCTTCTCGTGGTACGTTCTGCACCGGCACGGGGCCGGTCTGCTGCTGTCGCTGGTCTTCTCGATGCTCCTGGTCTGGATCTACCGGCGCTCGAGCGGGTCGTCCGGGCGCTTTGGAGGCCGCCGCGGCCGCTTCTGAGCCCCGGCTGCGTGCCGGGTGATGAGCGGGGCGCCGCTGCGGCGCCGTACGCCTCGTCGGTGACGTGGAGTCCCCAGCTGACGACCGCCCCCGACTCATCCTGCCGCTGCATCGCGATGTCGCCCCGTGAAGCGACCGGGCGCGGCGCCGTGCCAGTGGTTCCCGTCCGGCTCGAAGAAGACGCGGTCAGCGGGTCGCATCTGCTCGACTGGGCCGCCGGCTGGCACCCGAACCAACATCCCGCGCGCCGGGCGGGCGACGGGTGTCCTGGTGACACACCGTTCACGGTGACTCGCGGTTTGACCGCAACCTGCCAAGGTTGGCGCCGTGAACACCAGCGAGAAGGGATAGACCATGCGCGCCGCAATCTTCGAGGAACCCGGCTCCGTGATCGCCGATGACCGGCCCGACGCGAGCCTGCGCGAGCCAACCGACGCGGTGGTGCGGGTCGCGCAGGCCTGCGTGTGTGGCTCGGATCTCTGGTTCTACCGCGGTCTGACTGAGTTCGAGCGGGGCGGCCCGGTCGGGCATGAGTTCATCGGCGTGGTCGAGGAGGTGGGCGCCGAGGTGAGCGGCATCAGGCGCGGCGAACTCGTGATCGCGCCCTTCGCCTTCAGTGACGGAACCTGCCCGCACTGCCGTCATGGCGTCCACACGGCCTGCGTCAACGGCGGCTTCTTTCCCCAGAACGGAGACGGAGGGCAGGGCGAGGCGGTGCGCGTGCCGCTCGCCGACGGCACGCTTGTGAGCGTCCCCGGCTCCGGCCACGCCGATGCGACGCTCGCGTCGCTCCTGACTCTGTCCGATGTGATGGGCACCGGCTACCACGCTGCGATCTGCGCGCAGGTGAAGCCCGGCAGCACCGTCGCCGTGGTCGGAGACGGTGCCGTGGGGCTCTGTGGCGTGCTCGCGGCGAGCCTGCTCGGTGCCGGGCGGATCATCGCGCTCAGCCGACATGCCGACCGGCAGGCCGTCGCCCGCGAGTTCGGCGCGACCGACATCGTGGAGTCGCGTGGTGATGAGGCCGCGGCGGAGGTACTCGAGCTGACCGGTGGCGTCGGTGTGGACGCGACGCTCGAGTGCGTCGGTACGGGGCAGGCGATGGACACCGCGCTTGCGATCGCCAGGCCGTTCTCGATCGTCGGCTATGTGGGCGTCCCGCATGGCGTCGAGTTTCCTGTGAACCGGATGTTCTTCAAGAACAAGGGCGTGTTGGGCGGTCCCGCACCCGCCCGGCAATATCTACCCGCGCTGCTTGACGAGGTTCTCAGCGGTCGTATCAACCCGGGGCTCGTGTTCGATCACGAGACCGGGCTCGAGCAGATCGGCGAGGCCTACGCCGCGATGGACGAGCGCCGGGCGATCAAGTCGCTGGTGCGCGTCAGCAGCATCTGAGTGCCTGCAGGCCGGCTCAGGTGGGATAGCGGGGGCTGTACGCCGCCTGCGTCTGAGCCCGGGGTGGCGTGGAGGGTCCTCATTGGCCGATCTTGGTCCGATATCGCCTCGATATCGGTGGCGATATCGGACCAGATCCGCCGAAATAGAGCCCCACGCGCCGACGAGGGCTGCGACTCGGCGTCGCCAAGTCGCCAAGGTTCGTTAGATCACGGCCTCTTCGCGATCGCTCGGGCCGACGGAGCGGTCGATCCGCTCGGCCCTGATCGGCTCGTCGCCGGCAGGCCCGTAGGCATCGACCGGCGCGACGCGGTAGCGCGAGGTGGCGGCAGCGAGCGAGTTGGTGAGGTCGTCGAGGTGCTCGGCCGCGGTCTGTGACCGCGCAGCGCCTTCCACGAAGCCGGTGGTGTTGAGCTCCAGCTCGTTCATGCTCTCGGCGATCTGGTCCATGCCGACGCTCTGCTGCTGAGCGGCTGCAGCGATCTGCCCGGCCGCGCCGGCGGCGCGATGGATCGTCTCGGCGAGGCTCTGGACGCCATCGCTGGCCTTGACCGTGAGCTCCAGCCCGCGGTCGACGACCTGGGTGCCGGCCTCGCTGGCCTTGACGGCCCCGAGCGTCGCCCGGCGCACCTCGTTCAGGATTGACTCGATGCGTCCGGTGGCCTGCTTGGACTGCTCGGCGAGGCCGCGCACCTGTTCGGCGACGACCGCGAAGCTGCGACCGTGCTCGCCGGCGCGGGCGGCCTCGATGCCGGCGTTCAGCGCGAGTAGATTCGAACGGTCTGCAAGCTCGTTCACGGTTGCGGTGATGTCGCCGATCTGCTCGGTGCGGTCCGACAGCGCTGCAATCTCGGTGGCGATGCTGGCGACCCGGTCCCGGATTTCCTCCATCGCGCTCGCGATCGCCTGCAGGGCGGTCGAACCCTCGTCGCTGACCCTGACCGAGTCGCCCGCCTCGCGAGCGACGTCCTCGGCCTGGCGGGCCATCTCATCGGCGGCGGCCCGCAGCTCCTGGACGGTCGCGGAGGCCTGCGTGATCGCCGCCGACTGCTGCTCGGCGCCGCGGCCATGCTCGTGGGCGGAGGTCAGGATCTCTGTGGTCGAGCTGCCGATCGCGCTCACGCTCGACTGGATCTGACCGGAGATGTCGGCGAGGCTCGAGACCATGCGGTTGAGGCTGCCGGCCAGTTCGCGGAGGTCCTCGTCACCCTGCGGCTCGACCGTCGCGGTCAGATCGCCGTCGGCGACCTGCGCGGCGAACACCGAGTAACTGTGCACGGCATGCTCCATGACCTCACGGGTCGCGCGTTCACTGGCGGCCTGCTTCTCGAGGAATTCACGCTCGGTGGCGGTGGCCTTCTCGAGCGCCTCGCGTTCGGCTTCGGCGGCGCGGGCCTGAGCCTCGCGCTCGGCCTCGGCCGCGCGCTCCTGTGACTTGCGTTCGGCTTCGGCGGCACGGGCCTGAGCCTCGCGCTCGGCATCGGCCGCGCGGACCTGTGTCTCGCGTTCGACCTCGGCGGCGTGCAGCCGCTCCTGCTCGCGCTCCTCGGCGAGCTGTGTCATCCGCTTCAGCGCCAGGTAGAAGCGGGCACCCGCTGCGACCAGGGTCGCGGTCGAGAGGGCGACCGCGACCTGGGTCGTGTTCGAATGGTTGAGTGAGGAGACGAAGAGGATCACGAGCGCGATGACCGAGGCCACCGACGGTACGAGAAAGCCCGATGTCTTCGACTCGCGCGGCGCCTGCGACGCGCCCGGTGCCGCCCACGCGGCTGCCGAGATCAGGAACAGCGAACCGGGCCACGCCATCGTGTTGATGACGAAGCCGATGTCGGTGGCGACGATGCCTCCGAACAGTGCCGAGATGTCGCCGGCGGCGTTCAGCAGGCCGGCGGCGGCGATCAGGCCCCAGCGCAGGCGCTGGCCCCTGGGCAGCAGCATCACGCCGATGATCGTCAGGCCGGAGAGAAGCAGGTCGCCGACGGGATAGACGAGGTTGACGCCGACTGAGTAGCTGCCCCCGCCCGCGGTGTCGGTGATCCAGTGGAAGGCGAATGCGACCAGCAGCGCGGCCGTGACCAGGGTGGCCACCACACCGTCGAGGTAATTGGCGGCGGTCAGCTTGCGCACATCGCGCTGCATCAGCACCATCACGCCGACGTAGGCAAGCGGGAAGAACCCGTACCAGAGGATGTTGGCCGAAGAGAGTGTGGGCGGGTTGGCCATCGACGTCATGGCGAAGTCGCCCGCCGCCCAGGCCAGACCGCCGAAGCCAAGCAGCGTGCACCATTTGCGATCGCGCGGGCTGACGAGGCCCTTGACTATCACGAGAATGCTCATCACTGCCTCGAATGTGGCCGTACCCCAGCCATCGAGCCAATCCCATGTCACGCCATTGCCGCGCGCGAAGAGCAGCCCGGTGTAAGCCAGCACCATGGCGCCGAACACGGCGTAGGCGGCCTTTGCCGTCGGGCCGACCTCTCTGCGCCGCACCTGCGCCTGTTCGATTGTCGCCATCGGTAAGCCCCCTTGAGACATTCGCCACGAGTTTTCGCGGTCGGGGGGTTATTCGGCAGGAGCGAACGAGAGGTTGAGCGTAGATTTACGAGAAGCTGACCTGCCGCGCGGCGTGCAAGCGCTTGTGAGCGCGCTCACCTCAGGTCGAGGCGCAGGCAGATCGCAGCAGCGCGTGCGGGGGCGTGACTCGGCTCTGGCGCGCGGAGCCTGCGGCTGTGCGGGTCACTCCCTCAGGGTCCATCTCATCTAGAGGGTTGCGCTCACCCGGGCGTGCGTGAACTCGCGGGCCTCCTCGCAACAACCTGAAAGGGGGACGCCGCAAGCGGCCGTTCGCGCCATTGACGGCACAATCAGTAGTTCCTGACTTTCATTGCGAGCCCGCGTGTTTCATCATATGGCGTGTGGAAGCAGAGATCCCAACGCCGGGCCCCTCCCCGCAGCGAGTGCACGGCTTGCCCAATCGGCTGATGGGAGACGAGCGCCTGGCCGAGGAGGCGGGAGCAGGCAGCGAGCGCGCGTTCACGACGCTCTTTCAGCGCTATCACCAGCAGCTCTACCGGTACTGCCGCAGCCTGACCGGCAGCGACCAGGATGCGCAGGACGCGCTGCAGACGACCTTCACCAAGGCGCTGATCGCGATGCGGCAGCGGCGGCGCAACGCGCCATTGCGACCCTGGCTCTACCGGATCGCGCACAACGAATCGATCACGCTGATCCGCAGCCGCAATACGGCGACCGGCGAAGCCCCGCTGGAGCTCGCGGCTTTGCACGGCGTCACCGACAGTGCCGAGGTGCGCGAACGCATGGCGATGCTGGTCTCGGATCTGCGCGAGCTGCCAGAACAGCAGCGCGGTGCGCTTGTGATGCGCGAGCTCAGCGGCCTCTCACACGAGGAGATCGCCGAGGCCTTGCAGCTGTCGGTGGGCGCAGCCAAGCAGTCGATCCTCGAGGCGCGCCGTTCGCTGCTGGAATTCGCGGAGGGTCGCGCGATGACCTGTGAGCAGATCCAGCTGATCATCTCCGACGATGACCGCCGCTCGCTGCGCAGCCGCCGCGTGCGCGCGCACATGCGTGACTGCAGCGCCTGTGCCGCATTCGCCGCGGCGATTCCCCGTCGCCGCACCGACATGCTGGCGATGTGGCCGGTGTTGCCGACCGCGAGCGCGGCGGGCCTGCTCGCGAAGCTCACCGGCGTCGGTTCGGGCCACGGTGGCGGTGGTGCCGGCCTGGCTGCAGGCAGCGCATTGAAGGGTCTCGGCGCAACGATCTCGATCAAGGCGGCTGCAGCCACCAGCGCGGCGGTTCTGGCGACGGCGACCGTTGGCGCGGTGGCGGTCCTTCACCGCGGGTCTCCGGCAACGCCGGGCTCGTCATCGCACAGCCCATCTGTCTCGAACCATCGAGCTTCCGGAGCCGGCCGTGGATCGGGTGCCACGCGCGCCGCTGCCAGCGTGCGGTCGAGCACCCCGAACCACCAGGCCAACGGCAAGGGGCTAGGGCCGGCGGTTGGAAAGCGCGCCGCCGGCCAGAGCTCGCATGGAAAGGAAACCGGCTCGAGCGGCTCGGGTTCCGGCTCGCCGGTCAACGGCCACGGCAGCGGGCGCTCGAAGGCGTCGAGTGGCACGAACAACAACGGCCACTCCGCCGCCCGCTCGGCGACCACCACTCACCACCGGCCTGTGCGCTCTGTGCACCGCAAGCGGGTGAAGGTGAATTCGTCCCACAAGCGCACCAGAGTCCACGTCGGCCACAGCAAGCTCGAGCTGCAGCGGAACACGCCGGCGACCGTCGTCAAGACGCAAACGCAGACCAGGGCGACCGGGGTTGGCGAGACCAGGACCACGGCCGCACCCAAGACGAAGACGACGGCCACCACGACCACGGCATCGACCGTGGCCACGGCAACCGTTACGACGACGGCCTCGACGTCCGCTTCGAGCCTGGACAGCAGCGCTGGAAACGGCGGAACGCCCCCTGGGCAGGCCGTCACCTCGGCGTCCGGGAAAAACTCGAAGTAGTTCCTAACTCCTGCGGCCCTGGGCCGTTGTTGCGGTGAGGGGTTCACCTATCGGGCGCCAGTGGCGCACGCCGCAGATTTGTACAGGAGGACGTTGATGAAGTTCACGAGGAACATCGCAATCGCACTCGCCGCCCTTGCCTTTGGCGCGGTACCGGCAGTCGCAATCGGGCAGGGTAAGTCGAGTAGCGCTCCGGGTCACAACAAGACGGCCACCAGCACGACGACGACGTCGACCACGTCGACGACCCCGACCAGCGCCTTCGGCAAGTATTGCCAGAGCGAGAGCAAGAAGCACGTGTCCGGCATGAAGGGCACGCCCTTCTCGGAGTGCGTCGTGGCGCTCGCCCAGGCAGCGACGCACGCGAACATGAGCGCGAGCGCTGCCTGCAAGAGCCTGAGCAAGAAGCACGTGTCCGGCATGAAGGGCACGCCCTTCAGCAACTGCGTGACGGCCGCCGCCAAGCTCCGCGCGAGCTCCTAAAGATGTCGAGCGGTCCTACCTGCACGCGGTAGGACCGCTCGGCTGCACCTTGTCGGGCGGCCCCGCGTGCACGCGGTGGGGTCGCCCGGCTTGACCCTGTAGGACACTGAGGTGATGTTCGATCACGTCGGCCTCCGGGTCTCGGACATGAGCAGCTCCGAGTCCTTCTACAGGACCGTGCTCGGGGCGCTGGGCCTCGAACCTGGAAGCAACGGCGAGTATGTCTGGTGGGACGAGTTCATCATCGGCGCCACGGACGCCGAGCACCCTGTCGCCACCGAACATCTCCACATCGGCTTCGCCGCATGGTCACGGGAACAGGTCGACGGCTTCCACGCGGCGGGCGTGGCCGCGGGCTACACCAGCGACGGTGAGCCGGGCGAGCGCCCCGGGTACATGCCGGGTTACTACGGTGCCTTTCTGCTTGACCCCGACGGCAACAGCATCGAGGCCGTGCATCACGACGACGTCCGCCGCGGCGGCGTCATCGATCACATGTGGATAGGTGTCCGTGACCTCGAGCAGGCCGCCGCCTTCTACAAGCTGATCGCGCGTCACACCGGCCTGCGTGAGGGGGCGAGTTGGGACGGCGCGCAGCAGCTGCGCGGGCCCTGGTCGACATTCGCGCTCGTCGCCGACGGCAGGCCGCCAACGAGTGGCCTGCATTTCGCCTTCAAGGCGCCTGACCGCCAGACCGTCGAGGACTTCCACGCCGCCGCGGTCGCCGCCGGCTACACCGACAACGGCGGTCCCGGTGTACGTCCGCGGTATAGCGCCGGTTACTTCGCCGCCTTTGTCCTGGACCCGGACGGCAACAACGTCGAGTCGGTCTTCCACGACCGCGGCTGAGCGCGGAGCGGCGATACTGCTCACGTGTACGTAGGGGCGCTGGAGGTCGAGATTCACATCCCAGCGACGAGATCGCTGAAGGCCAAGCGCTCGGTCGTGAAGCATCTGATCGAGACCGCGCGCCAGCGCTTCGGCGTGTCCGCCTCCGAGGTCGCCCACCACGACCTCTGGCAGCGCGCCGGGCTCGGTTTCTGCGTGGTCGCAGCGTCGGCCACACACGCCGAGCTGCTGCTCGATCGGGTCGAGCGCTTCATCTGGGCACACCCGGAGATCGAGGTGATCTCAATCGAACGCCACTGGTTGGAGACGGACGGGGCCGAGAGCCGGCGGTAGCCGCTCGCTAGCCTGCGTTCATGGCGGCCGACGCTGAGGATCCGGCACCCGAGGCGAAGAAGCTGCCATCCGGCCGTGTCGCGCGGACGGCGCGCGTCGGCGGCCTGGCGGCGGGGCAGGGAGTGCGCTGGGCGGGGATGCGCGCTGCCAACCGCGTGCGCAGCCCGGAGCGCGCTGCCGCGGCTGAGCAGGAGCGGACCGCGGCGCTTGTGCATGAGCTCGTCGATCAGCTCAGCCGAATGCGCGGGGCCGCGATGAAGGTGGGACAGATCATCTCGATGGTCGACTTCGACGGCCTCCCGGAGGATCAGCAGGACGAGCTCCAGAAGAAGTTCGCGACGCTGCGCGACGGGATCCCGCCGGTCTCGTTCGCCCGGCTCGAGAAGCTGCTGCGCAAGGAGTTCGCTGGACCGCTCTCAAGCGTATTTGCCGAGTTCGATGAGCGAGCCTTCGCGGCGGCGTCGATCGGCCAGGTCCACCGGGCTCGCACCCTGGATGGCGACGATGTCGTCGTAAAGGTTCAGTACCCCGGCGTCGCCGAGGCGGTCGAGACCGACCTGCGCAACGCGATGCTGCTGGTCCCGTTGATCAAGCGGCTGGCGCCCGGGCTCGATGCGCGCGCACTCGGGATGGAGATGCGCGAGCGGATCGGCGAAGAGCTCGACTATGAGCTCGAGGCACAGAATCAGCGTCGCATCGAGCGGTTGCTGCGCGGACACCCGTTCATGAAGATCCCGCGCGTCCATACCGAGCTCTCGACCCGCCGGGTGCTGGTCTCCGAGTACGTCGAGGGCCAGCGCTTCGAGGCTGTTCGCCGCGCCGACGAAGCGCGGCGTGACCGCTATGGGGAGACGGTCTTCCGCTTCTTCTTCGGGCTGCTGTACCGCGAGGGCATCGCGCTCGGCGATCCCCACCCGGGCAACTATCTGCTGGTCAAGGGTGGCAAGGTCTGCTTCCTGGACTTCGGCTTGTTGCGAAACATCGGGCCCTCGCGCGTCGCGGCCGAGCGTGAGATCGCGCTCGCGGTGCGCCACAGGGACGCGCCCGAGCTGAAGGCGGCGCTGATCACCGGCGGCTATCTGCCCGCCGACCGTGCCAACGCGGTCGAGGCGGACTTCGCGCTCGGGCTGATGCGGCGTGCCACCAGCTGGTACGCGGTCCCCAAGTTCCGCCGCTTCGCCGAGGATGGCGAGCAGCTTCCGCGCGGACGCGAGCGCCCCGGGGGCGAGGAGCGGGCGGCAATCAAGAACCAGGTCAACCAGTTCACGCTGCCGCCCGACGCGATCCTGATCCGGCGGATGCACGGCGTCGTCGCGATCGTCCTGCAGACCCTGCGCGCCGGTGCTGACTGGGGCGCGATCGCCGCGGAGTACCTGCACGGTGAACCGGCCGCGAGCGAGCTCGGACGGGCCGAGGCGGAGTTCTTCGCGCGCCGCGGGTGAAACCACAGGGGCCCCGCTGAACGCGGCCATTAGCGAACGGAATGGAGCCAGGGGCGGCCACCGGCGACGCTCTGGTGGAGCTGCGGCCAGCGGGCCGCAGCTGCCAACCAAACCGGAAGGACTGATCATGCATGTGCAATCCGTGACCGATGAGGACTTCGCCGCCCGCGTGCTCGAGTCCGACAGGCCGGTCGTGGTCGACTTCTGGGCGGCGTGGTGCCCGCCCTGCCGCCTGATGAACCCCGTGATCGAGGAGCTGGCCCTGGAACATCCCGAGCTCGCGTTCTTCACGATCGATGCCGACGCCAATCACCAGACGGTGATCAGCAACAGCGTCATGTCGATGCCGACCTTCCTCGTCTTCAAGGACGGGCGCGAGGTGGCGCGGCTGGTCGGCTCGCGCCCGAAGCGGCGCATGGCGGCCGAGTTGGAGGAGGCGGTCGCGCATCCCGCGCTGACCGGTTAGCGTTCTGCGGGATGGAGCTTCGTCAGCTCGAGTATCTGGCGGCGGTCGTCAGCCACGGCAGCTTCGGCCGGGCCGCCCAGGAGATCTACGTCACCCAGTCGGCGCTCTCGCAGCAGATCTCCCGGCTCGAGGACGAACTCGGGCTGACGCTGCTCCACCGCGGACCCAAGGGTGTGGAGCCGACGCCCGCCGGGCTCGAGTTCCTCAACCACGCGCGCGCGATTCTCGGACGAGTATCGGAGGCGCGGGCAGTGGTCGACGACCACATCGGGGCGATCCGCGGTGTCGCTCGCGTCACCGCGACCGCCTATGACTCGCGCGCGTTGCCGGAGGCGCTGGCTGCGTTTCACCGCGCGCACCCGCAGGTGCAGCTCAGCTTCCAGCACGCGTCAGCGCCCCAGATCGTCGAACAGCTCGCGACCGGGTCGGCAGATGTCGCGCTTCTCGCCGTCGATGCGTCCGGCACCAAGCTCCCCGCCCACATCGCGCAGCTGACGGTCGCGGAGGAACCGCTCTGCCTGCTGACGGCGCGGGGCGACCCGCTCTCGAGCAGCGCTGTTGACACCGGCGCCGGCGGGCTCACGATCGAGGACCTGCGCGGGCGGTCGGTGATCATGCCGGGTCGCGCGACGGCGCTCAGGTCCCTGCTCGACGAAGCCTTCGCGCAGGTCGGCTTCAGTCCGCTGCCCCGGTTCGAAACCAACCATCCGGAGATGATTCGCGAGCTTGTGAGCGCGGGTTTGGGGGTAAGCATCATCCCGCGCTCGTGGCTGGCCGACTACGGGCCGGCCGTCACGAGCGTCGAACTCTCCCAGCCGTTGCCGTCCTACCGGATCGCGCTGCTCTCAACCACGCAACCGCGCATCCCTGCGCGGGACCGGCTGGTCGAGCACCTTCGGATCGCGCTCGGGGCGTAGCCGCTCAGCGCATTGCTCACCACTACAGCGCAACCGCCGGCGCGACCAGCCCGCTCACAGTTCGCGGCTGTAATAGAGCTCAGGTTCGGGCGCGCCGGGCTCGCGATTCGAATACCCGTGGCGCTCGTAGAAGCGGCGCGCGGCGGTGTCCTCGCCGTCGACGTTGATCTCGAGCAGCCTGCCGCCGCGCCGGACGCATTCCTGCTCGGCGGCCTTCAGCAGCCGCGTGCCGATACCACCGTCGCGCCGCTCGGGGATCACGTAGAGCTCGTCCAGCAGCGCCACCGGTCCGTCGAACCAGACGTTCGGGCGCAGCGTCACGAGCGCGGCCCCCACCGGCGGCTTCCCCGCCAGGAACGCATAGACGAGATCGGCTGCGAGCAGCGCCGCAAGCCGCTCCGCCAGCACCTTCTCTCCCGGTGTCTCGGCATTGAACTCGCGGTTGAATCGGTCGAGCAGCTCGGCGACCTCGGCTGCGTCGGCGACCGTCGCCAGCCGCGGCAGATCAGCGATCGGGGCAGTCGACACGATGGGAACGTATCCGGCCCCCAGGACATCGGCTGGCCCCGCGCTCAGGTTGCGATGGCGGCGGCGATGCCGATCTGATCCTTGGATCGCCGGCCAGCTGGCTCGGCGATCCACCACAGGTGAACCCGGATTCGGTTACGACAACGCCCCTCTTACTGCGAGAATTTCCTTAGATGGCAACGACCACCACGACAACAGTTCGCCCCCCCAAGCAGCAGCGCAGCCGCGAGTCCTATGAGCGGGTGCTCGACGCTGCGCACGGGCTGCTCGAGGAGAACGGCTTCGAGGGGTTCACCGTGCAGGAGGTCGCGGCGCGCGCGAACGTCTCGGTTGGGGCGATCTACGAGCGCTTCGGCAACAAGGAATCTCTTTTACGAACTGTCCACGCGCGGCTGATGGACATGATGGCGGAGTTCGACACCGGTCATGAGCTTGCCGAGCCCGCCAACGCCAGCGAGGTCGTCAGCGTGCTGGTTCGGCGCGTTGCCGCCACGATGGGCGCGCATCGCGCGATC
>DASZMI010000023.1:0-65812 GCA_035551915.1 Solirubrobacteraceae bacterium | reverse complement strand
CCAGTTATCGAACTCCTGCGAGTAACGCCGCACCGCGTCCAGGCCGCCCCGCTCGACATCCCTGAGAATCTCAGAGACACGACCCCGCAACTCCTCCGTCGCCTCCGACGACGGCGGATTAGGGGCCTTCAGATAACTGGTCGGCATTCGTGGTTCCTTTCTGAGTTGTCAGCCCGCTTGAGGGCGGTATCAGCCAAGCCACCGGGCGAGTGCCGCGGCGACCTGGTCGGGTGCCTCGATCGGCGAGTAGTGCCCGACGCGTTCCAGGCACTCATGACGTGAGGCCGGAATCCCGGCGGCAAGCTCCTGCTGGCGATCCTTGGGAGAGACCGTGTCCTCGGCGCCGGAGACGATCAGCGTCGGGCAGGTGATGGCGGTCAGCCCGGGCCGCTGATCGGTGCGTGACCGCTGGGCGGCGAGCTGGCGCAGCAACATGCGCGGTCCGCAGCTCTCGACCATCGCTGCAACACGCTCGATCAGGAGCCCGTCGCCCACGCGCGCCTTGGGCACGCTCTCGCGCGCGAAGCGCTCCGCCAGCTTGACAAAGCTCCCGTTGCGTGCGCGATCCTCGAGCTCGTCCCAGGCCTTGAGCTGATCGTCGCTGGGCGGCTGTGCGCTGGCGTTGAGCAGCGCGAGGCGCTCGACGCGCTCGGGCGCGCGCGCAACGATCGCAAGCGCGACGCTCCCTCCGAGCGAGTGGCCCGCCAACGCGAAACGGTCGGGACTCGCGGCGAGCACCGAGTCGGCCATCTCCTCGATGCTCGCGTCGAAGCCGATCCGGCCGAAGCGCAGCGGCACGAGGTGCCGGAGCATCGGCGCCACGTCATCCCACAGCTCCTCGGTTCCGAGCATCCCCGGCAGCAGCACCAGGGGCGCACGCCCCACCTCCGGCCGTGGACCGCCGGCCGCCGCCGGGCCGGCAGCGCTGCGGAAGGCGTCGCGGACGAGCATCGTCGAGACGAACACCCCTATCTGAATCCCGCCGGCCACGGCCGCATCCGCCGCGGCGGCCGAGCCGACCACGGTTGCAGCAGGAACGCCCGCGGCGTGGGCGGCGGCGGTGATCGCCTCGGTGGCCGCCACCACCGCAGGATGCTGTGTGGCTCCCGGATGACCGAGCGAGACCGATAGGTCGGTCGCGCCGATCAGGACCCCGTCGACCCCATCCACGGAGAGGATCGCCTCCGCGCGATCGACCGCCTCGGCGTCCTCGATCTGGACGATCAC
The DNA here is from genome assembly GCA_035551915.1 of Solirubrobacteraceae bacterium. Classification (GTDB taxonomy): domain Bacteria; phylum Actinomycetota; class Thermoleophilia; order Solirubrobacterales; family Solirubrobacteraceae; genus Palsa-465. The sequence goes on along the minus strand of DASZMI010000023.1, from coordinate 64,585 downwards.
GACGGTCTGCTCGAGCGCGCGGGCGAGGTGAGCGTCCAGCGTGGCCGTCCCGTAGAGCCCGGCCCGCGTGGTCAGCGCAAGCCCGCGCTCACCACGCGGCCGGTAATGGGCGGCGGCCACCGCCGCAGCGGCAACCTCCGGCCCGGTCACGTGAGCGACCACGACCCCGACCGCACCGGCGTCGAGCGCCCGCAGGATCGGCACCGGATCGGTGTTGGGCACACGCACCAGCGCCGGGATGCCGGCGGCGTCGGCCGCCCGCAGATGATGCTCGAGACCGTCAGCGGTCCCATGCTCTGTGTCGAGGATCACGGCGCCGAACCCGGTGCGGCCCGCGAGCTCGACCTCAGCCGGGCACGGCAGCTTGACGAACAGCAGCCGCAGCCGCTCGCGTCTCTGCAGGCGACCGGCGAACCCTGGCGCGATCGAGCTCACTGGCTGCTCAGGGCAGGACCGGTGCGGGTGTGTCGGCGAGCAGCTGGGCGAGCACGTCGAACTCGTTGAAAAGCGCCCACTCCTCGACGATGCGTCCCTCCCGGATGTACAGCTGCGACAGCCCCCAGATGTGCACCCGGCGCCCTGTCGGATCGCCGTAGAGACCGTAGCCACGGTGGGTTCCGATCCCGGTCCAGCGCACCGAGATGGCATAGCCCTCGGCCGCATTGCCCATCCAGTAGACCTCGTCGACGTTGACTCCCAGGTCCGGGAAGGTCGCGAGCAGGTTGCGTGCCATCGCGCGTACGTCGGCGCGTCCGTAGCCCTCGCGATCGCTGCCGCCGTGCCAGCGCACGTTGGTCGCATAGAGCCGCTCGATCGCGCTCAGGTCACGGCGGTTGTAGACGTTGTGGAACAGCGCCCGCATGAGCCCGTCGATGTCATCGGTGGTGGCCGAGGGCTCAGCCGCCGGAACCGGAATACGGCCGCCGATCAGGCGCTCGACCTCGGTGACCTCGCGCTCCGAGATCGGCATGCTCAACCCCTCGTTACCCCAGCGACGCGCCGCGGCGACGACGTCGATGCCGCACTGCCGCAGGCGGGCGACCTGGTTGTAGAGCACCCACTCCTCGAAGATCTGGTTCTCCTCCGAGACACAGTTGGCGATCACCCACATCTGGATCTTGCGACCGGTCGCCGCGCCCCAGCGCCACGGTCCCAGGTGATGACCGACGTTGATGGCACGGTGGGAGGTGGCGAAACCCTCGTCCTCGTTGCCGGCCCAGACCACATCGTCGGCGATGTGGCGAGCGTCGGGAAAGGCGTTGATCGACTGTACCGTGGCCTCGACGACCGGCTCGACGTGGTACATCGGGCCGGAGTCGGTGAAGACGCGGCAGCCCGTGCGGTAGGTGTCGTAGATGTAGCCGACGTCCTGGTCTTCCCAGATCCTGTCGGTGATCCGGATGATCCAGTCGACGATGTCGACGTAGCCGTCCTCGAAGCCGCGCATCGGCTGGACGCGCTCACCCTGGTCGGCGGAGCGCAGATCGCGCGAGCGGCGAGCGCGGACGGAGATCGAATAATCGGGCGCGGGAGTGAAGCGCAAGGCCTGCCCGGAGTGGTCGGGGGAGCGCGTTTCCGCGCTCCCCTTTCCGTTCGCTCCGTGCTCAGAGCGTGAGGGACTCACGCCGAGCAGCTGGTCTTGTAGATGAACCGCTGGACCTTCGGGGTGTTTATGTTGGCCTTGGTGGCCACCACGAACGGCTGGCTCTGCTCACGCGGAACCTTCTTGCCCTGGGCCGCCATGACGGCGTCCTGGAGGCCGATCATGCCCTCGCCGTAGGGGTACTGCACGATGTCGGCACTGACCTGGCCAGACCTGATTCCGGCGACGATCGGCGACGATGTGTCGAAGCCGATCAGCTTGACCTTGCCGGTCAGGTGAGCTGCCTGGAGGCCCGTCAGGGCGCCCTGCGTGTTGTTGGTCTCGACGGTGTAGACGCCGATCAAATCCGAGTGCGCCGTTGCAGCTGCGCGCACGTCGGAGGCGGCCGTTGACACCTCGTTGTTCGTGTAGGTGATCGGCAGGATCTTGACCTTGGGGTCGTGCTTCTTGAGGTAGCCGATCAGCCCGTCGCGGCGCTGCTCGCTGACCAGGTAGCCGGGCGAGTTGTCCTCGATCAGGACTGTGCCGGACCTGCCACCGGTGAGCTTGGCCATCTCCTGACCGGCCTCCTGGCCACCGAGGGTGTCGTTGGACTGGATGTTGGTGATGCCGATGCTCTTCTCGGCGAGGTCACCATCGATGTTGATGATCTTGATGCCGGCCTCCTGCGCCTTGAGCAGCGGCGGGATCATCGCCTTCGGATCGTCGTTGGAGATCATGATCGCCGTGGGATGGCGCGCAGCCACGGCGTTGACGACAGGCGTCTGGGCGTTGACCGCGAAGGTCGGGGCGCCCTGCATCGAGAAGCTCACACCGAGCTTCTTGGCCTCTACCGCGGCGCCACAGGCGACGGTTGAGTAGAACGGATTCCCGGTCAGGCCCGGGATGTAGACCACGCTGTACTTGCCGGCGGCACGCGCGTGGGTCGAAGCGGACGCCGACGAGGCGGCAATTCCGCCCGCAGCGATGGCCGCCAAAGCGACTGCACCCAATCCTGGGCGACGTAGGTAAGGCACCCTGCTCTCCTCCTTCATGTTCAAGTCCGCTCCCGTGAACGGCGCTTGAGTTGGTCAAGGTAGACGGCCGCGATCAGAATCAATCCGGTGGCGACCTGCTGCCAGAACGGCTGGACGTTGGCGATGACCAACCCGATGTTGAGGGTCGTCGGGATCAGGATCCCGATCACCGTCCCGATCATCCATCCGTAGCCCCCGAAGAGGCTGGTTCCGCCCAGCACCACGCCGGTGATCACGATGATCACGTCGGTGCTGTGGCCGGAAATCGTTGTCGACGCGAACTGCCCCAGCGCGAGGAACCCGGCGAGTCCGGCCGCTGCGCCGGACAGTGCGTAGAGCTTGAAGAGATGCCGATCGACGTTGACGCCGGCGCGGCGAGCCGCCTCGATGTTCGAGCCGACGATGTAGGTGTGGCGGCCGAACTGGGTGAGGTGCAGCATCAGCCCGAACACGAGCGTGACACCGATCGCGATCCAGACGATGTAGTTCAGGCCCAGGAACGTGCCCGTGCCGAAGTTGATCAGCGACAGCGGCACCGAGCGGATGTCATTGCCGGCGGTCAGCAGGTCGGCTGCACCAAGCACGGCACCGAGCGTGCCGAGCGTCGTGATCAGCGCCGGCACTCGCAGCTTCGTCACGCAGAAGCCGTTGAACAGGCCCCAGCCCGCGCCCACGCCGAGACCGGCCAGCAGACCGACGAGCACGGGGAAGGTCCCGTTGCCGCCGATGGCGCCCATGACCTTGGCCGCGATCACATTGGCGAAGACGAGCACCGAGCCGACCGAGAGGTCGAGGCCGCCGGCGATCATCAGGTAAGTGACGGCGACGGCCATCACCAGGTATGGCGCCGCGGTCTCGGTGATGTTCTGCAGGTTCCCGGTCGAGGTGAAGGCGCTCGGGTTGATGATCGTGAAGGCGATGAAGACGCTCAGCAGCACGCCGAACATGTACGTCGGTGAGACGTTCAGCGTGCGCGTCAGCGTCCGGCGCCAATCCTCGGTGAGGAGGTCAGACGTTGCCTGCGCCGCCGATGAAGCGGGCTCCGGCCGGTCCGCGGCCGAGGTGGTGCCGCCGGGAACGTTCACGGTTGCGTCTCCTCATGCAGGTCGAGCGCGCCGGTCATCGCGCCGACCAGCTCCTCGACGTTGGTCTGGTCGGCCTTGTACTGGGCGACCCGCTGCCCGAGGCGCAGCACCTCGATGCGGTCCGCGGCCTCTAGCACCTCGGTCATGTTGTGGCTGATCAGGATCACCGCGACCCCGCGCTCGGCCACATGCTTGACCAGCCGCAGTACGTTGCGGGTCTGGCGCACGCCAAGCGCTGCAGTCGGCTCGTCGAGGAACAGCACCTTGTTGGCCCACATCACCGAGCGGCAGATCGCGACGCTCTGCTTCTGGCCGCCGGACAGGGCAGCGACAGGCGCATGCATGTCCTTGACGTCGGTGCCCATCGAGACGAACGCATCGAGCGCCCGACGCCGCATCTCGGCCTTGTCGAGAATCCGCAGCCGCCCGCGCCACCCGGGCTTGAACAACTCGCGTCCGACGAAGACGTTGTCCGCGGGCCCCAGGTCCGGCGCAAGCGCAAGGTCCTGGAAGACAGTCTCGATCCCGAGCCGCTTGGCGTGCTGCGGCGAGCCGAGGTCGGTCTTGGCACCGGACAGCGCGATCTCGCCGCTGTCGGCGGCGATCACTCCTGACAGCACCTTGACGAAGGTCGATTTGCCGGCGCCGTTGTCCCCGATCAGCGCCGTGACCTCGCCCTCGTGCGCCTGGAAGCAGGCGCCGTTGAGCGCGGTCACGTGTCCATAGCGCTTGACCACGTCACGCGCCTCGAGCACGACCGTCATCGCGCCGGCTCCCCCGTGCGACCGACGCTCCACAGAGCGGCGATCGTCATCTGTCCCATATCCATTCGGCTCCACCCTCTCCGAGTTACCGTCACGTTCCCCGGGTTCAGCTCGCTCAGAGCTTCGCCGTCGGGTAGATCTTCTCGGTGATCTCGCGCTCGAGATCCGCGAAGTTCTCTGGCTGGACCATCTGCCCGCGTTCGTCGGTGCGCAGTCCATGCTCCTCGGCCTGGCGAATCATGAACTCGGGCCACTGCGGGTCGGGGCTCTGGAAGTGCTCGTGCGGGTCGAGCACCGCGAAGCCCCAGGCGTTCTCCTCCGAGGCGTTCTCGAATCGGCGCCACAGGCCGGGCGGGAACGAGATCGCATCCCACTGCTCGAGGATGTAGTCGCCGAGCAGATCATCGGGATCTTCCGCGTTGAGCCCGTAACAGAAGCGCCAGCGCCCGGTGAGCGGCACGAACATCTCGACGTAATCATGCGTGTGCCAGCCGGGGCCATTGCCAGGAGGCGCCTCGAACATGCCGATCTGGAACTTGTGCGGCGCCGTGATCATCGGCTTGAACTCGGTGTTCTCCGATGCGGTGTCGCCGATCACGGCGTAGTTCATCCGGTGGTGGCCGGGCAGGATGCTGTCGATGAACATCACCGCGGTCCCGTTCTGCTTCATCTCTGCAAAGCGGCTGACCCTACCCGCCATGAGGTCATCGTTCGGCACATCGCCCATCGTCCTCTGCTCCCTCTTTCCCATTCCATCCGTGGAATGCCACCGACGGCTCCACGCTCCGGGGATGAGTATGAACAGTTATGCATACGTAGTCAAGTCAGAATTTTATGCCGGGCAATTGCCCGTAACTACAGGCGAATTCCGACGAAAGAAACGTGACTACGTATTTGTCAGACGTACCGCGAGTACCTTGGCAGGGGCACCAAGGGTCCGCGAGGCGGGAGTCGGGCAGGAGGCCCAGCGAGGCGGGAGTCGGGACCAGGCAGCGCGATGATCAGAGCGCTGCGGGGGTGCCCGCCAGCGCCAGCTCGGCCCCGTCGGCCAGCGAGCGCAGCTTGGCCCAGCAGATCTCCGGGTCGACGGCGCCGAAGCCGGCGAAGGTGCCGAAGCCGCAATCGGTGCCCGCCAGCACACGCTCGGCGCCGACGATCTCGACGAAGCGTCGCAGCCGCTGGGCGACGAGGCACGGATGCTCGATGTAGTTGGTGGTCGAGTCGATCACGCCGGGCACCAGCACCTTGTCGTCGGGGATCCTCGCTGCCGCCCACACCTCCCACTCGTGCTCGTGGCGCGGGTTGGCGCCCTCGAACAGCAGGTAGTGCGGCTTGGCCGCAAAGATGAGATCGAGGATCCGCTCGACGCCGATGTCGCAGTGGTGAGGGCCCTCGTAATTGCCCCAGCAGATGTGCATGCGCACGCGCTCGGCGGGAATGCCCTCGAGCGCCGCGTTGAGCGCCTCGACGTGCTTGTGCGCGGCCATGAGGAACTCCCGCTCCGTGCGGTCGCGGTACATGATGTGGCGCCCCATGCCGAGGTCGGGCGCGTCTATCTGCAGCATCAGCCCGGCCTCGACGATCGCCCGGTACTCGGTCGCCATCGCCTCGGCCAGCGCATCGAGGTACTCGTCGCCGGATGCGTAGAACTCGTTGGGCTGGAAGAGCGCGATCACGCCGGGAGACGGCGCGTTCATAAAGGCCTGGGTGACCGGCTGACCCTCGCGGGCGGCCAGAAGGTGCGCGATGTCGGCGGCGAGCGGCTCGGGATGGACGTAGCGGATCGGGCCGCGGCAGACCGGCCTCAGGTAGCGCGGCGTTCCACCCTGTTCGGCCAGTCGCGCCTTGAACGAGGGGAAGGCGTCGAGGTCGGCCGGAGTTGCACGCGGAACCTCGTCGATCTCGAATCCCGAAAGCCGGTGGCGGATGTAGGTGGCGTAGCTGATCTTGCTCATCTCGCCGTCCGAGACGACATCGATGCCGCTCTGCACCTGGCGGGCGACGGCGTCGGAGACGGCCGCGCCGATCACGCGCTCGAGTTCGACCCGGTCGACCGGCTCGTCGCGATCCTGGGCCGACACCAGCTCGACCACCCGCTTTGAGCGGGGCAGGCTGCCCACGTGTGTTGTCAGGATCCGTGCACTCAACGTCGCTCCACTTTCGTCAGCCTCGCCCCGCTGGCCGGGGCGTTGGCATTGTTATACCTTCCGCACCAATGTCCTCACCCGTCAACCAAGACCTCACGCGGCCGCGCACCGAGGGCGCGGGACGCAGCATGACCAGCCACGACGTGGCCCGCGCCGCCGGGGTCTCGCAGTCGACGGTCTCACGCGTACTGCGCAACGACGAGCGCGTGGCCAGCGCGACGCGTGACCGCGTGCTGGCCGCCGCGGCCGAGCTCGGCTACGTTCCCAGTGACGTCGGTCGCAGCCTCGTCACGCGCTCGACACGCAGCATCGCGATCGTCATCACCGACCTCGCCAACGTCTTCTATCCCCACCTCGTGGCGCCGCTGCACGACGAGGCGTGGGCGCATAGCTACCGCATGGTCCTGCTCACAGAGGAGGTTGAGCCGCTGGCCGGCGCCGGTAGCTCCCCCAACGAGGAGGAGCTGACGCCGCTGCTCGACCGCCTGCTCGACCGCTCGACCGACGGCGTCGTTCTGACCACCAGCCGCCTCGATGGCGTCGTTCCGCGGGAACTCGCCCGGCGCGCGCTTCCGTTCGTGTTCCTCACCCGCTACGTCGACGGCGTCGCCGCCGACAGCGCCGTCGTGGACAACTCACTCGGCGGCTCGCTGGCGACGGCCGAGGCGCTTCGCCTGGGCCACACGAACGTCGCCGCGATCTTCGGCCCCAGCGACACCAGCACCGGCCGCGATCGCGAGCGCGGGGTCCGAGCCGCGCTGACCTCGGCCGGAATCGAACTGCCCGACAGCGCCGTGCGCCACGCTCCGTTCACCGACGGCGCCGGCTACCAGGCGATGACCGACCTGATGCGACAGGTGCCGCGACCGACGGTCGTCATCTGCGCCAACGACATAGTCGCGATCGGCGCACTCAACGCCGCCTACACGCTTGGCCTGCCGGTGCCCGGCGACGTGTCGCTGGTCGGCTTCGACGATCTGCCGATGGCCGCGTGGGACCTGTTCGGGCTGACCACGGTGCGCCAGCCGATGGAGGAGATGGCCCGTGCCGCCGTGCGGCTGCTGATCGAGCGCATCGAGGGCCGAGTCGAGAGCGATGCGATCCGGCGGATGGTGTTCGAGCCCCGGCTGGTGATCCGCCGTACGCTCGGTCCGCCGCCCGGTCGTTAGCCGCCCGAAGGCGGGGCGGGCCCGCTGGCCCGCCCCCGTTGCCGGGCTCCGGCGTCACACGCGCTCGAGCCGCTTGGCCGCGCTCGCCTCGTGGGCGGGCATCAGGTCCGACCGCGAGATCTCGACGACGTGCGGGGCGATCGCGCGGACGCCCGCGTCGCTGTCGATCCGCTGGTAGGTGAGCGTCTTGAGGAACTTCGCCACCGAGAGGCCGCCCGTGTAGCGCGCGGCGTGCCCAGTCGGAAGCGTGTGGTTGGTGCCGATCGCCTTATCGGAGAACGCGACGGTCGCGCGCTGCCCGAGGAAGAGCGAGCCGTAGTTGCGCAGGCGCCGGTGGTACCACTCGTCCTCGGTCGTGTGGACCTCGAGGTGCTCGGTGGCGACGATGTCCGAGAGCTGGGCGGCGTGCTCACGGTCGCTTGCGAGCATCACGGCGCCGTAGTCGTTCCAGGCGGTGCGCGGCGTCTCGCCGACGCCACCGCCGAGTGCGTCCAGGGCGTCGAGCTGACGGGCGATCTGATCGATCACCGCGCGGCCGAGCTCCTCGGAGGTCGTGATCAGCACGGCGGGGGAGGTCGGTCCGTGCTCGGCCTGGGCGAGCAGGTCGGCGGCGACCAGTTCGGGGTCGGCGCTGTGATCGGCGATCACCGCCACCTCGGAGGGGCCGGCGAGCAGATCGATGCCGACGCGCCCGAACAGCTGGCGCTTGGCCTCGGCGACGAATGCGTTGCCGGGGCCGACGAGCATGTCGACTCCCCCGAGGTCGTAGCCGAGCAGTCCGAAGGCCATCGCCGCCAGCGCCTGGACGCCGCCGAGCGCAAAGATGCGGTCCGCACCGGAGGTCGCGATCGCGTGCAGCGTCGGCGCGTGGAAGTCACCGCCGCGCGGTGGCGTGCAGGCGATCACGGTGTGGACGCCGGCCACCTTCGGCACGAGCACCGTCATGAACGCGCAGGCCAGCATCGGCACCCGCCCACTCGGGCAGTAGGCGCCGACCTTGGCGATCGGGATCTGCTTCTGGCCGAGGAAGACGCCGGGCAGCGTCTCCTTCTCGAAGTCGGTGAGCGTGTTGCGCTGCGCCTGGGCGAAGCTGCGGATCTGGGTCTGCGCGAAGGCAATGCTCGCCTTCAGCTCGTCACTCAGCGACGCCTCCGCGGCGGCGACCGCCTCCGGGCCGACCTCGAAGTCGTCGGGGGCCCAGCGGTCGAGCTCGCGCGAGTAGTTGCGGACAGCGTCGATTCCGCCTGCCTCGATCGTCGACAGCATTTCGGAAACGCGCTCACTGACCGAGCGATCGCGGGCAGCCGTGGCGGTGACCGCGGGTGATTTGAGGTAAACGGGTTCGTCCATCGCGCGAGCCTAAATCAGCATCCGCTGAAAAACCACGGTTAGACTTCCTTCGCCAGTTCAAAGGAAAGCCTTGACCCTCCAGCAACTGCTCTACTTCCGCATCGCCGCTGAGCTCGGCTCGTTCAACGCGGCGGCGCGGACGTTGCATTGCACTCAGCCGGCGGTCTCTGATCAGGTGCGCCGGCTCGAGCAGGAGCTGGGCGTCTCACTGTTTGCGCGCACCGGCCGCGGGCTGACGCTGACAGCGGCGGGCAGAACCTTCCTCGGCCACGCCCGGCGCGTGACCGACGCCGCCGACGACGCCCAGGCCTCAGTCGGGCGCCGCAGCGAGCAGGGCCGGCGGCTGGTCACCCTCGGGACCTTTCGCAACGCCCCGTATTACGACATCGCCGATCTGGCCGCGCGCTTCGTCGAGCAGCACCCCGACGGGATCCTGCGCATGCGCGGCCAGAACTCCTACGACGTCGCGCGGGCCGTCCAGGAGGGCGAGCTCGAGGCCGGTCTGGTCGTGCTCCCGGTCGACGACTCGCTGCTCGATGTGCGCGCGCTGTTCCGCGACGAGGTTCTGTTCGTCAGCGCCGACCACGAGCTGACACGGCATCCAGCGACGATCGCCAAGGTCGCCGCCACACCGCTGATCCTCTACGACGTCAGCTACGGCTTCAACGACCCGACGCGCCGCCAGCTGGCCGCACGGGCGCAGGAGGCTGGGATCACGATCGACCCGCGGATGGAGGTCGAGCATGTCGAGACAGCGCTGCAGCTGTGTGCGCGCGGGCTCGGCAACACGATGGTCGCGCGCGCGGTGCTGGGCGGCTCGCCGATGCTCGAGGCGCTCACGGCGGTGAGCTTCGCCGAGCAGTTTTTCGACTTCTTCGCGCTCGTCACGCGCCGTGGCGTGCAGCTCAGCCGCGGCGTCAATGAGATCGTCGAGCTGATCGACGAGTGGTCGCGGGTGGTGGCGTCGCGGCTTCAGTGGGGTGCGCCAGCGGGCGCACCCGCAACCGACCCGTAGAAGTCGGGGCGGCGGTCGCCGAACGCGTCGGCGAGATCGGTGTGGCGCTTCCGCAGCGCCGCCATGAGGTCGACCTCGGCGGTGAGCGGCCCGGGCTCGCGGCTCTCCGCGCGCACCCAGCCGTCGGGGCCGACGATCGTCGTGCCCTGTTCCCAGTCCTGGCCGCGCTCCGTGCCGCAGCGGTCGGCGCAAGCGATCGCCATGCGGTTGGCGCCGGCGGCGGCCATCGCGGTCACGACCTCGGCCGGACGCTCGCCGGCGGGCCTGGCAACGACCGGCCAGTTGGTCGGAACCAGCAGCAGCTGCGTGCCGGCCAGCGCCAGCGCGCGCGTCAGCTCGGGGAACTCGAGGTCATAACAGACGATCACCGCGACCTTGCCGACCGGCGAGTCGATCACCGGCGGGAGCTCGCTGCCGGGCGCGAACCACAGCTTCTCGCGGTCCCAGAGGTGCAGCTTGCGGTAGAAGGCCGGCGGTCCCGAGCCGGGGAACACGGCGGCGCTGTTGTAGATCAGACCGTCCTGCCCGTGCTCGCAGAAGCCCCCCGCGATCACGGCGCCGCTGTCGGTAGCCGCTCTCGCCCACCCCGCTAGGACCGGGTCGTCGCGGCCGATCGCCACCGACGCCGCCTCGTGCTGGCTCTCGAACACGTAGCCCGAGGTGCACAGCTCGGGCAGCACGACAACCTCTGCACCCGCAGCGATCACCTGATCGATCGCCGCCTGGGCGCGCTGTGCGTTGCCGGCGAGGTCGCCCAGCACCGGCGCGAGCTGACAGCAGGCGATCAGGGTCACGCCAGCGGCTCCGTCGCCGGGCTCGGCGTGGTGGCTTCGAGCGTGCCCCCGGCGAGTCCGGCCCTGACGCACCCAGCCAGTCTCGGGGCGAAGCCCACGACCGCGATGCCGAGCACCAGCCAGATCGAGAGGGCTGCTGCGTCGACGAGGCTCAGCTCGGGACGCGGCCCCTCCGAGCCTGACGTGATGCTTTCCATGGGCTGACGCTATCCCGGTCCCGGCATCATTGCCAGAGCTTGATCAGCTTGAGCAGTTCAAAGCATTGCTTTGCACCCGGCCGCCTGTACGCCCATGCTGGCCAGGGAGTAGGCAGTTTGTCGGCCGCCGGCCGACCCGGCCTGCGACGCGTTCAGCTGCCGAGGCCGAGGTGGACCTCGCCGGCGTCGAGCGCCACGCTCGAGCCGTCGGCGAGGTCGACCAGCAGGCGCCCGGCGCCATCGATCCCGGCGCCGGTGCCGCTGCCACCGTCCCAGCGCAGCGGCCGTCCGCGCAGCGCGTCGCGGGCCCGCACAGCCTCCAGCACGTCGGCCTCGGTGGCGGCGAGCCAGTGCTCCAGACCGTCGCGCAGGCGCGCGAGCGTCGGCTCGAGATCATCCTTGGCGAGCCCCAGGGTCGCGGCACGATCGCGCAGCCCCACGGGCAGCTGCTCGACGCGCAGGGCGACGTTGATGCCGATCCCCAGCACCGCCCAGTTCTCCTGCGGCCTTCCCTCGACGAGGACGCCCGAGAGCTTGCGGCCGTCGATCAGCACGTCGTTGGGCCACTTGACGAGCGCTCGCGGGCCCGCGAGCTCGGCGACCGCGACTCCGGCGGCCAGTGACAGCAACGAGCCGTGGTCGCGGATCACCCACGAGCACAGCAGCGACGCTCCCGGCGGTGCGAGCCAGGCGCGGCCCTGACGCCCGCGGCCGGCGGTCTGCCGATCAGCGGTGACGAGCGTCCCGTGGGGGGCGCCGCGGGCGGCGAGGTCGCGCGCGACGACGTTGGTGGACGCGGCCTCGCGCAGGTGCACGCGTGGGCGGCCAAGGCGGCAGCGCCGGCCCGGACCTGTCACGACTCGCGAGCGGAGCTGATTCGCAGCTGCTGCCCGGCGCGCACGCCGAGCAGATCTGCCGCGCTGCCGCGGTTGACAGCGAGGGCGAGCTGCATCGTCGAGTCCTCGAACAGGAGCAGGTCGCCATCGGCGACGTCGCTGAAGGTGAGCGCGTATGTCCCCATGTGCACCGCTCCCGAATCGAGCGTGAGCCGCACACGGTCGCCCAGCCCCAGACCGGCGGTCTCGAGGTCCTCGTGCACCGCGCCCAGCTGCACGTTGCCGAAGCCGTCGGCACCGACCGCCGCCGCCAGCACGACGCCGCTCTGGGCGCTCGCGCGCGGGGTCTCGATCTGCACCAGCTGCGCGGGGTCGAGCGCCCGCCCGGCCGCGTCCAGCTGCTCCCCGGCCGCCAGGCGCGCGGCAACTGGAACGAAGATGTCGCGCCCATGGAAGGTCGCCGAGACAGGCTCCAGGCGCCATCGTGACGCCGAGATCTCGATCGCCTGCGCCACCCCGCCACCGGCCACCGCCGCCGGCCACAGCAGGCCGTTGTCGGGGCCGACCAGGATGCGATCGTCGGCCAGGCGCAGCGCGACCGCGCGGCGCTCGCTGCCCACGGTCGGGTCGATCACGGCAACGTGGATCCCGACCGGCATGTAGCGGAGCGCGTGCAACAGGATCCCAGCGCCAGTCCTGATGTCCTGCCGCGGCACCCCGTGCGCCAGGTCGATCACCCGCGCGTTGGGACAGATCTGGGCAATCACGCCGTGCAGCACCCCGACGAACTCGTCAGCGACGCCGTAATCGGTCAGAAGCGTGATGACCGGCGGCATGCTGCTCTGCGTCACGCGCCGATGATCGCAGCGATCAGGCCGTCGATGTCGTGCTCCGCCGCTTCGACGTCGGGCCCGAGGCCGTGCCGGCGCAGCTCCTCGCTGGTCACAGGCCCGATGCTGACCGCGCGGGGCCGTGACTGGCCGCGCGCCAGCCATGCCTCGGCGCCGCCGACCGCGGCCAGGAAGTTGCGCACGGTCGAGGCGGAGGTGAAGGTGATGAAGTCGGCAGCTGTCACGGCCGCGGCCCGCTCGGCGCTGAGCTCCTCGACGAGCGTCTCATAGACGGCGACCACATCGACCTCGGCGCCGCGTTCGCGCAGCGCCTCCGGCACAACATCGCGCGCCTCACGCGCCCGCGCAACCAGTGCGCGAGTGACTGGCACATCGCCGAGCGCCTCCGCGAGCGCCTCCCCGACGGCCTTGGTCGGCATCACGTCGGTGGCGATGCCGCGCTGCCTGAGCGCGCGCGCAGTTGCCGGTCCGATCGCCGCAACCCGCGCCCTGTCGCGCGCCGGGAAAGCACGTGCGTCGAGCCCGTCGCTCTCGAGCCGCTCGAACAGCGCATCGACCCCGTTGGGGCTGGTGAAGCAGATCAGGTCGTAGCCGCCGAGCTCGGGCGCCGGACCGGGAAGCGCTCTGGTGCTGATCACGGGTGCGACGATCACCTCGGCACCGAGGCCGCGCAGGCGCTCCGCCAGCCGCGAGGCCTGCTCGCGGGCGCGGGTGACGGCGACCGTGACGCCGTGAAGCGGCCTGCGCTCGAGCCAGCCGAGCCGATCGTGCAGCGCGGCGACCGGCCCGAAGACGGCGATCGCCGGCGCCTTGATCTGATTGTCGGCGGCCACCTGGGCGATCGTCGCAAGCGTGCCCTGGACCGAGCGCTGTCCGGGGAAGGTGCCGCGCTGCACCAGCGCGGCAGGCTCCTCCGGCGCGCGGCCGCCGTCGATCAGGCGGCGGGTGATCCCTTCCAGCTGGCGCACGCCCATGTAGACGATCAGCGTCCCTGGGAAGGCGGCGAGCGCGCGCCAATCGAGCGCCGAGTCGGGCTTGCGGGGATCCTCGTGGCCGGTGAGGAACGCGACCGAGCTGGCGGCGTCGCGATGGGTGACGGGAATGCCGGCGTAGGCGGGGGCCGCGATGCCCGCGGTCACGCCCGGCACCACCTCGAAGGCGATGCCGGCCTCGATCAGCGCCTCCGCCTCCTCCCCCCCGCGGCCGAAGACGAACGGATCACCGCCCTTGAGCCGCACCACGACGTCGGCACTGCGGCCGTGCTCGACCAGCATCGCGGTGATCTCGCTCTGCGGGACCTGCTCACCGCTGCCCTCCTTGCCCGCGTAGATCAGCTGCGCGCCCAGGCGCGCGCCATCCAGCGCGGAGGCGGGGATGAGCCGGTCGTGGATGATCACGTCGGCACGGGCGATCAACTCGAGCGAGCGAGCCGTCATCAGTCCCGGATCGCCCGGCCCGGCGCCGACCAGGTAGACGGTCATGCGGCCGCCATCTCCGCGGCCCGCTCCAGCAGTTCGCTCGCCCCGGCGGCGATCATCCGCTCTGCCACCAGCGCAGCCACCTCTTCGCTTCTGCCCGTGAGCTCGTCGGTGATCCAGTGGGAGCCGTCGGGCAGGCCGATCCAGGCTCTGAGCGTCACGTCATGCCCGGAAGCGGGCACTGCGCTCGCCCCGAGCGGGGTGTTGCATGTGGCGTTCAGCTGGCTCGCGAGCGCCCTTTCGGACATGACGCAACGCTCAGTCAGGGGATCGTTGATGTGACGGGCTCGCGCGTCGCCCGCCCTCGCCTGCACCAGCAGCGCTCCCTGGCCGGGCGCCGGAACCAGATCGAGCACGCCGCCGATCTCACTCTCGCGGCCGAGGCGCTCGAGCCCTGCGGCAGCAAGTACGAGTGCGTCGACTGCACCCTCCTTGAGCTTGCGCAGGCGCGTGTCGACGTTGCCGCGCAGCTCGACGACCTCGATGTCGTCGCGCAGCGCGCGGAGCTGAGCTGCTCGCCGAATGCTGCTCGTCCCTACACGAGCGCCAGATCCGAGCGACGCGAAATCGGCGAAGCCACATAGAGCGTCGCGCGGATCCTGGCGCTCGGGTAGGCAAGCGATGCATGTGCCCTCGGCCAGCTCCCCCGGCACGTCCTTGGCCGAGTGCACGGCGACGTCGATCTCGCAGGCGAGCAGGGCCCGCTCGAGCGCGGAGGTCCAGCGTGACTTGTCGCCCAGCGCCTCGCCGCGATCGCCGGAGGTGGTGATCGTGACCAGCTCGACCTCGTCGCCGAGCGCGCCGGCGACGAGCTTGGCCTGGGCGAGCGCGAGCGCGCTGCCGCGCGTCCCGATCCTGATCACCGCTTGTGCTCGGGGAGCTTCCGGATCTCCGCCAGGTCCTGCGCCTCGACCGGCGCGTCGCGCAGCGCATCGCCGTCGTCGACGCTGAGGCCGAACAGGTCCTGCACAAGGGCCATGCGCGCATGGACCCGCTCATCGCGGAGCTCCTTGATGCGCAGCGTCGGATGGTGCAGCAGGCGGTTGACGATCGCGCGCGCGATCGCCTGCACGCGCTCGATGTCCTGCTCGGAGGCCGTGTCCCATCTGCCGTCGTTCTCGGCGAGCACCTGCGTGACGATCGCGGTCGCGTGGCTGCGCAGCGCGGCGAGCGTCGGGCGCACCTCGAGCGAGCCGAGCCAGGTCGCGAAGTTCTGGATCTCCTCCTCGACGATGCCGTCGGCCTTGCGCGCCTCGCTCTGACGCACGCGGCGGTTGCGGGCGACGACGGCCTCGAGGTCGTCGACATCGTAGAGCGAGACACCCTCGACTCCGGCGCAGCTCGCCTCGACGTCGCGCGGCACGGCCAGGTCGATGATCAGCAGCGGGCGCGACTCACGCTGCGCCTGCACCTGATGGAGCTCCTCGACCTCGATCAGCAGGTGCGGTGAAGAGGTCGCCGAGACCACCATGTCGGCGCCGATCAGCGCCTCGGGAAGCTCGTCGAAGGGGACGCTGCGGGCATCGAAGCGACTGGCCAGGCTGACCGCCCGGTCGCGCCGGCGTGTGGCCACGAAGACGAGCTCGGCGCCGGCATCGGCGAGCGCACGGGCGGCGAGCTCGCTGGTCTCGCCTGTGCCGATGATCACCACGCGGCGCCCGTCGAGCTCGCCGAAGACCTCCCTGGCGAGCATCGCCGAGACGGCGGGCAGGCTCATGTGACCCTCCCCGATCGCGGTCTCCGTACGGACCCGCTTGCCGGTCGACAGCGCCGCCTTGAACAGGTGGTTGGTGAACGGACCCGTGGTCTCGCGCTCGAGCCCGGCGTCGTAGGCGCGGCGCACCTGGCCCTGGATCTGGTCCTCGCCGATGATCATCGACTCGAGCCCGGCGCTCACCCGGTACAGGTGACGCGCGGCATCGCAGTTGCGGTGCGAGTAGATCGAGGGCACCAGCGCCGTCGGCTGGATGCTTGCCTGCTTGGCCAGCATCCCCAGCACCGTGCTCTCGGCCTCGACGGGGTCATCGACGACGAGATACAGCTCCGTGCGGTTGCAGGTCGAGAGCGCCACGACCTCCTGGATCTCGGGAACGCCGTGCAGGTCACGCACAAACTCGATGGCGCGGGCGTCGGTCAGCGCCAGGCGCTCGCGCACCTCGACGGGCGCGGTCTTGTGCGAGATGCCGATGGCCAGCAGCTCACTCATGCGCGGCCGGCTCCAGCGGCTCCTCGGCGCGCTCCTGTACGGGGGCTGGCCCAGCGGGGCCGGCCCCCGTGTGCAGACGCTGCTCGACCTGCGCCCGCAGCTCGCGCAGCTCGCGGCTGTTGCGGGTCAGCTTGCGGGCCATGATCCAGACGTAGATCAGCACGATCAGCAGGAACACGATGTAGGCGGCGGCCACATAGGGGCCGGCCGTGTGCAGCGGCAGCGCGGGCGCCTCGGCGAACAGGGCGATCATGACGGTGAGGCGGTCCTTCCGAGTGGGCGAATGGCGTCGTCACCCAGCAGGGCGCGGCGCAGCCGGCGGGTCTCGATGCGCATCTCCTTGGCGGCCATCTCATACTTCATCAGCGTCGCGAACAGCAGCGCGATCCCGAGTAGCGAGATGTAGAAGGTGAGCTTCATCGACCCGGGCAGCGCGCCGCCCTCGAGGTTGAGGATGCGCGGATGCACATACGCCACCGAGAGCCGCACGACGATGAAGTTGATCGGCACGAACGCGCCGGCCACGACCGAGAAGACGGCCGCGTAGCGTGCCTGGCGCTCCGGGTCCTCGATGGAGAACCGCAGCGGCTGATAGGTGCAGAACAGCAGGATCACGATCAGGTAGGAGACGAGCGTCGGCTCCGACCACAGCCACCAGTGTCCCCAGGAGGCCTTGGCCCAGATCGAGCCGGCGATGATCCCGGCGACCGAGAAGATCAGCGAGATGTGGATCGCGCAGTAGGAGCGCATGTCCCAGACACGCTCACCGGTGCGCAGGTACCCGATCGCGAAGACGCCGCCGAGGCAGTAACCGATCAGCGAGACGATCGCCAGGGGAACGTGGAGGTAGAAGATCTTCTGCACGAAGCCCTGCTCCGCGTCGAGCGGGGCGTAGAAGAAGACGAGGATCAGCGCCGCCGTCACCGTCACGGCGGTGGCGATCGTGAGCCCGCGCAGGTGCCGAACGTGGGTCGTCATACGAAAAAACGTCAGTCACTCCTCGAGCAGGAAGTCGAACAGGCCAACGGCGAGGAGCGCGTTCACCAGATCATAGAGCGCCAGCACCGCCAGCCACTTTGCCGACGGCGAGCCGCTGGCGTTGTGAACCAGCAGCGGTCCGATCCCGCGCGCGGTAGCGATCAGCGCCGGCAGCAGCAGCGGCAGGCCGATGATCGGCCCGATCAGGTCGCGGGCGCGGGTGTGCACGGCGATCGCCGAGACGAATGTGCCGATCACGGCAAAGGCCAGGTTCGCCAGCAGCAGGAAGAGCAGCAGCGCCGGCAGCGAGCCACCGAGCGACGGCGGCGCCAGCAGCAGCGCGAAGGCGGGGATCGCGACCAGCTCGAGCGCGGCCAGGAAGATGAACAGCGCAGCCGCCTTGGCCAGCAGCATCGCTGTGCGGTCGACCGGCGCCAGCAGGAAGGCGTCGAAGCCGCCCTGCTCGCGCTCGGCGACGAACAGCCGGTTGACGGCGAGCATCGCCGCGAACAGCAGCGTCACGGTCAGCACCCCGGCGGCGAGCTGGCCGTGCAGCGTGTCCTTGCCCAGCCCGAAGTGGAAGATCACGTAGGTGATTACGGAGAGCAGCCACATCGCCGGAACCGTCTCGAGCGTACGCAGCTCCACCAGCAGGTCCTTGCGCAGGACCGCGCCCGCCGTACTCATGCGTAGAGGCTCCTGAGCGTGTCGGGATCGAGACCTTCCGGGGGTCCCAGGTACGCGGCGCGACCAGCGGAGAGCGCCAGCACGAGGTCGGCCTCGGCCAGTGCGGCCTGCGGGTCGTGGCTGGTGAGCACGCGCGTGACGCCGGAGGAGCGGCCGATCAGTGGCTCGACCAGCTCACCGGCGGCGGGGTCGAGGTTCGAGCGCGGCTCGTCCAGCAGCAGCAGCTCGGGCCGGTGCAGGACCGCCCGGGCGACCGTCAGCCGCTGGACCATGCCGCGGCTGAGCGATCTGACCGGGTCATCGGCACGGTCGCGCATGCCGACGGCCGCGAGGGTTTCCTCGACGCGGTCGCCTGTCACCCGGTGCAGTCGTGCGTGGTAGACCAGGTTCTCGCGGCCGGTGAGGTCGCGGTAGAGCAGCGGCTCGTGCCCGAGCAGCCCCAGCCGCCCTCGCACCTTCCAGCCCTGCCGCGGGATCGGCTCGCCGAAGAGCCTGGCGCTGCCGGCGTGCGGTCGCAGCAGCGTCGCGAGAATCCGCAGCAGCGTCGACTTGCCGGCGCCGTTGCGGCCGAGCACCGCGAGCGTCTGCCCGGCGGCGAGCGTCAGCGAGACGTCGCGCAGCACCGTGCGCTCACCGAAGTGGCGCGTCAGACCGTCGAGCTCGATGACCGGCGGGCCCGCCTCTGGCCCAGCGGGGCCGGAGGCGGCGGCGTCAATGCTCTTCGTCGCGTCGTCCATTTTCCCGGTGCAGTGTCGCAACTGCGTGCTTCAGCACCGGTGCAACCAACGGAAACAGCTGTCCGATCGCCTTCGGGCTACCGGGGAAGTTGATGATCAGCGAGCCCTTGACGGTGCCCGCCACGGCGCGCGAGAGCATCGACATCGGCGTGTACCTGAGTGACTCGGCGCGCATCGCCTCGGCCAGCCCGGGGATGTTGCGCTCGATCACGGCCAGCGTCGCCTCCGGCGTGACGTCGTCGGGCGTCAGGCCGGTGCCGCCGCTGGTGAGGATCAGCTCCACGCCTGCCCGTACCTGCGCGCGCAGCCAGTCCTCGATCGCGGCCGCATCATCGGCGACGACATCCTGCGCGACGACCTCGGCATCGATCCCGGCCGCGGCGTCGGCCAGCGCCGGCCCTGAGAGATCCTCAGCCTGGCCGGCTGCGGTCGAGGTCGAGACGGTCAGAATCGCGCAGCGCATCTCGCGCCGAGCTTATCCGCGGCGATCTAGTCGCGCTCGGTAGGCGGCTGAGAGTTGGCTGCGGGTCCAGCGCTGTCCAGCTTATGGTTGGGTGGGCCATCGAGAACGAAGATCTCGGCGGCGAGGTCGGGGTTGATGTGGTTGGCGCTCATCATCGCCAAGACGGTTCGGCCGGTGAATTTGGCGACGTCGTGACTGATCTCGTCGCGCATCGCTTCCTGCCATTCGCGGCGGAGCGCGAGCACGTTATCGGTGCGGCCCTTGTTGACGAGGACCTGCTCGCCTTTGGTCAAGGTCTGTTCGAGCATTACCAGCACGACGTTGTCGCGGATCGTGGTTCTGGCCTTGGTTGGTCCCCGTCCGGTGTATTCGCGCAGCAGCCGGACGGTTGTGTTGGAGATCGCTGAATACAGCGAGTTACCGTTCGAGCCTGTGTCGGTGTCGGCGCTCATCGCGCACCCATCTCGCCTTTCCCTGAGTACTTGGTCCCACGCTGGGAAGAGGGAAAGACGGCAAGCCGCCGGAGCGCAAGATGACCGACGTGTCCTACGCCGGTAGTGGCAGCATATGGCAGCGTCGAGTCGTTGACAAAGCCGTCTCGCGGCGGGCTATCGCTGGTAGGCTCACTATAGGGTCATGGGGGCGGAGCTCCTCGGCTTGGCGAAGTGCAGGGCAGGCGGTCGGGTCTTCCTTTTTGGTTGATCGGCTCCTCCACAACAAAGCATTTGTGGAGGTTTTTCGTGGCCGCATCAAGGATTTCCCCTCCGACGGACCGTTTGCGTCTGCGCGTCGGCGTCTCTGAGCAGGGGACCACAACGACGATCTCGCTGGTGGGCGAGTGGGATCTCGCGCAACAGCCGGCGATGCGCAGGACGATCGTGAACGTGCTCGCGCGCCTTCCTGAATGTGTGGTACTCGACCTCAGCGGCCTGGATTTCATCGACTCCGCCGGGATACACGGAGTGCTCGAGCTGCATAAGCGCTCAGGACAACAGCAAGCCCGCCTGGTGATAGTCCCCGGCGGCCCGCAGGTGCAACGCAGCTTTGAGCTCGTCGGATTGGCCGAGATCCTTCCGTTCCTGCGCGAAGGTTGGTCTCGAGGCCAGGCGGCTGCCTCTCCGTGTCTCCCCAAGAGACCGGCCGAGCGCTCCTTCCCCAGCTGACGTTGCTAGACCCATGACCCATGTCCGCGGACGCTCCAGCTATGTCACGATGCCAACCGTCCGCGCCATCACCAGGAACGAAGCCCAACACCAGGCGTGGGAGCGGGAGATGAGACGTGCGCGCCTGAGCGGCCGGCTGCTCGCCACGGCACTGCTCGCTCTCGGCGTCCGGATCCTCATCTTCGGCGCCACGGTGCTCAGCATCCTCAGCGCCACCGTCCTTGTCCTGCTGCTGCTCACGGCACTGCTGCTGACGCGCTACGGCCAGAACGTCGAACCAAAGACCATCCAGGCCACCCAACACGCGACGAGGCGAAAGTAGACGCGTATCGACGGGCCTACCCGCCACGCGCTTGTGTGTCTCGATCGCGTGTTGCTGCGGTGTGCAGCCCCCCCGCCAAAGGGGGCCGCGCTGCCGCAGGCAGACCGCTCCTGAACAGGCCGGAGTCCCGGCCGCTGCAAGGAGGACGATCCGACACAGGTGCAGGAGGCACGGCGGCATGGATCGGGGACACTTCTCGGGAGCTGATGTCGCTACCAGTACGGCTTGTCGTTGTTGGTCCTATCACGTGGGATGTCTCGCTCGCCCTGGCCGAGCTTCCTGCCGATGCCGATTCGGCCGTGGCGTGGAGCAGTCGATTCGCGGCCGGGGGGAAGGGAGTCAATCCAGCAGTTTGTGCGGCGCGCCTGGGTGCAGAGGTCCGTCTCGTCGGATCGGTCGGAGATGACCATGTCGCTGAGATGGTGCTGGCACAGCTGTCGGCGGACGGGATCGATACGCGCGGTGTCTGCCGCAAGCCCGGGTTGGCGACGGGCGTGATCGTCCACCTCGTGCAACCCGGCGGTCGACGTCGCTACATCGAGAGTCGTGGCGCCAACGCGCATACGCGGATCGACGCGCAGGCGATCACCGCGATGTGCGATCCCGAGACCGTCATGCTGATCTCCACCGCCCTGCCGGTCGCTGCCGTCACTGCCGCCGTGTCCGGAGCACGCGTCGCGGGCGCGCGGATCGTCGCCGATCTGGCCGGAACGCGCGAAGCGTCTATGGCTGCGCTCGACAGCGCGAACATCGTGCGAGGAGATGCCGAGGAGATCAGCCACCTGACCGGCTGCGCGATCACGAACTTCAGCTCGGCGGCTGCTGCCGCCGAACGTCTGCTGGAGCACGGGCCGGAAATGGCGGTCGTCCAAGCCGCGGGCGACGGCGACCTGCTGATGGACGCCAACGGCGAATTGCGCCTGCCGCGCCTCCCGGTACAAGTCATCGACCCCACCGGCGGTGGCGACGCACTCATCGCCACCCTGTCGGTACTGCTGGCCAGCGGCACCGGGCTGCATCAAGCGGGCCGGCTTGCTTCCGCGGCGTCCGCCCACACCGTGACCCACCTCGGAGGACGCCCCGACTTCGACAATATCGACGAACTGCAGAACCTCCTCGCCCAGAACGGCTGAGAACCGCAAGGTATCGCCATCGAACTCCACGCCCGTAATGGTGTTGCGCTGTGCTCACCCGTAGATGCGCCGGCCTGGAGCTGACCGACGAGGTTTTCGATCGCGCCGACACCATGTCGGTACTAGCAGTGAATATGCGTGTGATGGCACTTGAAGATGTGCTCTCCACCAAGCTGGCAACACTTGACGAGCACGCTCTCGACTACAGCAGCCTGCGGCCGGGGTGGCAACGTCGAGAACATCGACGTCCCCGCCGGCCGCGGCGAGCGGGAACGGCACTCCCAACGAACGGCTCGGGCGACCGTCTGCACCATTGGTTCAGTGGTTGGCAGGCGCAACGCTAATGCCGCCCAGCACGGATGTCGTCCCGCACTGGGTCGCCTACGGGATCCCCGGCGATCTGACCGAGCTTCCCGAGGATGCCGGCGGCCAGGTCGATTCAGGGACCAACTCGTTTTTCTCTTGAGAACCTGGGGTTCGCTTGTGGCCGAGCGGCGTGAGGGAACTTTAGGCCTGCTCTAAACGCAGCCAATCGAGCGTCGCCTGCAGCCCGGCCTCGTAGCCGACCTGTGGCTCCCAACCCAGGACCTCACGCGCTCGGCGGTTGCTGAAGCTCTGATCGATGCCCATCACGTGCACCGCCTGGCGAGAGAGCAGCGGGCGGGTGCTGAGGCCGCTGGCCCGGTGCAGGGCGCGGTAGCCCTGCTCAAGTGAGAAGCCGATGCCCGCGGCGAGCCTGTAGGGCATGCTCAGCCGCGGCCGCGGATAGCCGAGGCCGTCGGCGAGGTCGTCGGCGAGCCGGCGCCACGTCACGTCCAGCCCGTCGGTGACGTTGAACGCGTGCCCGGGGGCGTGCTCGTGCCGCAGCGCCAGCAGCGCCGCGTCGACCAGGTTCTCGACGAAGCAGAGTCCCGCCAGGGCGCGGCCGCCATCGATCATCAGCATCCGCCGCCCGCGGAGGGCGCGGGCGATCTCGAGCATGACCTCACGCGAGCCGGGTCCGTAGACCGTCGCGGGGCGCAGGATCACCGCCGCGAGACCGTTCTCGGCGGCGCGCCGGACCTCATGCTCCGCATCCTGCTTGGTCTGCGCGTACCAGTTGCGAAACCGCGTGCCGGCGTATGTCTCGTCGACCTCGGCCCCGCCGGGATAGCCGTAGACATCGGTGCTGGAGATATGCACGATGCGCTCGACCGAGGCGTGGATGCAGGCGTCCAGCAGGTTGCGGGTGCCGGCCACGTTGACGGCAGCCGCCTCGGCCGGCGTGGCCCAGTCGGACACCAGCGCGCCGCAGTGGAAGACGTAGCGGCAACCGCCGGCCAGCCCGGAGAGTGTCTGCGGCGCCGTCAGGTCGCCGGTGGCGAGCTCGACCTGGAGCTGCTGCAGGCCGGCGGTGTCGCTCGTCGGGCGCACCAGACAGCGCACCTGGAAGCCCTCGCGCAGCAGTCCCCGCACCAGCCGGCCACCAATGAAGCCGGTCGCGCCGGTGACCAGGCAGACGTTGTCCTGGGAGAGGTCCGCCGGCCTGCCGCGGAGCTCCGGGGCGGCGCCGAGCGAAGCACCGGCCTGCCGCGGCTGCTGCTCGCGGCGGCGCAATGTCGAGACGGCGATGTCGCGCACGACCGACCAGTTCTTGCCGCTGCCGCCCTCGCAGTCGCCGAGCACGTGGTCGAGCGCCCCGAGGAACTGCGACGCCTCCTCATCGGAGAGCGTCAGCGGCGGCAGCAGCTTGACGACGTCGTTCTTGCCGGCAGCCATCGTGATCACCCCGTGGTCGCGGTGCAGCGGGATCACGATCAGCTGCGGGAAGAGGCCCTCGCTGGCGAGCCGCATCAGGCGCACGCCGAGCTGGCCTTTGCGCGAGCGCGGCGCCTGCAGTTCGATCCCGATCATCATCCCGGCACCGCGGATCTCCCTGATCAGCTCGTGCCGTGCCTGCAGCTCGCGCAGGCCATCCATCAGCCGCGCACCCACCGACGCGGAGCGCTCGACGAGGCCATCGCGCTCGATCAGCCGGATCGACGCCAGCCCGGCCGCCATCGACAGGCGATTGCGCCCGTAGGTCGACTGGTGCACGTAGCTGCGCTCCAGCTTCCCGACCGCACGCTGGAAGATCTCGCGTCGGGTGACCATGGCCGCGACCGGCATGTAGCCGCCGCTGAGCGCCTTGCCGACGGTCACGATGTCAGGCTCGAGGCTCCAGTTGTCGAGCGCGAACCAGCGCCCGGTGCGGCCGAGGCCGGTCTGGATCTCATCGATCACGAACAGCGTGCCGCAGCGGCGGCAGAGCTCCTGCGCGGCCTGCAGGTAACCGTCGGGCGGCAGCGTCACCAGCCGTCCCTGGATCGGCTCGACGATGAAGGCGGCCACGTCCTTGGCACGTAGCTCGGCCTCGAGCCGCGCCAGGTCGCCGTAGGGCACGCGCACGCAGCCAGGCAGCAGCGGACCGAAGCCCTCCTTGAAGAAGTCGTCGCCGACGATCGACAAAGGCCCGAGCGTGACGCCGTGGAAGCTGGAGTCGCACGAGAGCAGGCGGGTGCGACCGGTCGCCGCCCGCGCGAACTTGATCGCGCTGTCCACGGCCTCGGCCCCGGTCGAGGTGAAGAAGGTCGCCTCCAGCCCCGCTGGCAGGTGCGCCGTGAGCGCCTCGGCGAGCATCCCAGCCAGCACCGAGTAGTGCAGCTGCACGCCGTCGATCAGATCGGAGTCGAGCACCGCCTGCAGGCTCGCGCGGATCTCCGGATTGCAATGGCCGAGGCTGGCGAAACCCTCGCCGCTGTGCATGTCCAGGTAGGCGCGACCGGCATCGTCGTAGAGATAGGACCCGCTCGCCGAGCGGTAGGCCTTGTCGAAGCCGAGGATCCGCAGCACCTCGACCAGCGACGGATCGAGGTAGCGCGACGCCAATTGGAGCGTCTCAGCCGCACGTGCCTGCGCGTCGGCGAGCACCCCCAGGGGATCGGAACCGTGCACGCCCATCGCTTCAGTCAGTCTGCGGCGCGCTGCCAGTGGCCGCTGCGGCCGCCCGATTTCTCGATCAGTTCGACCCGCTCGATCGTGGCGCCGCGCTCGACGCCCTTGACCATGTCGTAGATCGTCAGCGCCGCCACCGAAGCGGCGGTCAGCGCCTCCATCTCGACGCCCGTACGCGCTGTGGTCCGCGCCTCGGCGCGCAGCTCGATCACGCCGCTGCGCTCATCGATCGTGGCCTCGACGCCGACAAAGGACAGCGGCAGCTGATGGCAGAGCGGGATCAGCTCGTGCGTGCGCTTGGCCGCAAGGATCGCGGCGATGCGCGCGACGCCGATCACGTCCCCCTTGGGCGCGTTGCCGGCCGCGACGAGCTTGGCGGTCTGCGGTGAGACCCGCACCAGCGCCCGCGCGATCGCCCGGCGCTGGCTCACGTCCTTGTCGGAGACATCCACCATCTCCGCACGCCCTTCCGGGCCGAGGTGGGTCAGGTCGCTCAAGCCGGCTGGAAGGAGCTCTGTGCGGCGGCGATCAGATCCTTGACCGCAGCCACGTTGCCGTCGCGCAGCAGCGCGACCGGATCGGGATCGCCGTTGACGATGCCCTCGAAGAACTCCTTGCGGTCCTGGTAGGTGGGCAGCGTGCCCTTGGCCCAGCCACGCACGTCGTTGAGCAGGATCGCCAGCGTCGCGTAGGGCTCGCCGAACAGCTCGCCGATCTCGCGCTTCATGCGCTTGGCCAGCGCCGGCGAGGCGCCGGCCGTGGAGATCGCAACCGCCAGCGGTCCGGTGCGGACGATCGCCGGCAGGATGAAGTTGCACAGCGGCGGCACATCGACGACATTGACGAGCATCGCCCGCGCCTCGGCGTCGTTGAACACCGCGATGTTGACGTCGGTGTCGTTGGTCGCGGCGATCGCGATCAGGCAGGCCTCGATGTCGGCGGGCTGGTACTCGCGCCGGTGCCAGGTGATCGAGCCTTCGGCGGCGAGCTCCTCGAGCGCCGGGATCGCATGCGGCGCGACCAGCACGACGTCGGCGCCGCAGGCGAGCAGCCCCTCGACCTTGTCGAGACCGATGTCACCGCCGCCGACGACCAGCGCCCGGCGACCGCTGAGGCGCAGGCAGGCTATGTAGAACGGCGTCGCGAGCATGTCGCGCACACACGACTGATCGCAGGTTCCCTTGCGGAACTGGCAGACGCATTCCTTGCCGTTGTAAGCCTGGGCGGGCATCGCGCTGAACGTTAGCGTCCGCGGGCCTTGCGAATCGCTTCGAGGCGGTCCCGCTGGACCGCCTCGGCGTCGTCGGGCTGGTAGAAGGACGCCCCGGCGACCGCGGGCGGCAGCAGCTCCTGCGGGGAGACGTGCCCGGGACGCTCGTGCGGGTAGTCGTAGTTGCCCTCGACGCGGTTGGACGAGCGCAGGTAGCCTGGCGGCGCCTGCGCGCCGTGGTTCTTGATGTAGCCGCGCGCCGCCCTGATCGCGCGCTTGGCGGCGTCGGACTTGGGCGCGAGTGACAGGTAGATCGCACACTGGGTCAGGGCGAACTCAGCCTCCGGCAGGCCGACGTGCTCGACCGCGGCGGCCGCGGCGGTGGCGACCGTCAGCGCCTGCGGGTCGGCGTTGCCGATGTCCTCAGAGGCGAGGATCACCATCCGCCGGACGATGAAGCGCGGGTCCTCACCGCCCTCGAGCATCACCGCCAGGTAGTACAGCGAGGCATCCGGGTCCGAGCCGCGCGTGGCCTTGATCCAGGCCGAGATCGTGTCGTAGTGGTTGTCGGCGGCGCGGTCGTAGGAGATCAACCGGCCCTGGAGCGCGTCGGCGATCGCCTCGACCGTGACGCGGCCCTCGGGGCCGGCCGCGTCGGCGGCGAGCTCAAGGCCGTTGAGCGCCGCACGCGCGTCGCCCTGCGTCCATTCGGCGGCATAGGCGAGCGCCTCGGGATCGATCCGCGCCGGGTCTCCGACCTCACCCCCCTCAACGGCACGGTCGAGCAGCGCGCGCACATCCTGCAGCGACAGCGGCTCGAGCTCATAGACGCGGGTGCGCGACAGCAGCGCCGAGTTGACCTCGAAGTAGGGGTTCTCAGTGGTGGCGCCGATCAGCGTCACCAGCCCCTCCTCGACCGCCGGCAGCAGCGCGTCCTGCTGAGCCTTGTTGAAGCGGTGGATCTCGTCGAGGAAGAAGACCGTCGCCTTCCCGAGCTTGCGGCGCTCGTTCGCGCGCTCCATCACGGCCCGCACCTCGGCCCGCCCGGCCTGTACGGCGCTCTCCTCCTCGAAGGCCGCGTCCGAAGCGGTCGCGACGATGCGGGCGAGGGTCGTCTTGCCGGTGCCCGGCGGACCATGCAGGATCATCGAATGCGGCTGGCCGGTCTCGATCGCGCGGCGCAGCGCCGAATGCTCGCCGAGCAGGTTGCGCTGGCCGACGAACTCGGCGAGCGTGCCCGGACGCATGCGCGTGGACAGCGGAACGTGTGGGCCCGACGCGCCGGCCGGGCTTTCGTAGTTGCGGATCTGATCCCGCCCACCCGCAACCGCGGGATCAGCACCGGAATCGTCGAAGAGACTGTCCATATGAAGCATTAAACGACTACGGCCCGCTGTTGCCAGCGGGCCGTAGTGGAACTTGGGTGCTTACGCGGCCTGGCGCAGCGCCGCTAGATCCGAGTTGCGCGAGAGCGTCGTCAGCGCGCGCCGCTCGAGCTCACCGGCCTGTGAGGTGGTGATGCCGAGCTCGGCGCCGGTCTGACGGACCGTGCGGGGCTCGTCGCCAGCGAGACCGAAGCGCAGCTCGATCACGTTGCGCTCGAGCTCCGGCAGCCTCGCCAGAACCTCGGCAACCTGAGCGTCGCGCCAGTTGTCGGCGGCATGCTCCTCGGGGCCACGCTCGTCGCTGCGGAGCAGATCGCCGAGCGCCGTCTCACCGTCGTCGCCAACGGGCTGATCGAGGCTGGTGATCGCGGCGGAGAGCTCGCGGACCTCGGTGACCTGCTCGATCGGCAGCTCGGCCACGGCTGCGATCTCCTCGTCGGTGGGCTCGCGGCCGAGCTTGAGCGCGAGCTCGCTCTCGACCTTGCGGACCTTGACCTGACGCTGCGCGACATGCACCGGCACACGGATCGTGCGGCCGGAGTTCTGCAGTCCGCGCTGGATCGCCTGCCGGATCCACAGCGTGCCGTATGTGGAGAACTTGAAGCCCTTGCGCCAGTCGAACTTCTCGACTGCGCGGATCAGGCCGAGCATGCCCTCCTGCACCAGGTCCTCCAGCGGAAGGCCGTGGCCCTGATAGCGGCGCGCCTGCGCCACGACCAGGCGCAGGTTCGCGTTGATCATGCGGGTCTTGGCGTCGAGGTCACCGCGCTCGATGCGCTTGGCCAGCTCGATCTCCTCGGCGGCCGTCAGTAGTTCATGGGTGCGTGCCTCACGGAAGAAGAGCTCGAGGGCTTCCATCGAGCCGTCGAGCACCGGCGTGGCCGCGCGGCGGCGAGGTGTCCGCGTGGGCAGCGCGGCTCCCCGGCGCTCGCGCTGCGTGGTCGCAGTGGTGCGGCGCGTGGTGCTCGGCGGGCGGGCCGAGTTCTTCTCGGTGTGTTCACCCCGGGTGCGGGTCTTTGGTGTCATGAGAAGCGTCTTTTCGTTCGCTAATTTGAAGATGATCGAATTATACGTCTACGTAAAGTTCTGTCAAGGTCCCCAGGCTCCTCTCGGACGCCGTGTGCGCGACCGCACACATAGGCCGTACTGGGATTTGGGGGCGTATGGGTTATGAATTCCCCGTACGCCATTTGAGAACACTCGACGCCCCGCAGGGATGCGTAAGTGCTTCTTAAGACTTGGCGAAGATGGGCCGGGCCAGGCCAATCGCAAGGATCGGTCACCGTCGCGAAAACCTTAGGCGCCGCCGGTCGCGCGCGCGGGGTTCGTAACGTACCCGCAGACATGTACCCGGAAGCCGGGCTGCGGTTACGCGCTGATCCCAGTGTACGTGATCTGCGGCTTGGTCGGCTGGAGAATGCAGGCGAGCAGGCCGGGAAAGCGCGTCTCGACCTCGTCACGGCGCAGCGACACCAGGCGCTGGACGCCCTCGCTGCGGGTGTAGGTCAGACCGGCGTCGCGCAGAACCCGCAGGTGATGGGTGAGCGTCGACTTCGAGACCGAGACCTCGAGCCGTCCGCACGAGAGCTCGCCGTGGATGCCCAGCAGCCGCACGATCTCGAGCCGAACCGGATCGCTCAGGGCATGGAGCACGTCGGTGAGGCGCAACTGCTCGAGGTCCGGATGGGGGATCACGCGCACGGGACGCTCGCCGGCCAGGCCTCGGTTCCAGACACGCTAGGCGAGGATAGCGGAGCCCCTGGCGCCGGCCTCTGGGCGCGCGCTGCGGGCCGCGAGGGACGATCGTGGATCTCAGCGCCGAGCTGCAGTGAAGGATCAGCGGCCGAGCGCGGCGAGCGCCTCGGCGTGCAGCAGCCCGTTGCTCGCGAGCCCGCTGCCGGCCGCGGCCCCGTCGGTGCCGTCGAGCCCCGTGAAGCGGCCGCCCGCTTCCTCGACGACGATCGAGATCGCGGCAAGGTCCCAGAGCGTGGCCTCGGGATCGGTCGCGACCTCGGCGGCGCCCTCGGCGACGAGCATGTACTGCCATGAGTCGCCGACGCCGCGGGTGCGCCAGCAGCGGCGGCCGAAGTCGACCACCTTCTGGAACTCTCCGATCGCGTCCCATTCCTCGATCCCGCTCCAGACGAACTGGGCGTCGCGCAGCTCCGCGATCCTGGAGACATGGATCCGGCGGCCGTCGGCGTAGGCGCCCTGCCCGCGCACCGCCCACCAGCGGCGCTTGAGCGCCGGCATCGAGACGACACCGAGCTTGACCTCGCCATCCTCGAGCAGGGCGATCAGTGTGGTCCACGTATCCATGCCACGCACGTAGCTCTTGGTGCCGTCGATCGGGTCGATCACCCACGCCCGCCCGGGGGCGCTCGCCAGCTCGCCGCCTCCGAACTCCTCGCCGATGATCCGATCGTCGGGCCTGACATCGCCGAGCCGATCGCGGAGCGCCAGTTCGGCGCGCTTGTCCGATTCGGAGACCGGAGTCTGATCCGGCTTGGTCACGACCTCGAGATCCGGTGAGCGGTACCGCATCATCGTGATGCCGTCAGCGATGTCGGCGAGCTCAAAGGCAAGCTTGAGGTCGTCATCGTATTGGGTGGTCACGGTCCGGCATCCTACTTGGAGTACGCTGCGGCCGATGGCTGATGCTCGCGTCGTGGCCGGCGACCTCCAGGCAGAAACCGTAGAGGTGCTGCAGCGGCTGATCCGCCTCAACACCGTCAACCCGCCGGGCAACGAGCGCGCCGCGATCGAATATCTCGAGGCCTACGTGCGCGGGGCCGGGTTCGAGACCGAGCTGCTGGCGGCCGTCCCGGAACGCCCGAATCTGATCGCGACGCTGCGCGGCCGTTCCCAGGACGGCCCCACGCTGGTCTACCTCGGGCACGTCGACACGGTGCTGGCAGCTGCCGGGGACTGGCAGCACGACCCCTGGGGTGGCGAGGTGGTCGACGGCTTTCTCTGGGGCCGTGGCGCGCTCGACATGAAGAACCAGGTGGCGGCCGAGGCAGTCGCGGCGGTGGCGCTCGCGCGCAGCGGCTGGCGGCCCGAACGCGGCACGCTCAAGCTCGTGTTCGTCGCCGACGAGGAGACCGGTGGCGAGGTCGGCGCGCATTGGCTGACAACCCAGCACCCCGACAAGGTGCGATGCGACTTCCTGATCAACGAGGGCGCCGGTGCACCTTTCGAGTTCGAGGGCAAGCGCTATCACGGGGTCTGCTGTGGCGAGAAGGGCATCTTCCGCTTCCGGCTGACCGCAAACGGCATGGCAGGGCATGCTTCGATGCCCCGGCTCGGGGACAACGCGCTGCTGAAGCTCGCGCCGGTGATCGCGGCGCTGCGCCCCGGGTTCTCCGGTTACGACACCACCGAGGCGCCGCTGCTGATGCTCAGGGCGATGGGGCTCGACCCTGACGACATCCCGGCCGCGATCGCACGGCTCGGCGCGTCGGACCCACTGCTGCCAGTGGTCATCGAGCCGATGCTGAGCGTGACGCTGACCCCGACCATGATCTCCGCCTCCGAGAAGATGAACGTGATCCCGGCTCGCGCCTCGCTGAAGGTCGACTGCCGCGTCCCGCCCGGGCTCGGCGAGGAAGTCGCGCTGGCGCGCCTGCACGAACTGCTGGGCGAAGCGAGCACCGGCCTGGACATCGAGTTCACGGAGAAGGTCCTCGGTTACCAATCGCCGGCTCGCAGCGTTCTGATGGACGCGATCGAGCGCTGGCTCGGTGACGCCGCTCCCGGCGCCACGGCGATTCCCGTACTGCTGCCCGGTTACTCGGACTCGAGCCATTTCCGGGCGGCCTTCCCCGACCTGATCGCCTACGGCTTTTTCCCCCACCGTCACCAGACCGTGGCCGAGAGCGAGCCGCTGATGCACAACGCCGACGAGCGCATCGATGTGCGCGACCTCGGCTACGCCGCGAACTTCTACGCGAACCTCGCGCGCGAGCTACTCGGCTGAGATCACCGCCGGCCCGGCGCTCAGCTCCCTGGTCGAGCACAGGCGCTCTGGTCCGGTGCCGACAGCTGTCCGAGGGCGCTTGCGAGGGCGGAGCGCTGGCCGGTCGCGAGCGGCTCGAGCATCGTTGCCAGCTCGCTGGCGACGAGCGAATCGATCTCCGCTGCGAGTTCGCGTCCGGGACCAGTGAGCCGGACCCGAACCGATCGCCGGTCGCGCTGGGAGGGCACGCGCCGCACGAGGCCCCGAACCTGAGCGCGGTCGATTAAGCCCGATGCACTCGACTTGTCGAGCCCCAACTGCCCCGCGAGCTCGTTCATTGTCGGGGCGCCGTCCCTCAGCGCGCTCAACATGCGCGCCTGGGTCGGCGACACGCCGTGCTCGGCCGCTGACCGATCGAGCGCACGCTGGATCCGGGCGGAGGCGCGCGTGAGCACCTCCACCAGCGCCGCCGCATCTGCTTCATTCGTCATGACCGCAAGCTTAGCGACATTAGTTTGTGTTACGTATTATTTTACAAGGTACGTGCCACGAACTACCTCTCGGGGGCTGCATCCGCGCCCGATCGTCGGAGTCCATAGACTCGCGCTCATGTCCTTGCCGTCGAGGGCGCGCCTCGAGCCCGATGTCTTCAGGCTGCCGGTGCAGCGGCTGCGCGAGGGCTACTACGCGGACGCCTACTTCGTCTACACCAAGCAGCTGCTCGAGGACGTCGGCCACCACCCGCGGGTGCTGATGCAGATCTTCCAGAAGCAGCAGTCACTGCTCGGCGGGATCGACGAATCGATCGCGATGCTGAAGCTCGGCGCCGGGCGCTTTGCTGCCGATCGCGAATGGATGCCAGGCTGGCACCAGCTCGAGGTGCACGCGCTCTACGAGGGTGAGGCGGTCGCACCGTGGGAGACGGTGATGACGATCGAGGGCGACTACAGCCTGTTCGCCCACCTCGAGACCGTTTATCTCGGTTCGCTCGCGCGCCGCTCACTGATCATGCGCAACGTCGCCGCGGTGGTGCAAGCGGCGCGCGGCAAGCAGATCCTCTACTTCCCCGCGCGCCACGACCACTGGCACGTGCAGACCGGTGACGGCTGGGCGGCGCACGTGGCCGGCGCGATCGGCGTCTCCACCGACGCCCAGGCGTCCTGGTGGGGCGGACGTGGCGTCGGCACCGTGCCGCACGGGCTGATCGCCGCCTACGGAGGCGACACCGTCAGGGCGGCGCAGGCCTTCGCCGAGCGCTTCCACGACGAGATGAACATCACCGTTCTCGTCGACTTCGAGAACGACTCGGTGCGTACGGCGGTGGAGGTCGCGGAGGCGCTCGGACCCAGACTCTGGGGCGTACGACTCGACACGTCTGAGCTGATGGTCGACCGGTCGCTGCTGGACTCGATGGGCGGATTCGATCCGCGTGGCGTCAACCCACAGCTCGTTGACAACGTCCGCGCCGCGCTGGACCAGGCCGGCCATCCGGACGTGAGGATCGTTGCCAGTGGAGGGTTCAACGCCGAGAAGATCGCACAGTTCGAGGCCCTGGGCGTCGCCGTCGACGCCTACGGGGTCGGCTCATCGCTGATCCGCGGGCAGAACGATTACACCGCTGACGTGGTCATGACCGACGGCGAGCCGTGCGCGAAGGCCGGCCGCGAATATCGGCCCAATCCGCGGCTGGAGCGGGTCAGCTGATGTTCACCGCGATCGACCACACCGGGGTCGCCGTGGCGGATCTCGACCAGTCACTCGCGCTCTATCGCGAGGTCCTTGGGCTCTCGCTCGTGCACCGCGAGACGCTCCCCGAACAGATGGTCGAGGCCGCCCTGTTGGACGTTGGTGACAGCCACGTCGAGCTGATCGCACCGCTCGATCCGGACACCCCCGTGGCGCGGTTCCTCGAGCGGCACGGCCCGGGCCTGCACCACGTCGCCTACCGAGTCGACGACATCGACGCAGCGCTGGCTAGTCTGTCGGCGGCGGGTGTGCGGTTGATAGACGAGCGGCCGCGCACCGGCATCCGCGCCTCGCGCGTGGCTTTCCTGCATCCGGCAGCCACGGGCGGGGTGCTCACCGAGATCGTCGAACCGGCCAACCATCAGTGACCATCCGAGGAGCTTCGCTATGAGCAGTGACGACAAGCCCCAGAAGATCAGCATCGGCTTCCACGGTGGCCAGACGCTGGTCGCACGCGTGCGTGCGGCCGAGCTGGCGAAGCTGCGCGACGTGCTCGGCAAGAGCGGTGGCTGGCACGAGCTCGGCGCTGAGGACGGCATCGTGACGTTCGACCTTACGCGCGTCGACTACGTGCTCGTCGACAGCGAAGATCACCGGGTCGGGTTCTGAGCCTGCTCAGCTCCACGCCGGGTTCAGCGCAGGCGCTGGACCTCGGGTTGCTGCGGCTGATGCGCGAGCGCGGCCACGACGATCCCGGAGTGGTGCGCGCGATCGCCGGCTTCTCACGCGCCGGCGAGCACGCCGCGTGCTGGTTCGCGCTGGGCGCGCTGGGGATCGCCACGAGCCGGCGTGGCTCCCGCCGTCGCAGGGCGTTCACCCGCGGAGCCGCCGCGACCGGGGTCGCATATGGCCTCAACACCGCGGTGAAGTTCAGCGTCAAGCGTCCGCGTCCCGAGCTCGAGGGGCTACCGCCGCTGACGCCGGTGGTCACCGGGCTCTCCTTCCCGAGCGCCCACGCCACCACCTCGTTCGCGGCGGCCGCCGCCTACGGTCGCGCGCTGCCGTTTGCCTCGCCACTGTTCTACGGTGCTGCAACGATGTTCGCGCTCAGCCGCCCATATCTCGGCGTTCACTACCCCAGTGACGTGCTCGCCGGCGCAGCGCTGGGCACGCTGACCGGGAGGTTGCTGCGATGCCGATGAAGGTCGGCATCGTAGGCATGCCCAACGCTGGCAAGTCCTCGCTGTTCAGTGCACTTACCGGCGTCGCCGCCGAGGCCGCGAACTATCCGTTCACGACGATTGAGCCGAACGTCGCCGTCGTCCCGGTGCAGGACGAGCGCATGCAACAGGTCGCGGGCACGGTCAAGGCCTCGAAGATCGTGTGGGACACGATCGCCTTCCACGACATCGCCGGTCTGGTCGCGGGCGCGCACAAGGGTGAGGGCCTGGGCAACCAGTTCCTGGCCAATATCCGCGAGACCGACGCGCTCATTCATGTCGTGCGGGCGCATACCGACGGCGGCATCGTCCACTCCGAGGGCAGCGTTGACCCTCTGCGCGACATCGCCACTGTCGAGACCGAGCTGATGTACGCGGACCTCGAGCAGGCCGAGCGCCGCATCGAGCGCGTGGTGCGCCAGGCTCGCGGCGGGGACAAGCACGCGATCGCCGAGCAGAAATGGCTCGAGCTGGTGATCGCCGTGCTGCGGGAGGGCAAGCCCGTGCGCACGGTGCCGGTGCCCGACGATGCCCCGGACGCGGCTGCGTTGCTGGGCTCGCTGACGGTCAAGCCGGTGCTGTTCGTGGCCAACGTCAATGAGGGCGACACCGAGGTGCCACCGGCGATCGCCGAATATGCCGCCGCCCACGGAGCGCGTGCGGTTGCGGTCTCGGCACGACTCGAAGCCGAGCTCGGAGCGCTCACGCCCGACGAGGCAGCCGAGATGCGAGACGACCTCGGCCTGGCCGAGTCGGGCCTGCAGACCGTGGTCCGCGGCGCCTTTGAACTGCTCGATCTGATCGCCTTCTTCACCGCCGGAGAGGACAAGCCCGCGCAGAGCTGGCATCTACGACGCGGCCTCAGTGCCTGGCACGCCGCCGGCCAGATCCACTCTGACATCCAGAAGGGCTTCGTCCGTGCCGAGGTGGTCTCCTGGAGCGCGCTCGTGCAGTACGGCGGTTACGGAGGCGCTCGTGAGAACGCGGCGCTGCGGCTCGAGGGCCGCGACTATGTGATGAACGACGGCGACGTGATCACCGTCAAGTTCACACCCTAAGGGTCGGGTCGCCGGGCGCTTGAGAGCGCACGCCAGATCTCCCTGGTGGCGTCGACGTCGTAGGACACCCTGCCCACGAACAGACGCAGCAGGAGCGGCAGGCGCGTACCCGGCCATGTATGCCCGGCACGGTCACACACCCACAGGGTCACAGCACCGGGATCGTCTGGCGGACCGTAATCGAGTCGTGTCAGAGCTGGCGTGGAATCGGTGTGCGCGGGATCGGGCGAGTGGCCGTTGGCGCGGGCCCAGGCCGAAGCGGCCTCCAACACGCTCTCACTCCAGCGATCGGTTTTCCCGCCGGCGTAGGGGTTGATGCGGTCGCCGGTTCCGTGGAAGGCGAGCACGCGGACGGGACGCTCGAGCCGCTCGAGCGCGGGGTTGCGCAGCCCCGCCACCGCGCCCAGCACGGCAACCGGGTTGCGGCCCGTCGAGCTGAAGCGGCTTGCCATTCGCGCCCCACCTGACATGCCACTGACGCACAGGGCAGCGGAGGGAGCCGCGAAGGCTGTGCGGAGGTGGTCGACCACGGCATCCAGATAGTCGACGTCAGCAACCAGATCCCACTCCGACCCGCGCCGCGAGGAAATCGAGCCCTGTGGAAAGGCGACGACCACGTCGCGCTGGACGAACGCGATCATCCGGCTCAGGCGCAGCTGCCGCTCCGGCGTCGAGCCGCTGCCGTGCAGGGAGAGCACGATCGCGCGCGCGGCTCCGGTCGGCTCGGCCACGAGCACCCGGCGTTTCACTCCGCCGACCGCGATCGTGTGTGATGTCACCGGCACGACGCAACACTACTAAGCGCTCACGAGGAAATTGGTGGCGGACTCGGGTGGTCGACCGGCGCATGGCAGGCGACGCACGCGAGCGGGGCAATCGCGGGCTAACCCTGCGAGGGAGGGGTTTTGTCTGCTAGGGCGACAAAACCCCTCCCTCGTGCGGCGCACCGCCGGCGCGCGGAACAACCAATTTCGTCGTGAACCCTAAAGGTCGGCGAGCGAGACTGCAGCCTCGAGACGGCCGGCCAGCCCCCCCATCCCCAGCTCCGATGCCGCCCTGGCACCGCCGGGCAGATTCGTGGCGGCATCGGCGGGTCGGGAGACCTCGACCGGACGCAGGCGGGCGATCTCCCGGTAGGCACGCAGCGCAGCGGCATTGTCACGCACCGATGCCGCGGTGCGGGGCCGCTCGCCGGCGTCGCCGTCGGCGACCGCCGCGATCAGCGCGTCGAGGCTGCCGTGGCGCTGGAGCAGCGCGGCGGCGGTCTTCTCACCGATCCCGGGGGCGCCAGGGAGACCATCTGAGGGGTCACCGCGCAGAGCGATGAACTCCGGCACGGCCGCGGGTGCGATCCCGTAGCGGCGCCGTACCTCCGTCGGGTCGACGGTCTCAAAGCCACTGGATCCCTGCTTGAGATAGAGCACGCTCGTGTGCTCGTCCACGCATTGGTACATGTCGCGGTCGCCGGTCAGCAACAGGCTCTGACCACCGGCGGCCGCCTCGAGTTCCGAGTGGGCACCGAGGAGATCGTCGGCCTCCAGCTCGGCCGAGTCGTCCACATACCAGTCCAGAGCCTTGAACAGGCCGGGCGCGTTGGCGAACTGCCAGGCGAGGTCCTCGGGCATCGGCGGGCGCTGTGCGTGATAGCCGGCGTAGAGCTCCACGCGGTAGGCGGCCTGCTCGGCCCCGAAGCAGATCACGATCGCGCGCGGGGTGACCTCGGCGGCGATTCTCAGCAGCAGGTTGGTGGCACCGAGCATCGCGTTGACGGGCCTGCCGGCGGCACCGCGAATCGAGTCGGGCAGCGCGAAGAACGAGCGGTAGAGCACGAACGGCGCGTCGACCAGCAGCAGAGGTCCGGGCATGCCGGAACCCTAACGGACGCTGATCACGGGACCGGTCGTCCCGTCGAAGCGCACCCGGTACTGACCGCGGCCGTCGACATGAATCGAGTAGTCGCCCCCGGCCGCGATCCGCCCGCTCGCGACCGTCCGCCAGTGGTCGCCGGCATGGAGCTGCACGGTCAGGCGAGTGCCGGGACGTGTGGGGTAGACGCGGCCGCGGACGAGGTAGCTGGTGGTCGGGATCCGCAGCGCGTCGAAGATCCGCTGGATGAAGCTCGAGGCCCGTTCGAACTCGGCCAACAGGCCGCCCTCAGGAGCGGCACGCACGAGCCGCGTCTGGTCAACCCTGCGGATCAGCCCACCACCACCGTTGGTGGTGGTGCCCGTACCGGTCCCGGTGTCCGGTGTCGTGGTGGTCGTGCTCGGCGGCGTCGGCAGCGTGGTCGTCACCGACCGGGTCGTGCTCGTCTGCACGCCGTGGCTGCTGACCGTGGTGAACGACATCCATGTGCTGGGCGTGCCGAAGGCGTTGCGCAGCTGCAGCCCGGTGACCATCACGGAGCCCTTGGTACCCACGACCTTGGCCTTGACGATGCGCGGGGAGACGCCGCGCGCAAGCACCTTGATGCCGACAAGCGCGCCGTCGACGAGCCGGCCGAGGCGCCGCTGAGCGCCCTGCAGCGAGAAGCTCAGCTTCCAGCGGTGATAGGGGTCATTCAGGGCATCGTCGTAGGGGTCGGGCCGGCCGACGAGCCAGGCTGCCGGCGAGAGCGGGAACACGTTCTGGACGCTCTCGGTCTCGCCGCCCGAGCTCGCGAAGAACAGGGTCTCGACCGGCACGCCCGCGTGCTCCACCACCTGGCCCCTGGTCGCCGCCACAGCGGCATCGGCACTGGCGGTCTCGGCCTTGACACCCTCGTACACCTGCGAACGGGTCGTGTCGTAGACGTCGAAGTCGGCGCCGATCGGGTGCGAGGTGATCGCGTACGTGCGCGCGGCGACTGCCTGCGCGTCGAGCGCCTGCTGGGGCCAGCTCGACGGCATCTCGGCTGAGACCACGCCGCGGACGTAGTCATCGAGGCCGACCGCGTCCACCGTCATCACGCCGGCGCCCCCGGTGCTCGGGCGGAAGATGAGATCGCCGCGGAAGTCACCGAGGCCGAGCAGCTTCAGGGGCCCCGGCCCGGAGACCTGCAGCGGCGGTGCGAAGACGCCCAATGACTTCCTGCCGAGCTTGATCCGCAACCGTCCGCCGGCAGCCGGAACGACGCTGTAGTTCCACACGGGATTGAGCTTGAGCTTGACGTCCCTGAGCGTGGTCGCCCCGCTGAAGAGGGCGGAGCCGGCGGAGCGCAGCAGCACGGTCACGACCTTGTCCGGATCGACGTGGCCGAGTGTCGTGCCGGTGTAGTAATCGTGCAGGATCTCCTGGTAGCCGGCGCCACGCAGCGCGTAGCCGGCGGCTCCGTACTGGCTCATGCCGACGCCGTGTCCGTCTCCGGCGCCGTGCAGGTAGAGACCAGCGCCGCTGGTGGCCGCGCCAGCGGGCGCGGCAAAAACCACAGCGCTGAACAGTGCTGCCACCGCGGCCAGAACACAGCATCTGTTTGTCACCGCGATGATTCGCACCTGATCGTCAGTCTTAACGCATCCGCCGGCGGATAGTTCCGCCGGGGCTGACCGGCCTACTGTCAGCCCAGATTCCCCCGCGCCATCTTGCGCAGGTCCATCGCGCGATTGTATGTGTCCTCGTCGACGCCCTTTTCGTAGGCGACCTCGCGCAGCATGCGTCCGGAACTGGCGGCCTCCTTGACGATCTCAGCCGCCTTGTCGTAACCGATGTAGGGGTTCAGCGCCGTCGCGGCCGCCAGCGTCGACTCGGCCGAGCGCTCGCAGCCGGGGAGGTTGGCCTCGATCCCGGCGACGCACTTGTCATTGAGCACGCGCGCCGTTGCGGCGAGCAGGCTGATCGATTCCAGCAGGTTGCGGGCGATCAGCGGCACGCGCACATTGAGCTCGAAGTTGCCCTGGCTGCCCGCGAGCGTGACCGCCGCGTCGTTGCCGATCACCTGCGCCGCCACCTGCAACGTGACCTCCGGAATCACGGGGTTGACCTTGCCGGGCATGATCGAGGAACCCTTCTGCAGCTCCGGCAGGTAGATCTCGCCGATGCCCGCGCGCGGCCCGGAGCCCATCAGCGCAAGGTCGCCCGCGATCTTGGTGAAGGAGACGGCGATCACCTTGAGTGCGCCCGACAGCTCGACCAGCGCGTCACGGTTGCCCTGTGCCTCGAACGGGTCCTCGGGCGCGGAGATCTCGAGCCCGGTTGCGTCCATGAGCTTGGCGCGCATGCGCGCCGCGAACTCGGGGTGGGTGTTCAGGCCGGTGCCGGTGGCGGTGCCGCCCAGCGGGATCTGCGCTACCTGCGGCAGCGCGTTGCGCACGCGCCGCGCCCCCAGCCGAACCTGCGCAGCGTAACCGCCGAACTCCTGGCCGAGCGTGACCGGCACGGCGTCCATCAGGTGGGTGCGCCCGGACTTGACGATGTCGTGGAACTCCGTCGCCTTGGCGGCAAGCGCGCCCTCGAGCGCATCGAGCGCCGGCAACAGGTCAGCGGTCGCCTCGCCGAGCGCGGCGAGGTGCACCGCCGACGGGAAGACGTCGTTCGAGGACTGGCCCATGTTCACATGGTCGTTGGGATGCGTCGGCGGGGTGGCGGGCGGGATCAGATCTGCGAGCTTGGCGATCACCTCGTTGGCGTTCATGTTCGAGGACGTGCCGGAGCCGGTCTGGAAGACGTCGATCGGGAACTGGTCATCGAACTCGCCGGCCGCCACGCGGTCGGCCGCGGCCGCGATCCGCTCGGCGTGCCCGGCGTCGAGCAGTCCGAGCTCGGCGTTGACCCGCGCCGCCGCACCCTTGATGCGGCCGAGCCAGCGGATCACAGGAACCGGGATCGGCTCGCCTGAGATCGGGAAGTTGGCCACCGCCTTCGTGGTCTCGCCGCCCCAAAGTTGCTGATCTT
The DNA here is from genome assembly GCA_035551915.1 of Solirubrobacteraceae bacterium. Lineage (GTDB taxonomy): Bacteria > Actinomycetota > Thermoleophilia > Solirubrobacterales > Solirubrobacteraceae > Palsa-465. The sequence goes on along the minus strand of DASZMI010000023.1, from coordinate 24,232 downwards.
GAGTCGTGCTCACGCTCGTCCTTTCACCGCATCAACGCTTGAGAGATGACGGTACCGCGCGTGGTTTCTCGAGGACTTCTCAAATCGGGCTTGACCGGCTTGCCTAATAACATTAGGTTTTTGCCTACATCACGTAAGCGCAACCGAATCGAGGACCAGATGAAGCAGATGCGACTCACCGCAAATCTCATTCAGCTGACGAAGCAGGGCTGGATGAACGCGTACCTCGTATGCGAGGACGACGGCCTGACCCTGGTTGACACGACCATGGGCGCCGCCGATGACCTGATCAGCGCCGCCCGCCAGCTCGACGCTCCGATTCGGCGGATTGCGCTCACACACGGCCACGGAGATCACGTCGGTTCGCTGGACGCGCTGCGTGCGCGACTGGGCGCCGAGGTCACGGTGCTGATGCCCGAACTCGACGCGAAGATCCTCGCCGGCGAAGCGGTGGAGTTCTCCGACAAGAAGCGCGGCAGCTGGAAGAAGGTGACCACCACGCCGGACGTGCTGCTCGATCACGGTGACCGCGTCGGCAGCCTCGAGGTCGTCGCGTGCCCGGGCCACACGCCTGGACACGTCGCATTCCTGGACACGCGCGATGGGAGCCTGATCGCGGGTGACGCGTTCTTCTCACTCGGTGGCCTGCAGGTGCCGAACCGCCCGACGTTCCCATTTCCGTTCGTCTGGATGGGAACCTGTGACCGTGGACTGGCGCTCGAATCGGCCGCCAAGCTGCGGGCGCTCAACCCCGAGTTGCTGGTTCTCGGCCACGGTGGCGCCGTCACCTCAGCTCAGGCCGAGATGGACGCGGCGATCGCGCGCGCGCAGCGGGCAGCCTGATGCCGCGAGCTGGACTCAGCACCGGCACGGTCGTCGAGGCAGCAGCTGAGATCGCCGACAGCGACGGGCTCGAGGCGGTCACGCTCAGCACGGTTGCGGCCAGACTCGGCGTCAAGCCACCTTCGCTGTACTCGCACGTCGGAGGGCTCGCCGACCTGCGCGAGCGGCTGGCGATCCTGGCCGCCAACGAGCTCGCCGACGCGCTCACGCCCGCCGTCGCCGGCCGCGCGGCCGGCGACGCGCTGCGCGAGGCGAGCCGCGCCTACCGCCGCTGGGCACTCGCGCACCCGGGGCGCCACACGGCCCTGCAGTTCGTGCAGATCCGCGAGGATCCCGCCGCTCAGCGCGCGGTGGAGCTGCTGATCTCAGTGATGCGCGGCTACGCGCTCGAGGGCGACGCAGCGATCCACGCGGTTCGAGGGATGCGCGCAGCGATCTTCGGGTTCGTCATGCTCGAGATTGGCGGCGGCTTCGGGATCCCGCTCGGCACCGACGACTCGTTCGAGTGGCTGCTCGACCTGCTCGACCGAGGGCTGAGGGCTGAGGGCGGGGGCGGTCCAGCGGGACCAGCCCCCGCAGCAGCCGCGCTCAGCCGCAGAAGCTGATCAGCTCGCGCGCCAGCGCCACCGGGTCGTCGTAGGCGACCAGGAAGCCCGCGCCGGGGATCGTGCGCAGCTGCGAGCCCGGGATCAGGTCGAGCGCCTCCTGCGCCCACGCGAGCGGCGCCGCCGGGTCCTCATCGGCCCACAGCAACAGAACCGGCAGATCCAGCGACGGGTACGCATCGAGCAGGTTGCGTTGTGCCTCAAACGGCCAGCGTCGCGAGAACTTGGCCCAGGCGCGGGCGCGGTTGGTGTTGCCACCGACGTCGGCGAACGCGTGGCGCACGACATCACGGCTCTCGGGGTTGCGCTGAGCGCTGAGCCGTTCGCCGAAGCGCGGCCGGAACACGACCGGCGCGGCATGCGAGAGCGCGACGTCGAACACGGGTAGCGTGCCCATCCCGGTGACCACGCGCCACAGCGCTCGCCGCCCGCCGAACGGCGCGGGCCGGTGCAGGCGGTTGCCCATCAGCACCAGCCGCGCCGGCGAGTAGTCACCAGCGACGATCGTGCGCAGCGCCAGCTCCGCGCCCAAGTCATGGCCCACGACCGAGGCCCGTGGACCGCCGACCTCGGCGCAGAATCCGGCGATCACCTCGGTCAGCCATTCGGGCGTGTACGGGTGCCGCGGCCGGTCCTCCGAGTCTCCGTGCAATGGCAGGTCGGGCAGCACCACACGGAAGCGTGAGGAGAGCGCACCGACAATCGGCGCCCACTCGCGGTGGGAGAGCCCGAGCGAATGCAGCAGCACGATCGCCTGACCGGTTCCGGTCTCCCAGTAAGCGACGCGAGCGCCGTCGCGGTGGTGGTAGAGGCGCAGGCGCATACCGGGAGTATCCTCGGTCGATCTCAACGTGGGATGACGTTCGACGCGTCTCGCTCTCGCTGCCTGAGACCAGCGAGCAGCCGATGCACGGGCAGATGAGCTGGCGGGTGAAGGACAAGCTGTTCGCCTGGGAGCGGCCGCTGCGCCAGCATGATCTTCGCGACCTCGCGGAGCTCGGCGTTGAACCGTACGCCGGCGAGATTCTCGGCGTGCGCGTCGAGGAGCTGCTGATCGAGTCGTGGCTGCTGCGCGCGCCAAAGCGGCTCGCCGCCTCCTACATCGCCTCGCTCGGGGACTGAGCGCCCACCGCACCGCCGGTCGGAATCGCTCCACCTAGACTCCGCTGTCCGGCATGGCCCACCGACCAGTAGATCCGCGCGCATCTTTCCCCACACTCGAGGAGGGAATCCTCGAGCGCTGGCGTGAGCACGACGTGTTCAAGCAGTCGGTGCAACACCGCCGCGGCGGCCCGCGCTGGGGCTTCTTCGAGGGCCCGCCGACCGCCAATGGCGCCCCCGGCTCGCACCACGTTCTGGCCCGCGTCTTCAAGGACATCTTCACGCGCTACCGGACGATGTGCGGCTACCACGTCGAGCGCAAGGGCGGCTGGGACTGCCACGGACTGCCGGTCGAGCTCGCCGTCGAGAAGGAGCTCGGCATGAAGCAGAAGGCCGACATAGAGCAGTACGGGATCGACCGCTTCAACGCTCGCTGCCGCGAGGTCGTACTCAGCCACATCGATGACTGGACGCGGCTGACCGAGCGCATCGGCTTCTGGGTCGATACCGAGCACGCCTACAGGACGCTCGACACAAGCTACGTCGAGTCGGTCTGGTGGGCGCTGAAGACGATCTACGAGAAGGGCCTGCTGTTCGAGCGGCTGAAGGTCGTGCCCTACTGCCCGCGCTGCGGCACGGCGCTGTCGAGCCACGAGCTCGGCCAGCCCGGCGCCTACCAGGACGACACCGACCTCGCGGCCTACGTGATCCTGCCGAGCGCGCGGGGCAAGCTCATCGTCTGGACGACCACACCCTGGACGCTCGTCTCCAACGCCGCGGTGGCGGTCGATCCCGAGCTGATCTACGTGCGCACCGCCGAGGATTACATCGTCGCCGAGGCGCTCGCGAAGCGGATCTTCGGCGAGGGCGTCGAGATCGCCGAGCGTTTCCCCGGCGCCGATCTGGTCGGCCTCTCCTACGAGCCGCCGTTCGACTTCATCGCCGGCTCGGAGTACGGAGAGCAGGGCCACACGGTGCTGCCCGCCGACTTCGTCACCGCACAGGACGGCACCGGCCTGGTCCACACCGCGATCGCCTTCGGCGAGGATGACTTCCGCCTGGGCGAGGCCAACGGTCTGGCGCCGATCAATCCGGTGCTGCCCGACGGCACCTACGACGAGCGCATCGCGCGCTACGCCGGCCGCAAGGTCAAGGACTGCGACGCGGACATCGTCGAGGATCTCCGCAACCGCGGCAAGCTGCTGAGGGCCGAGCCCTACGAACACTCCTATCCGCACTGCTGGCGCTGCGACACGCCGCTGCTCTACTACGCCAAGCCCTCCTGGTACATCGCCACCAGCCAGATCAAGGACCAGCTGCTGGCGGCCAACGAGGCGATCAACTGGCAGCCGCCGCACGTCAAGCACGGGCGCTTCGGCAACTGGCTCGAGGGCAATGTCGACTGGGCGCTCTCGCGCGAGCGCTACTGGGGTACGCCGTTGCCTGTATGGAGGTGTCCCGCTGGACACCTCCATGTGGTTGGCTCACTGGGCGAGCTCGAGAGCGTCTCCGGCGTCGCGCTTGACGATCCGCACCGGCCGTTCGTCGACGACGTGAGTTTCGAGTGCCGTGAGTCGGGCTGCTCGGAGCTGATGAAGCGCGTGCCGGACGTGATCGACGTGTGGTTCGACTCGGGCTCGATGCCGTTCGCGTCGTTCGGCTCGCCGCACGCCGGCACCGATGAGTTCGAGGCGCACTTCCCCGCCGACTACATCTGCGAGGCGCTCGACCAGACCCGCGGCTGGTTCTACTCGATGCTCGCGGTCTCGACGCTGCTGTTCGGCGAGAGCTCCTACCGCAACGTCGTCTGCCTCGGCCTGATCCTCGACGAGACCGGCCAGAAGATGAGCAAGTCGCGCGGGAACATCGTCGAGCCCTGGGATGTGCTCAATGTCTACGGCGCCGACGCGTTCCGCTGGTACTTCTTCACCTCGAAGTACCCGTGGGACGGGTACCGCTTCTCGCTCGAGTCGCTCGGCGAGGCGGTGCGCCAGTTCATGCTGCAGCTGTGGAACACGTACGGGTTCTATGTCCTGTATGCCAACGCCAACGACGTCGACAGCGCCTCGCTGTCTGTCGATTCGGTCGAACTCACCGACCTCGACCGCTGGGCGCTGTCACGCCTGAACGCCACAGTCGCGACGGTCCGCAGCGGTCTCGACGGCTTCGACGCGACCGCCTCCGGGCGCGCGATCGCCGAGTTCATCGACGAGCTCTCCAACTGGTACGTGCGCCGCTCCCGCCGGCGCTTCTGGGAGGGCGAGCCCGCGGCGATGGCCACCCTGCATCACGCGCTCGTCACGGTCGCGAAGCTGCTGGCGCCGTTCACGCCCTTCGTCGCCGACGAGATCTACGGCAACCTCGACGGCTCCGAGGTCAGCGTGCACCTGTGTGACTTTCCCGAGGCCGAGTCAGGCGACCCCGGGCTCGACGGGGCGATGGCCGTCGCGCGTGAGACCGTGCGCCTCGGGCTCGCCGCCCGCAGCCAGGCGAAGGTCAAGCTGCGCCAGCCGCTGCACGCTGCGGTCGTCGTCGCCGCCGGCGCCGAGCGCGACGCGATCGAGCGCCTGGCGGAGATCGTGCGCGACGAGCTCAACGTGCGCGAGCTGCGCTTCGTCTCCGAGGCCGACGAGCTCGGCGAGGTCGAGATCAAGCCCAACTACCGCACGCTCGGGCCCCGCTTCGGCAAGGACATGCCGCTGGTCGCCGCCGCTGTCGTCGGGCTCGACGCTGTGCGCGCAGCCGCCACGCTCCGCGACGGCGGCAAGGTCGCGATCGGGATCAACGGCACCGAGCACGCGCTGGCCGCGGAGGACCTGCTCGTCTCGATGAAGCCGCTCGAGGGCTACCAGGTGGAACGCGAGGGCTCGCATGCTGTGGCGCTCGAGCTCGAGATCGACGAGTCGCTGCGGGTCGAGGGCTGGGCGCGGGAGATCGTGCATGCGATCCAGGCGGCGCGCAAGGCGGCGGGCCTGGACATCTCGGACCGGATCCGCCTGACGCTCGACGGCGCCGAGCAGCTGCTGGCCGCGGCCCGCGCGCATCAGCGATACATCGCCGGCGAGGTACTGGCGACCGCTGTCGAGTACGCCTCACTCGGGGGCAGCGTTCCCGTGGTGCTCGACGGACTCGAGCTGCGGATCAGCGTCAGCACGGTGTAGGTGAACCGACCCCCAGGCAGCCATGATTTCCCGGCAGAGGGCGAAGCAGCAGCCGATCTTCGAGCGCGAACAGGCCCTCGATGCGATCGATCGGACGTTGTCCACGGCAGGAGGTGCCACCAACCGCCAGATCGCGCAGAGCCTGTTCGTGACCTCCAAGACGGTCGAGTACCACCTGAAGCACGCCTTCCAGAAGCTCGGCGTCAGCTCGCGAGGCGACCTGGGTCCGGCGCTGGCAACCGTCGCCGGGCAGAGCGTGCACCGGTGAGCGCAGCGACGATCGACCTCAACGCGGACGTCGGTGAGCGCACCAGCCCGGACGGAATCGTGGCCGACGCGGCAATCATCGCGGCGGTGTCCAGCGCCAACATCGCCTGCGGCTTCCATGCCGGTGACGCGGAGACGATGCGCGCCGCCTGTGAGACCGCGGTGGGCAAGCGCAAGCGCATCGGCGCGCACGTCTCGCACCTCGATCACGAGCACTTCGGCCGCGGGCCGCTGGAGCTCCCGCTGGACACCCTGCGCGATCAGATCGTTCAGCAGATCAGAGCACTGCGGGTGATCGCGCGTCTCGCCGGCGGAGACGTCGTCTATGTCAAACCCCATGGAACCGTCTACAACCGCGCCGCGATCGGCGCTGAGGTCGCCGAAGCCGTGGTGAGGGCGGTCGTCGCCGTCGATGCATCGCTGAAGCTGCTGGGCCCGCCCGACTCGGAGCTTCTCCGTGCCGCCCAGGCTTGCGGGCTGGATGGCGTGGCCGAGGGCTTTCCCGACCGCGCCTACCACTCCGATGGCACGCTGGCTCCGCGCGGCGAGCAGGGCGCCGTGCTCGACCACGACGGCGCTCTCGCGCAAGCCCTGCGGCTGGCGACTGAAGGTCGCTTCCGCTCGCTGTGCATCCACGGCGATACACCCGGCGCGCCGCAGCTTGCCATCACCATCCGCAACCGGCTGATCGGCGCCGGCTTCGAGATCCGTCCGTTCGCATGAGACCGGTCGGAGATCATGCGGTGCTCTTGGAGTTGCCCGACAACGCCTCCGTCCACGCCACCGCCCGCTTCGCGCGGGAACGCTACGGCGAGCAGCTCGTCGAGATCGTCCCCGGGCATCGAACGCTGCTTCTCGTCTGGCCTGATGCAAGCGTCATCTCCGATATTTCGGAACTCGCGCTCGAGCGTGCGAGTTCCGAGATTTCGATTGATGACGCTGACCAGCTCGAACCGATCGCCATCCCGATTCGATACGACGGGGCTGATCTGGACGCGGTCGCGGCGGGGCTCAGCTTGAGCACCGAAGCCGTTGTGAAGCTGCATAGCGAGGCGAGTTATGTCGTGGCGTTCATGGGGTTCTCGCCCGGCTTTCCATACCTCATAGCCGATGGGCCCTCGCAGCTGCTGGGGCAGCCGAGGTTGCAGACGCCGAGGACAGAGGTGCCCGCCGGATCGGTGGCGGTGGCGGCGGGGTATTGCGGGATCTATCCGCGCAGCTCGCCGGGGGGCTGGAACCTGCTCGGGCGCACCGACGTGGCGCTGTTCGACCCCGGCCGAGAGCGGCCGGCGCTGCTGGAGCCCGGGGTGCGAGTGCGATTCGAGCCGATCTGAGATGACCAGGGTTGAGGTGCTGACGCCGGGTGCGCTGACCACGATCCAGGACCTCGGTCGCCCCGGATGGGGTCACATCGGCGTGCCACGCTCCGGCGCCGCGGACAGGCGGGCGCTGGTGCTGGCCAATCGGCTGGTTGGCAACGCGGACGGGGCGGCGGCGCTCGAGACCACGCTCGCCGGGCCACGGCTGCGGTTCGACGGGGCCGCCACGGTGGCGCTGAGCGGAGCGCCGGTGCGAGCTCGCCTTGACGGTCGGGCGCTGGGCATGAACGAGGCCTTGGAGGTTGGGCCCGGCGATGAGCTGAAGCTCGGCAACGCCAGCGCCGGACTGCGCTCCTACATCGCGTTCGCGGGCGGGATCGATGCGCCGCTGGTGCTCGGAAGCGCTGCCACCGACGTGCTCACCGGGCTTGGTCCCGCAGCGCTCGCGCCTGGCGTGGTGCTGGCCCTCGGAGCGATTGCTGGGGGCGGGCGAACAGCCCGTTCGCCCGCCCCTGACCCGCCCCCACCGTGGGAACTACCCGAATCCGTCGTATTGGGTGTCATCGTCGGTCCGCGTAGCGACTGGTTCACCGATGCATCAATCAAACGGCTACTCAGCGAGCCGTTCACAATCAGCCAGGCGTCCAATCGCATCGGAATCCGGCTTGACGGACCCGTACTCGAGCGCGCCAGACCGGGCGAGCTGCGCTCAGAGGGGCTCGTCAGCGGCGCGCTTCAGGTCCCACCCGACGGGCGGCCGATCCTCCTGCTGGCCGACCATCCGACCACCGGCGGGTACCCGGTCGCGGCCGTTGTCAGCAGCAACGATCTGGGACTCGCCGCGCAACTCAGGCCCGGCCAGGAGGTCCGCTTCAGGGTCGCTGAGGTCAGCTGAGCGCGGGCGCGACCCGCGAGCTCGATCCGGTCCGCGGGCTAGAACTCCCTCAGCGCGGTACCCGCGAACGGCCTGTCGGGCGGTACGCACACCATCCCCTCGGAGAAGCCCGCCGCGCCGATTCCGAAGGCGGCGTTGAAGCGGTCGAGGTTGACGAGCGTCAGCAGCGCGGTCAATTCGACCAGCTGCCTGTCGCTCAAGAACTGCTGCATCCGCGCGAACAGCTCATCGCTCACCTCGACCGGGGTCCGCATGACGGCGACGGTGAAGTCGAGCGCGGCCTTCTCGCGCTCGGTGAAGAGCTCACTGCCGCGGTAGCGCGGAAGCGCCAGCAGTTCCTCATCGGAGAGACCCGAGTTGCGCGCGATCTGCGAGCCGAGATCGACGCAGTACTCGCAGCCGATCATCTGCGCCCCCTTGAGCTCCACCAGATGCCGCACGCGCTCATCCACGCCGTCCGCCTTGCGGACAGCCTGGTTGAACCTGCCCATCGCCATCATCAGCTTCGGCTCGTGCGCCCAGATCTCCATCGGCTCGAGGCCGCTGCCCGTGTGCGGGTCACGGCCTGTGAGCTTGCGCATCATGCGCGGGCCAAACCTGTAGGCGAGCCGCACGACCGGCCCCGCCTCACTCCTCGCCACGCCTTGAATCCTCGCCATCGTCGTCTCCTGTCGCGTCGCGTTTGGGATCTGACGCTTTGACGAGACGGCGCCACGGCATGTGACATCGCTGCGACGACTGCTGAGACCGTTCGGGAACGGAAGCGCCCGCGAGGGCAAACTCAGGTGCTACGCGAGCGCCGGCTCGATCTCAGCCTCGAGCTTCTTCTTCGGGTAGGCGCCGGTGACACGCTTGACCTCCTGGCCGTTCTTGAAGACGATCAGGGTCGGGATCGAAAGCACGTTGTACTGGATCGCGGTCTGCTGGTTCTCGTCGGTGTTGATCTTCGAGACCTTCAGCTGACCTGCCTTCTCACTCGCGATCTCCTCAACCACGGGCGCGACCATCCGGCAGGGACCGCACCAGGGAGCCCAGAAGTCGACCAGAACCGGCACGTCGGACTCGAGCACCTCTGCCTGGAAGTTGTTGTCGGTTACCTCGGAAACGTTGCCCGCCATCACGGCTCCTCTAAGACTGTTGGGTACTTCAAAAAGTATAGCGCCAGCCGATCGGCGGTTTCGCCGCATTCGGGGCGCGCACAGGTCATCCTGTCACGGTGACCGGCGCGCGCGCTCCAGCATCAGGGATCGTCGCACTCTCCGGGCGCCAGGTGCGGAGGTACGAGTACAAAGGGGCGAGGCGCGCCGCCTAGCGCGTCACACTCACAGCAGTGACTGAGACGAGCAGCGCCGCACCGACCAACAGCGAGATCGCAGCCGCGTTCGACGAGCTCGGCGATCTGTACGAGCTCGACGGGGCGTCGATCCACCGCATCGTCGCCTACCGCAACGGCGCGAAGGCGGTGCGAGAAGCCTCGAAACAGGTCGCCCAGCTTGCGCTCGACGGCCAGGCGACCACGCTCCCGGGGATCGGCGCGACGCTTCAGGAGAAGATCGTCGCGCTGGCAAGCACCGGTGAGATCCCGGCGCTGGTGAAGCTCCGTGGCAAGTTCCCTCCGGGCCTGGTCGAGATGACCAGGCTGCCGGGGCTCGGACCCAAGCGCGCGCGACGGCTGTATGAGGAGCTCGGGCTCGACTCGCTGGATGCATTGCAGGAGGCGGCATCTGCGGGCCGCATCAGCGAGCTCAAGGGCTTCGGCCCCAAGGCCGAGCAGGCGCTGCTCGAGGCGGTCGCCGCATACGCGCAGGCCGGCCCGGCGCAGCGCGTCGTGCTGAGCCGCGCGCTGGCCGTCGGCGAGGAGCTGCTGGCCGAGATCCGCGCGCTCGCGGTGACCGATCGCGCCGAGCTGGCCGGCTCGGCACGGCGCATGGGTGAGACGGTCAAGGACCTGGACATCGTCGCGACCGCGACGGATCCGGGCGCGCTGGCGGCGGCTGTGGCCGGGCTGCCGCAGGTGGAGGCCGCGTCCACCCCGGGGTCGAACGCCGTGCGGATCCGTACCCACAGCGGCATCAGCATCGACGTGCGGATCGTCGAGCCCGATCAGTTCGGCAACGTGCTGCAGCATCTGACGGGCTCCAAGCAGCACAACGTCGCCCTGCGCGACTTCGCCGTGCGCCGCGGAATGCACATCTCCGAATACGGGGTGCTCGACGACAAGACCGAGACCACTCACCGCTGCGCAACCGAGGCCGAGATCTACGCGCTGCTCGGGATGGACTACATCGAGCCCGAGCTGCGCGAGGACCGCGGAGAGCTCGAGGCGGCGCTCAGGCACGAGCTTCCCGCGCTCGTGTCCGCCGCCGATCTGAAGGGCGACCTGCACTGCCACACGACCGCATCAGATGGAACCGCCTCAATCGAGGAGATGGCGCAGGCGGCGATCGACGCCGGCTATGAGTACCTGGTGATCACCGACCACTCCGCCTCGATGGGGTTTGGCGCCGACGTCTCCGCAGATCAGCTCAAGGCTCAGATCGCGCGCGTGCGTGAGCTCGACGCAACGCTCGCGGACTTCACGCTGCTCGTCGGCTCCGAGGTCAACATCCTGCCCGACGGCTCCCTCGACTACCCCGACGATGTGCTCGCCGAACTCGACTGGATCGTCGCCAGCGTGCACACGTCCTTCCGCATGCCGCAGGCGCAGATGACCGCCCGCATCGTGCGCGCGATCGAGCACCCGTACGTCGACTGCATCGGGCACCTCAGCGGGCGCAAGATCCTCCGGCGCGCGCCCTACGAGTTCGAGTTCGAGGCAGTGCTCGATGCCGCCGCTCGCACCGGCACGATGCTGGAGATCAACGCCAATCCCGATCGCCGTGACCTTGGCGAGCTCCATGCGCGCGACGCCGCTGCCGCCGGCATCCCGATCGTGATCAACTGCGATGCCCACCGCACCGGCGGCTTCGAGGTTGTGCGCTACGGGATCGCGACAGCGCGCCGCGCCTGGCTCACGCCGTCCCAGATCGCGAATACGCGGGCGTGGACGGATCTGTCGGACCTGCGTGGTCGCCGGAAATCCGCCTGAACTGAATCCGGGCGAACCAGATCAAACCGCCGAGTGTGCCGATCAGCGCCACCCAGAAGTTCAGGCGCATGCCGAGGATGTACTGGGAGTAGTCGATCCGCAGCGTCTCCTCGAAGATGCGGAAGGCCGAGTAGCCCGCGACGTAAAGCGGGAAGAGACCCGGAGCCCTGACCTTGCGGCGGTTGTCGAACCACACCAGGGCAGCTGCCAGCAGCAGATTCCAGATGATCTCGTAGAGGAACGTGGGCTGGTAGGTCGCGTAGTGGGCATAGCCCGGAGGCCGGTGTGCCGCGGAGACCTTGAGCGCCCAGGGCAGCGTCGAAGGCTTGCCGAACAGCTCCTGGTTGAAGTAGTTGCCGACACGTCCGATCGCCTGCGCGACCAGCAGCCCGGGGGTCGCGGCGTTGATGAAGCGGTAGACATCGGGCCAGCTGAGATGCCGGCGCAGGTACCAGATGCCCACCGCGACGCCGAGCGCGATCCCCCCCCAGATCCCGAGGCCACCATCCCAGATCGCAAACGGGCCCCACCACTGATGCGGCATCTGGCTGGGGGTCGTGATGTCGAAGTAGATGCGGCCGCCGACCAGGCCGGCGGGGAATCCCCACCAGGCGACGCTGTAGACGATGTCGGGATCGCCACCGCGCCTGGCCCAGCGCCGGCGTGCGATGTAGATCGCCGCGGCAACGGCGAACACGTAACAGATGCCGTAGGCGTGGAAGTACAGCGGGCCGATTGAGAAGCCGCTGCTCGAGGGACTCGGGATGTATGCGAAGGCCGGCATCAGGTGCTCGGGCTCAGGCGTGGCGCCCGGCCACCGTGGTGGTGCGTTTGGCCTGCGTGATCTCGGTCAGGTTCGAGCGAAAGCCAGGAGTGCGCACGAGTCTGATGGGTCGCAGCGGCGAGGTGTGCTCGACGAAGAAACGCGCGCCGTCGCGCTCCTCGATCGCGATCACGGCAGCCGACTGCCGGCGCCAGGCGAGTGCCCAGATGATCGCGAAGCCGGTCGCGATCGCCGGCACCTGTGGCAGGGCGAAGGCGACGCCACCCGCCCCGATCGTGCAGACGATGATCGGCCAGAGGCGGTTGAGCACGATGCGAGCCGGGTTGATCTCGGGCAGCATCGTCTGCGTTCGGGCGCTCGCGAGCAGCACCGCGATCTCACGAGAGGTCGTGTTGCGACGGCCGATGCTGGCACCGGTGATCGCCGCGATCACCCACCAGCCCGCGGAGATCGGCACGAGCAGCGCGTTGCCGTTCTCATTGGCGCCGGCGACGGTGACGACGGCGAGCAGGGTCGCGGCAGCGGCGCAGAGCATCACGGTGGTCCGCAGGAGGTCGGTGAAGCGCATGCCGGTTGCGGCAGCTACTCGGCCACCAGGGCGGCCAGCAGCTCCCGCACTCCCTCCGTCCCGGCAACGACCACGTCGGCTTCCTCCTCGATCGCCGGGGGTCCGTCATCGGAGTGCACGCCCACGCACACGGCGCGTTCGACGACCCCCTCCCTGACCAGATCGTGGAGCGCCCGGAAGGCGTCCAGGTCGGTCGTGTCGTCGCCGACGTAGAGCGCGGCCGAGAAGCTGCGGCTCCCGTCGCCGAGCAGCGTGCGCACGCCGAGCCCCTTGTCGATCCGCACCGGCGGACGGACCTCCATGACCTTGCGCCCCCAGTGCACCTCGAGCCCGGACTCCTGGGCGTGCGAGGCGACGGCGTCGACCGCCTCGCGCGCGTCCTGCTCGTCGACCGCGCCACGCCAGTGGTAGGCGATGATCGGCCCCTTGTCCTCGATGCGCACGCGGCGGCGACGCAGCTCGGGTGTGTCGGACTCACGACGGAACTCGTCGAGCCGCGGTGTCCACTGGGCGAGCGCCGGGTCGATCTGCGCCTCGGTCCACCCGGACCGCAGGAGCTCGGCTCCATGGGAGCCGAGATAGGCGATCGTCCCAACCGAGACCATCGCTCGCGCCTCCGAAGCACGGCGGCCGCTGATACAGGCGACCTGTGCGTAGCGGCGCGAGACCGCGATGATCAGCTGCCGCGTGGTCTCCGGGACACTGGCGTCGGCCGCGTGCTCGACGATCGGGGCGAGGGTGCCGTCGATGTCGAGCAGCACCGCAGACGTGGACGGGTTCGCTCGCATCGGCGCAAGCGACTCGCTGAACAGCGCTGACGTCACGGTTACCAAGTATGGCGCGTCCGATTCAGGTCGCACGCAGACCCATTGGGTGCCGCGCACTCGGCATGCCCGGTTGGCAATCTCATGTAAGTCGATGTTATTTGTGTAGTATGCTCGCAACCACGGCCGTTGTCACCCAGCGGCCACTTCGACCGAAGGGACGCAGCATGCATCTCAGACAGGGCACAGCGGTACTCGCAACGCTGGCGGCAGCCGTCGGCCAGGGCGCCCCCGCGGCATTGGCGAGCACCCCGACGAGCCCGCCGCCGCTCGCGGTGCTCAGCCAGCAGCCGGGTAGCCTCGGCAGCAACGACATCTTCGTGACCCCCACCGGCGACACCTCGGCGTACGCAAACGGTCCGGAGATCCTCAGCCCCAGCGGCAAGGTGATCTGGTTCGACGCGCTGCCGGCAGGCGAGTCCTCATCGGATTTCCGCGCCCAGCGTTACGACGGCAAGCCGGTGCTGACGTTCTGGGCCGGCACGGGCCTGGGTGGCGTCACACACGGCACGGACTACATCTACAACGACAGCTACCAGCAGATCGCAACCGTCCAGGCCGGCAACGGGCTGAGCGCCGACGGGCACGAGTTCCTCATCACTCCGTGGAACACCGCGCTGATCCTTGCTTACCAGCAGACCACAGCAAACCTCAGCTCGATCGGCGGTCCGGCGGACCAGACCGTGATCAACGGCGTCGTGCAGGAGGTCGATATCCGCACCGGCAAGGTGCTCTTCCAATGGAATAGCGCCGACCACGTCCCATACAGCCAGAGCGAGCAGCCGCTGCCGGCCTCAGCCAGCACGCCGTGGGACTGGTTTCACATCAACGCCGTGAAGCTCGACTCCACCGGCAACCTGCTCGTAAGCGCCCGCAACACCTGGACCACCTACGACGTCGATCCGCACAGCGGCGAGATCAACTGGCGGCTCGGCGGCAAGGACTCAAGCTTCCAGCTGCAGGCCGCAGCGGGACAGTCACTGAACGGCGCGGGCGAGATCTTCGCCTGGCAGCACGACCCGGAGTCGCTCGGGGGTGGGGTGTACTCGTTCTTCGACAACGAGGCCGCCGGAGAGTTCAACCTCGGGATCGATGTCTCATCCGAGTTCCCGGTCAGCCGCGTGGTCAAGGTCAAGCTGAACCTGCGCGACCACACCGCGACGCTGCTCGAGGCCTTCGACCAGCCCGAGAGCCTCGAGGCCTCCTCCCAAGGCGACGGACAGCCGCTGCCAGGCGGGGGCGCGTTCGTCGGCTGGGGCAACCTGCCCTACGTCTCCGAGTTCGGCGGAGACGGCCAGTTGCTCTGGAGCGCCGAGTTCCCGACAGGAGTGAACACCTACAGGGCCTATCTCCAGCCCTGGGGTCCCGGGAGCTGGAGGAGCGACTGGGTCCGGGCGCGCGGCCGGCGGTAGCGGCCGTGGCCGGGTGGGCGGGGAAAGCGCAGCCCGCCCACCCGGGGTTCCAGGCCCGGCCACCCCGGGTATAGGCTCGGCAGATGGTTGTGCGGGAGCGCGATTCCCGGGGGGTGCTGGCCGTGTTCACGGGGCTGATGCTCGTGATGCTGATGGCGGCGCTCGACCAGACGATCGTCTCGACCGCACTGCCGACGATCGTTGGCGACCTAGGCGGGCTCAACCACATCTCCTGGGTGGTGACCGCGTACCTGCTCGCGCAGACGGCGGTGATGCCGGTCTACGGAAAGCTCGGCGACATGTACGGGCGCAAGGTGGTCCTGCAGGTCGCGCTCGTCGTCTTCCTGGTCGGCTCGGCACTCTGCGGGCTCGCTACCAACCTGACGGAGCTGGTCGCGTTCCGCGCGATCCAGGGACTCGGCGGCGGCGGGTTGCAGGTCGGCGCGATGGCGGCCATCGGTGATGTCGTCACGCCGCGCGAACGCGGCCGCTACCAGGGGCTGTTCGGCGCGGTCTTCGGGCTGGCTAGCGTGATCGGGCCGCTGCTAGGCGGATTCTTCACGAGCTCGCTCTCGTGGCGCTGGATCTTCTACGTGAACCTGCCCATCGGCGTGGTTGCCTTCGTTGTGCTGGCGGCAACGCTGCCGGGCACGAGCGAGCGTGTCCGCCGGAGGATCGACTACCCAGGCGCGGCGTTGCTGGCGCTGGCGCTGGTCGCGCTGGTACTGATGTGCACGCTGGGCGGGGTCAACTACAAATGGCTGTCCCCCGAGATAATCGGGCTTGGCATCGCCACGATCGTGCTGGTCGGCGTGTTCCTGCAGGCCGAGGGTCGCGCAGCCGAGCCGGTGCTGCCCCCGCGCCTGTTCAAGAACAGGGTCTTCACCGTGACCAGTGCGATCGGCTTCGTGGTGGGCTTTGGCCTGTTCGGAGCGGTCACCTACCTGGCGCTGTTTCTGCAGGTGGTCAATGGCGCCTCACCGACAGGCTCCGGCCTGCAGATCCTGCCCCTGATGGGCGGGCTGCTGATCACCTCGATCGGCTCCGGGCAGGCGATCACGCGCACCGGCAACTACAGGGTCTTCCCGATCGTCGGCACCTTCGTGATGATCGTCGGGCTGTATCTGCTGTCGCGCATGGACGCGTCGACGAGCCGGCTGACCTCGTCCGCGTTCATGTTCGTGCTGGGCCTCGGGCTGGGATTGGTGATGCAGGTCCTGGTGCTGGCCGTGCAGAACGCCGTCGACTACTCCGA
The DNA here is from genome assembly GCA_035551915.1 of Solirubrobacteraceae bacterium. Classification (GTDB taxonomy): domain Bacteria; phylum Actinomycetota; class Thermoleophilia; order Solirubrobacterales; family Solirubrobacteraceae; genus Palsa-465. The sequence goes on along the minus strand of DASZMI010000023.1, from coordinate 8,110 downwards.
CCTCGGCGTCGCCACCTCCGGCGCGACCCTGTTTCGCTCGATCGGGGGCTCGGTCGGCACCGCGATCCTCGGCTCGATCTTCTCGAGCCGGTTGGCGTCGCAGCTCGCCGCCGGCCTCCGGGCGCACCCGAGCATCCCCGGCTCGGAGGTAGCGAAGCTGTCCGGCGCCGGCAGCAACCCGGCCGCCCTCAAGCTGCTGCCAAAGCCGGTCCATGACCTCTACGTGGGCGCGTTCACCCGCGCGCTCGACCGCGTCTTCCTGATCGCCGCCTGCGTCGCGGCGGCGGCCTTCCTGATGAGCTGGCTGCTCGAGCAGCGGCCGCTGCGCGACACCGCAGAGGCGAGCACCGGCATCGGTGAGGCATTCGCCGTGCCCAAGCCGGTGGACTCGTTCGCGGAGATCGCCCGCGCGCTCACCGTCCTGATCGGCCACGAGCGCCGCCGTCAGCTGGTCGAGCAGATCACAGCGCGCGCCGGTGTCGACCTGTCGCCGGCCGCGGCCTGGCTGCTGGCGCGTCTGTCGCTGCAACCGGATGCGGACGTCGATCAGCTCGCAGTGACCTGGGATGTGCCGGCGCAGCGCGCCCGCGCCGGCTTTGACGAGCTCCTCAGTCGCGGCATGGTGTCTCCCGAAAGCCAGATCAGGCCCGATATCGCCGGCGATACCGCGGCGATATCCGACCAGAATCGCGTTTTGAGAGGTACCGTCACCCCGCTCGGCCAGGAGACCGCGGACCGGTTGATCGCCGCCCGCCGCCAGGCGCTGGCGCGGTTGCTCGATGGCTGGGAGCCGGAGCGGCACGCCGAGGTCGCGAGCCTGCTCAGCAAGCTCGCGGAGGAGCTACAGGCGGGGCCTGGCCTCGTCGAAGCGCGGTAGGCCGTCGTCGGGGATCGGTTCCCAGCTGGCCGCGTAGGCGACGAACTGGCGCGAGCTCGGCCGCACCCCGGCGTCACCGTCGATCGCGGCCATGCGGATGCCGAGCCGCGTGCGATCCCGGCTGAGCGAGTACAGATGCGCTCCGCATTCGCCGCAGAAACACTTCTCGGCGCCGCCGGCGGGCGCCGTCCAGCCCTTGATCAGCTCCTCGCCCTGGAGGATGTGCAGCGCGCTCGGGTCGACGAAGGCGGAGACCGAGGATCCGGTGCCGGTGCGCCGCTGACAGCGGGTGCAGTGGCAGTAGCCGGCGGAGAAGGGCGGCCGTGTCAACGCGAACCGCACCGCCCCGCAGAGGCACCCACCCTGGATTGAACCTTCAGCCTGCTTGCTCATCGCCGGTACCTTTCGTTTATCGTCCCGACCTGTTCCTGCCGTCCACGGGAAAGGTACGACAGTGGCGCTTGACTGCGACCGCATCCACGTGATCACCGACGAGGCCGAGCTGCGCGCGATCATCGGGGGGCCGAGCGAGACCGTGCTGCTGAAGCTGTCTGACCGCCTCAACGAGCTGACCCGCGAGTTCATCGAGCGCTCGCCGTTCGTCTGCGTCGCAACGGTCGATCCGGGCGGCGGCCTGGACGTCTCACCGCGTGGAGACCCGGCCGGATTCGTGCGCGTGCTCGACGAGCGCACGCTGCTGATCCCCGAGCGGCCGGGCAACAAGATCGCCGACACGCTGCGCAACCTGCTCAGCGACCCGCGGATCGCGCTGCTGTTCCTGATCCCGGGCGTCGGCGACAGCTTCCGCGTCAACGGCCGCGCGGTGATCACCGACGATGCCGAGCTGCTCGCCGTCTGCGCGGTCGCGGGCAAGCTTCCGAAGCTCGGCCTGCTCGTCTCCGTCGAGGAGGCGTACACGCATTGCTCCAAGGCGCTGATCCGCTCGGATCTGTGGAACCCCGAACGGCACATCGAACGCGGTGAGCTACCCAGCTCGGGTGCGATCCTGCGATCGCTGTCGAACCCGGAGTTCGACGCCGAACAGTACGACAGCGAGCGGGAAGAGCGATACCGGCGCGGCGAGGGCCTCTACTGAGACGCGAGCGCCGGCAGGCTCTGCCATCCCAGTCATCGGCAGAGGCCCTCAGAACCTTTAGCGCGATTGGCGTATCTGGACGAATGTATGAGTCGCAATGCATGGGCAACGCAATTCCCGCTAACTCGTAGGTCAGTCGACGAAGACCTCGCGCATCGCGTGCGTGTCGACGTCGTAGACGAAGCCGCGCACGACCTCGCGATGGGGGATGAACTCGGAGCGGCGCACGCGCAGGATCGATTGGCGCACGTCGGCCTCCGCGTCGGTGAAGGACTCGATCGCGAACGCCGGAGCCATCCCCGTCGCCTCCTGCAGCTCGGCGCGGAAGCTGTCGTCGGTCAGCGTCTGCATGCCGCAGTCGGTGTGGTGGATCAGCATCACCTGGCGGGTTCCCAGCCGCCGCTGTGAGATCGCCAGCGAGCGGATCACGTCGTCGGTGATGACGCCGCCGGCATTGCGCAGAATGTGCGCCTGGCCGCCCGCAAGCCCGAGCGCGGCGAAGGTGTCGATGCGTGAGTCCATGCAGGTCACGACCGCGAGCTGCATGCGTGGCCTGACGTCGAGGTGATTGGTCCCGGCGCGTCCAGCGTACGCGCGGTTGTTGGCCAGAAGGTCGTCGATCGTTGTCATGTCACTCACGGTGTCACGGACGCGCCGAACCCAGCGCTACAAGACCAGCTTCTCGAGATCGATCGGAACCTCGTGCAGAACGAGCCGGCTGCGGACCTCGCGTACCCCGTGGTCACGCTTGAGGCGATCGATCACCTGCTCGAACTCCTCCGGGTCTGCGCACGCGACCTGCAGCAGGTAGTCGTAGTCGCCGGTCAGCCGCACCGCCTCGATCACCTGCTCCACGTCCGCGAGCCCGCGCTCGAACTGACCGCGGTCGACGGCCTCGCGCAGGCGGACATCGCTCATCAGCCGCAGCCCGCGTCCGAGCAGGGCGAGGTCGAGGTCCGCGTGGTAGCCGCTGATCACGCCCGAAGCTCGCAGTCTGCGGACGCGGTCGGCGACCGTGTTGGCGGACAGCCGTGCCGTGCGCCCCAGCTCCTGGTAGGTCATGCGCGCATCGCGCAGCAGCTCACGGATCAGCACCCGATCGATCGCGTCCATTTGACCGAAGTCTCACATATCTCGCCGTCGACAGGCAATCGTCGAGGATCGCACGGCAGAACCGCGGCGACATGCCAGAACTTCGCAGAAAAATAGGCCTTTATTTACCGATCATATGAATCGTGGTGATTCTTCTACGCATCGGACTCACGCCGATCGCGTTCGCGCTCGTCTCGCGGGCCCAGTCGCGCTTCGGCGATTGGATCGGCGGCCGTCTGATCGGCCTGCCGCTGACCACCGGCCCCTTCCTGCTGACGGTCTGCATGACGAGCAGCCGCACGACCGCGGCGCACGCGGCCGCCGGGGTGACGAACGGGCAGATGGCGGTCGTGATCTTCTGCAGCGTCTATGCCTGGACGGCGCGGCGCATGCGTCCGCTGGGAGCGACGCTGACATCGTTGCTGCTCGCGCTCACAGCCGTGATCGCGCTGAGTGCGGTCGGCGGCATCTGGGAGGCGACCAGCGCGGTCTGGCTGATGATCGCCGCCAGTCTCGTGCTGTGGCCCTGGGCCCACGACCGCAATCCCGACACCGACACGGCCGCGCCGGCGACCCCGGCGACGATGGTCCAGCGCGCGCTGATCTCGACCTGCGTGGTCGCGACCATGTCGACGCTGGTGCCGATCCTCGGCGCACGGCCGGCCGGGATCATCTCCTCGGCGCCGGTGCTGCTCTCGATCATGCTGCCCGGCACGCACCGGCAGACCGGCGCGGCGGGCGCCGCCGCGATGGCGCGCGGGACGATCGTCTCGATGGCTGCCACGGTCGCCTTCTCGGCGACCCTGGCGACGACGCTCCCGCAGATGTCCGTGATGGCCGCGCTGCTCGTCTCGGCGAGCGTGCTCGGCACGCTGCTGGCAGCCACGCCGCTGCTGGACCGGCTCGTGACCCAGCTCAGTCCTGGGCCGGCCCGAGCCCATGCTCCAGCGCACCCTTGACGCCGGCATCGAGAGCGTTGAGGCGGTAGAGCGCCAACGCCTCCGGTGAGCCGAAGCGGCCGCCGGGCAGCCCCGCGGGTCCATGATGGGCGAGCACGCAGTGCAGGAGCGCCAACCGGCGCGGACTGTCGAGCTTGGGGCCAAGCGGGGCCCCAAGCTCGCTGATCAGCTGCTGCCCGAGCGTCAGGTGCCCGAGCAGCCGCCCCTCCTCGGTGAGCCCGATCTCGGCGCCATAGGTGAACTCGCGCGTGCGCCCGAGATCGTGGACGATCGCGGCCGTGAGCAGCAGATCGCTGTTGAGGCGCCGGTGCAGGTCGCAGAGCTCGCGGGCGAGCGTGGCCACCGCCACGGTGTGCTCGAGCAGCCCGCCGAGGTAGGCGTGGTGGCCGCTGCGTGTGCAGGGGGTGCGCCTGAACGCGGCACGGAGCTCGGCGTCGGCGAGCAGTAAGTCGAGCAGCGCCCTGTAGCCCGGGTCGTAGACCTCTGAGACCAGGTGCTCCAGGAAGCCCTCGAGCTCGTCCAGGTCGCGATAGGCGACCGGCAGGAATGACTCGACGGCGACCTCATCGCCGGAAGCTCCGCCCTGCTGCGCCCGGCGGATGTCGCTCACCTCGATCACGAGGTCGTCGCGGAACCGCTCGACGCGACCGACGACCGTCACGAGGTCGCCGCGCTCGAAGCGCCCGGCCAGCGCGTCGGCGTCGCGGAAGGCGCGGCCCTGCACGCTGCCGGTGCGGTCGCGCAGTTCGAGCGCCAGGTACGGGCTGCCGGTGCGCGTCATCAGCCGGTCCTTGCGCACGCAGGCGTAGACGCCGCGGACCTCGTCGCCCGCGCGCAGGGAGCTGATCGTCGCATCTGACGGCATACCGCCATGATGTACGGTGATTCGGATGCAGCCTCTGCGATGGAACTACCGGCCCGACGGACTGCGCGCTCCGGCGCTGATCTGCGGCTTCAAGGGCTGGAACGACGCCGGTGACGCAGCCTCCTCCGCGGTCAGCTTCGTGGGCGACGCGCTCGGCGCTCGCGAGTTCGCGACGATCGACCCCGAGGACTTCTATGACTTCCAGGCCACGAGGCCGCGCATCAAGCTCACCGATTCACAGGCACGCGCGATCGAATGGCCCGAAGTGCACCTCTACGAGGTGCGCGTCCCGCGGGCGCCGCGCGACCTGATCCTGCTCACCGGGCACGAGCCGTCGTTCCGCTGGCGCACGTTCACCGGCCTGATCGTGGAGCTCGCCGAGGCGATCGGCGTGCAGATGGTCGTGACGCTGGGAGCGCTGCTGGCGGACGTTCCGCACACGCGGCCGGTCTCGGTAACCGGCTTCGCCACCGATCCCGCTCTGGTCTCCCGGCTCGGCCTCTCGCAGTCCTCATATGAAGGTCCGACCGGCATCGTCGGCGTGATCCACGATGCCTGCCGCACGGCCGGCCTGCCGTCGGCCAGCCTCTGGGCCGCCGTCCCGCACTACATCGCCGCCTCACCGAACCCGAAGGCGTCACTCGCGCTGATCCGCAAGCTCGAGGGGCTGGTGGGCGTCGTCGTCGACGCCGGCGAGCTCGAGTCCGCGGCGAGCGAATACGAGCGCCAGGTCAACCTCGCGGTCCAGCACGACCCTGACATCCAGGCGTTCGTCGAGAAGCTCGAGGCCGCCGCCAGCGACGATGAGGCCGACCCCTTCGACCTGCCCTCGGGCGACTCGATCGAGCGCGACCTGCAGCGCTTCCTGCGCCAGCGCGGCGAAGAACCGCCCAGCTGACCAACTTTTCCCGCAGGTGCCGCGCCGAGCGATTAGCTTGTTCTCCATAGAAGTCGCAGCAGTGTCGAACACCAGACAGGAGGCTGAAGGATGAGCACCACAGCAACCGGGATCCGCGGGATCAGCCTGGTCTGCGTCCCGACCATCGAGCAGGACCGGGCGATCGCCTTCTACGAGTCGATCGGCTTCGAGAAGCGCACCGACATGGCGTTCGGCGGCAACTACCGCTGGGTCGAGGTCTATCCCCCCGAGGGGCAGACCGGCATCGCTCTGGCGCCGCCGCCCGAGAGCCAGCTGCCGGTTCAACCGATGCAGACCGGCATCACGCTGACGACCGACGATATCGACGCCACCCATGCGGCGCTCCAGGCCGCCGGCGCCGATGTCGACGCAGAGGTCTCGCGCATGGGCGAGCCGGTGCCGCCGATGTTCTGGTTCCGCGACCCGACCGGTCACACGCTCATGGTCGTGGAGCAGCGCTGAGTCAGCGCTCGGCCGCTGGGCAAACCAGCCGGTAGTCGCAGAGCTTGCACGCCCGCGCCGAGGGCGTCGGCTCGAACTCCTGCGCCCTGATGCCCTCGGCGACATTGAGCGCCACGCCACGGATCCAGTCCGAGCGCTCGCTGTCACCGGCAATCGCCACCTTCTCGTCATCCAGCAGGTAGTAGTAGGCGCCGCGGTTGGCGTCGAGACCCCAGGCCTCGCGCGCGGCGATCGCGTAGAGCGACAGCTGCACGTCGCCGGCGAGCTGCTCGGCGGACTTGGGCCTGCCCGTCTTGTAATCGATCAGCTCGTACTCGCCCGAGGGCAGGCGATCGACACGGTCCACGCGCCCGCGCACGAGGTGCGCCCCGAGCTTGAAGCTGAACTGCCGCTCGAACCACACCGGGCGCGCCTGGTCTGACTGCGCGCGCTCGTGGTAGCGCGTGAGCGACGAGACGGCCTTCTGGTGCAGCTGCCGCTCCTCGTCGGAGTCGCCGAAGCCGCCGCGACGCCAGCTGGTCTCCAGCAGCGTCAGCAGGTCGGTCAGCGAACCGCCCGCCGGCTGTGGCTCGGCGGCATCGGAGCCCTGGGCGTGGAAGCGCTCGAGCACCTGATGCACGGCGATCCCGAAACGCTGGTGCAGCGTGGGCTCCTGCGGGATGCGGAAGACGCGTGCGAACTTGTAGCGCAGCGGGCAGGCGCGGTAGATCTCGATGTCACTGGCCGAGAGCAGCACCCCGCCTCCGCGCATCGGCAGGAAGCGCTCGAGCGATGGCTCGTCGCGCGCAGCGATCACCCGCGCCCGGTGACGCACGTCACGCTCGGCGTCGAGCAGGTATTCATCGAGCGGCGAGCTGACGAAGATCTCGCGCTGGTCGGCGGTGACGGCCTGTTCGATGCGCGCGTTGATGTCGCGCAGCGCATCGGCGAGCCCCTGTCCGTGGGAGCCCTCATCGCGCGCGATCAGCGCCGCCAGCTTCAGCAGTTCGAGGTAGCGGACGACCGCATGGGAGATGTCGAGATCGGTGTCGAGCCGCAGCTCAGCGAGCCGCCCAGCCGCGCGCTTGGTGCCGTCCATCAGCTCGTCGCGCAGCAGACGGTAGGTCGCGTGCAGCGTCTCCGCCGGTCCGAACAGATCCTCGGTCAGCTCGAGCCACTCACCGTCGACGGCCCTGCGGGCCGCTTCGATAGCTGGCAGTGGCTTGCTGCTCGCGCCGCGCCCGACCGCTCCCGCGTGCACCAGCACCGCGCGCTCGCGTGCGCGCGTGATCGCGACGTACAGGCGCTGGCGCAGCCGCGACTGGCGCAGCGGCTCGTCGTCGGCGGGCAGCTGCTCGTGCAGCAGCTCATCGGGGACGGGCTCGCAGTCGAGCGTTCCGGTTCCCTGGAGCGCGGCGCTCAGGCCCAGCACGAAGACGTGATCGACCTCGAGCCCGCCGGCCATCTCGAGCGCAAGCACCTGCACCGCGTCCGCACCCAACAGCTGCGGCTGCTCGCGCTCGCTCAGCCCCCACTCCGCCACCGCCGCGATCGAGCGTGCGAATTCGCGCGCCGTCGCCTGCGGGCTGCGTACGACGTGGGCGGCGGCGAGCTCACCGAAGCGCGCCAGTGCGCGCAGGCGCTCGACGACGTCGGCCTGGGCCGCGAACAGCTGCTGGCGCCGCAGCCCCAGCCGCTCGATCAGCCGGTGCACGTACAGGTCGGGGCGGGTGGTGTCGATCGCGGCGACCGCCGAGCGGTACAGCTTCAGGAACACGAGGATCCGCTCGCGCGCCTCTGGCGGGACCTGCGGCGACTCGGTGGCGGCGGCGAGCGCTGAGACCATATCGAGCTTGCGGCG
>DASZMI010000022.1:0-17066 GCA_035551915.1 Solirubrobacteraceae bacterium | reverse complement strand
CCGAGCAGCAACAGCGCGACCCAGACGCAGTCGACAGCGGCCTTGAAGTATCCGAGGTGCGTCACGTCGATGAACGGATACGGATACCAGTGCGCGAGCGCGCCCCGTATCAGCGTGAACGCCAGCCAGCAGATCGGGAAGGTCAGCGACAGCCAGACGGTGCGGGCACTGATCAGTCGCCGCGGCCCGAGCGCCAGCCAGCCGACGACCGTCATCACCGGCACGACCGTGTGCACCAGCTCGTTGCCGAGCGCGTCCCAGCCGGACAGGTCGAGCGTACGCGCCAGCACCGCGTGAAACACGAGCCCGGTCACGGTGATCGCGACGACCCCGGTCACGCGCAGCACGGCGAAGACCTGCGAGTTACGGTCGTGTCTGATCGCCAGCAGCAGTGAACCGAGGCCCGCCAGCAGGTTCGACTGGATCGTGAAGAAGGCAAAGGCGTTGAGCGCGCGGGCCGCCGCCGGGTGGAAATGCCCTGCCGAGTTGTTCGCTGCGGTGACGGCGCTGATCACCACACCTGCGAGCACGCATGCGGCGGTCGCGGCGAACCAGGGACGTGCCCATTTCGGTGCCATCGCGACGGCAATCTACCTCGCGCCCGGGCGGGCTACTGCAACGGTCTCTGTCAATCTGCTTCGTCATTACGAAGCAAACTGACAAAGAGCGCCCTCAGACATCGGCACGCCCCCCGGCGAACGTAGACTCGATGGCCGATGCCACTCGCCTTCAAGCCCGCCTACCTGATCCACGGCGACGACCACGGCCGCATCTCCGAGCGTCGCGCGCGCCTGCGTGAGCTCGCCGAGCGCTCGAGCGGCGCCAACGGCATGGAGCTGTTCGAGGGTGACGTGGCGACAGCTGACAACGTCGCGGCCGCGCTCAACGCGATGACCTTCGCGATCGGCCGGCGCTTCATCATCGTCGACGGCGCCGAGCGCTGGAAGGACAAGGAGATGGACGCGCTCGAGGCGGCGCTCAGGGCGCTCGACCCCGACACCACCATCACCTTCTTCGCGCGCGAGGACGGCCGCCTGAAGGCGCCCAAGCGCCTGCATGATGCGATCAAGAAGGCCGGCGGCGACATCTCGACCGAGCAGTCGGTGAAGCCGTGGGAGCTGCCCAAGTGGGCGGTGGCGCAGGCCAAGCAGCTGGGGCTCGATCTGACCCCAGAGGCGGCGCGCATGCTCGTCGGCCACGTCGGCGAGCGCCAGCAGCGGCTGCAGCGCGAACTCGAGAAGCTCGCGCTCGAGCTCGGGGCGGGTGGGGAAACAGTCCACATCGACGCCGAGATGGTTCTCGAGCTGACCGCCGCCTCGGCGGAGCGCAAGGCCTGGGCACTGGCCGACGCGCTGCTCTCGGGCAACGCCGCCACCGCGACGCGCACGCTGCTGCAGATGCGAGCCCAGGGCGAGCGGCTGCCGGGACTGATCTACTGGATGAGCTCGCGCGTGCGCCAGGCCCACCAGATCGCGCGCGCGCTTGACCGCGGCGAGTCGCAGGCGCAGGTCAGATCGAGCCTGCGGATGCCGCCCTCGGCGGCTGACAAGCTGATCTCCGACGCGCGCCGGATCGGCGCCGAGCGCCTCGAGCATGCGATCTGCCTGATCGCTGACCTCGAGCTTGCCTCGCGTGGAGGAGCGAACGGCGGAGCGCACGAGGACACTCGTGCGCTGGTCACCATCTGCGAGATTACCGCCTGACGGCGGGAGCGGGACGGCTACTCGGCGGCCGGCGCGCCGCGACGAACGCGGGCGGCACGGCTCTTCTTGCGAGCACCGTTGTTCTTGTGGACCGAGCCGCGCTTGACGGCCTTGTCGATCGTCTGAACAAGGGTGCGGTGCTCGGCGTCGGCAGCGGCATCGTCGCCGGCGGCGACGGCGCTCTCGAGCCGGTGGAAGTAGGTCCTGATGCGCGAGGTGTAGCGGCGGTTCTCGTCGCGCTCGCGGAGCGCACGCTCGATGCGCTTCTTCTGTGAATGAATGTTGGCCATTAGCGGCGCCGTACTATAGCGGCCCTTGGCCGCAACGGATCACCACCAACGCAACCGCCTCTCGGTCAACACGGCGATTTTCGCGGCTGCGACGGCGCTGTCCCGTGTCGCCGGGCTGATTCGCGAGATCATCGCCAACTACCTGTTCGGCACGAACGTGCGCGCGTCGGCCTTCACGGTCGCGTCGCAGATCCCGAACCTGATGTCGAACCTGTTCGCACAGGCGGCTCTGTCGGCGGCCTTCGTGCCGGTCTTCACCGACCTCCTGCAGCAGGGCCGCAAGCGCGAGGCCTTCAAGCTCGCGACGACGCTCTTCTGGATCGTCGTGCTGGTGCTCGGCTCGATCACGATCATCGGCATCCTGCTTGCCGCGCTGATCCTGCCGCACGTCGGCGGCGCGAGCTTCGACGGTCACGCGGCCGCGGTGATGACCGAGGTGATGTTCCCGGTCGTCCTGTTCCTCGGGCTGGCCGGCGTGTTCACCGGAATCCTGCAGTCCTATGACGAGTTCTCGCTGCCGGCGCTCGCGCCGGTGGCCTGGAACATCGTGATCATCGTCCTGACGTTCCTGCTGCACAAGCAGTTCGGGAAGAATGGCGTCTACGCCTACGCGGTCGCCTGGACGATCGCGACCGTGGTCCAGTTCCTGCTGATCAGCTACGCGCTGCGGCGGATCGACTACCGCCTGAGCTTCGAGATCGACTGGCACGACCCGCGCATCCGCCAGGTCTTCATGCTGATGCTGCCGGTCACGCTCGGGCTCGGCATCATCAACCTCGACGCGCTGATCAACTCGAGCATGGGCACGCTCGTCACGACGCAGCCCCAACACGGAGCCGGTCCGCGCGCGATCCAGGACGCGTTCCTGCTCTACATGCTGCCCCAGGGCGTGTTCAGCGTCGCCGTCTCGACCGTGCTGTTCCCGACGCTGAGCCGCCAGGCGGCCCGCCGCGCCCCGGCTGAGATGCGCAACACGCTCGGCAACGGCATGCGCCAGATCAACCTTCTGCTGATCCCCTCGGCGGCCGGCATCATCGCGCTCTCCACTCCGATCACGCGCCTCGTCTTCGAGCACGGCGCCTTCAACGCCGAGTCGCTGTTCCTGACGTCCAAGGCGCTCTTCTGGTTCGCCTTCAGCCTGCCGTTCGCCGGCCTCAACCTGCTGATGACGCGCACCTTCTTCGCCCTGCAGCGGCCGTGGCTGCCGACCAAGCTGGCCGCGATCAACATGACGGTGGACATCATCGTCAGCCTCTCGCTCTTCAAGCCGCTGGGGATTGCCGGGCTCGTGATCGGCACCGCCAGCGCCAACATCGTGATGGTGGCACTGCAGCTGCGGCGCCTGCGGATCGGCTTCAACGGTCGCCTCGATCTCGACCAGACGGTCATGATCACGGCGCGGATCGTCGTCGTCTCGGCGGTCACCGGTGTGCTCGCGCGGCTCGTCTGGGAGCTGCTCAACGGCCTTCTCGGTCTCTCGCTCGCAGGTCAGATCGTCTCCGTCGGCGGCGCCGTGGTGGCCGGCGGCGGTTTCTACGCCTGGGCGATCAGCCACATGCGCGTGCCCGAGTGGCGGCAGATCGAGGGGATGCTCCAGCGCCGCCTACGCGCGCGCTGATCTGGCCGCGCACATTCGCTGAACCGGCACATAGGCGCATGTTCTAGCCTCTTGCGCGTGCTGAGCATGGCCGTTCTCGCAGGACCCTGGCCCCGGATTGGGGTGGTGGCCGCCGCCGTGCTGGCCGCGGCGACGATCCTCGCGCGCAGCGAGCGTCAGCGAGCCTGGGCGATGCTCGGCGCGCTGGTGCTGGCACCGGTGCTGCTGCTCGACGACGTCTGGCACTCGGCCCAGCTCGGCTTCGTCCATCGCCACCCGCTCGACGCGCTGGTCGCCGGCGCCGTCGGACTCGCCGTGCTCGCGGCCGCCGCCTACGGGATTCGTCGGCGCCCCTGGGTCGTCGCGCCGCTGGCGGTGCTGACGCTGCCGTTCCGGATCCCGATCAGCTCGGGCGGTAACACCAACAGCCTGCTGGTTCCGCTTTACTTCGTGATCGCGGCCTCGGCGCTGGCCTGGCTGGTGCCGGTCCTCTGGCAGGCGCACCTGCGGCCGGGAAAGCCCCAGGCGGAGCCGAAACGCCACATCCTGCTGTTCGAGAAGCTGCTCGCGGCGTTCATCGTGCTGTATGCCGTCCAGGCGCTCTACTCGCCCGCGTCAGGCTCGCCAGCGGGCTTCGTCACGGCGCTGCAGAACGAGGTCTTCTTCTACATACCGTTCGCTGTGCTGCTCGCGCGCCTGCGGGATATCGAGTGGAGCCACGAGCTGATGGTCCGCTGCGTCCTGATCACGGTCGGCCTGGCGATCGCCTTCTCACTGATCGGCTTCCTGGAGGAGGCCACCCAGACCCTGTACTTCCGCTCCAACCTGGTGCAATCGAATCAGCTGCACGAGTACTTCACGATCAACTCCGTCTTCTACGACCCCGACATCTTCGGGCGCTATCTGGCGCTGGTGATGCTGCTGGCCGCCACCGTGCTGCTCTACGACAAGCGCACCAGGGTCCAGCTCGGAGCGATCGTCACGCTAGCGATCCTCTGGGCCTGCCTGGTGTTCACGCTCTCGCGCTCGAGCCTGGTGGCGCTGGCGCTCGGACTGGTGATCCTGGCGGCGCTGCGCTGGCGGGTGCGTCCGGCGGTCTACGCGGTCGTGCTCGGCGTCGCGGTCGTGGCGGCCGCGGTGCTCGTCGCGACCCATCCGAGCAAGTTCGGCTTCAACAACGTGAACACCAGCGGCCGCGCCAGCCTGATCAGCGGCGGGATCAAGATCTTCGAGAAGAAGCCGCTCTACGGCTTCGGCTCCGGGTCGTTTCCTACCGAGTACACGTTCTACGACCGCAAGGCGGCGCGGATCGTCAAGGATTCCCACAACATCCCGATCACGATCGGCGTGGAGCAGGGCGTGATCGGTCTCGTCTTGTACGTGGCGCTGGTGCTGAGCGCGCTGCTGACGCTGTTCCGCAGCGCGCGCGGCGACCCCTACCGGGTCGCGATCGCGGTCGCCTTCATCGCGCTGCTGCTGCACACGATGCTCTATGCAGACTTCCTCGAGGACCCGATGACCTGGACGCTGCTGGCGGTCGGCGGCTCACTCTCGCTGGCGGCGCGCGCGGCCATGGCCCCGGCGGATTCGAAGCATCGCCTGCGCGCCGTAGCCTGATCGGCACAGATGCGCAGATTGCTGTTCGTCAAGAGCCGCAGGGCGAGCTTCATCGAGCTCGATCAGCGGCTGCTGCAGGAGCGCTACGAGGTCCACGAGATCTACCAGCCGGGCCGCTTCAGCGACCCCCGCATCGTGCTCCGCGAGGTGCTCGCGGCCGACGTGATCGTCGGCTGGTGGGCCTCCTGGCACACCTTCCTGCCGTTCACGCTCGCCTGGCTGCTGCGCAAGCCCTCGCTGCTGATCGTGGGCGGCTTTGACACCGCCGCCGAGCCCGAGTTTGGCTACGGCTTCCAGCTTGGCGGCCCGCGCGCCTGGCTGAGCCGGCTGACGATGCGCGCCGCGCGGACGCTGATGACCAACTCCGAGTACTCGCGCGAGGAGATCCGCCGCAACGTTGGGATCCCGCCGGACCAGGTACGGGTCGTCTACCACGGAATAGACGATCCTGATGGGGCTGCCGGTCCGCTGACCGGCAGCGTCCCTGGCCCGCTGGCCAGCGGCTTGATCGGCAACCCTGAGCGCCCGATCGTGATCACCGTGGGCATCGTCGACGCCACCAACCTCGACCGCAAGGGGATCAGGACGTTCGTGCAGGCCGCCGCCGAGATCCCCGAGGTCGACTTCGTCGTCGCCGGCATGCTCGTCGGCGGCGCCGGCGCCGAGCTCGAGCGCATCGCCACAGCCAACGTGCGCCTCACCGGCTGGCTCGAGCATGACGAGCTCGAGTCGCTGCTGCGCCGTGCGCGCGTCTACGTGCAGGCCTCCAGGCACGAGGGCTTCGGCGTGTCGGTCGCCGAGGCGATGCTGGCCCGCTGCGTGCCGGTCGCGACCCGTGCCGGGGCGCTGCCCGAGGTCGTCGGCGACGCCGGCATCCTGCTCGATGACGACAGCCCCAGGGCGGTCGCGTTGGGCGTGCGCGAGGCGCTGCATCTCGAGCTCGGCGACGCCGCCCGCGCGCGCGTGCTCGAGCACTTCAGCGTGCGGCAGCGCCGCGACGGCCTGTTCGCCCTGCTCGACGAGCTGTAACCGCTCGCAGGCTCCTACGCTTGACTGGCCCCATGGACCAAGCGCACATCCGCAACTTCTCGATCATCGCCCACATCGACCACGGCAAGTCGACGCTGGCCGATCGCATCCTCGAGCTGACCCACACGGTCGATTCCCGCTCGATGCGCGCCCAGGTGCTCGACTCGATGGAGCTGGAGCGCGAGCGTGGGATCACGATCAAGGCCCAGGCGGTGCGCGTCTTCTACACCTCGGCGCTCGATGGTGAGACCTACCAGCTGCATCTGATCGACACCCCCGGGCACGTCGACTTCACCTACGAGGTCTCGCGCTCGCTGGCCGCCTGCGAGGGCGCGCTGCTGGTCGTCGACGCCAGCCAGGGCGTCGAGGCCCAGACCGTCGCCAACACCTATCTGGCGATCGACGCCGGGCTCGAGCTGATCCCCTGCATGAACAAGGTCGACCTGCCCGGCGCCGAGCCCGAGCGCGTGGCCGAGGAGATCTCCGACCTGATCGGCGAGCCGCCCGGTGACGTGAGGCGCATCAGCGCCAAGACCGGCGAGGGCGTCACGACCGTGCTCGACGAGCTGATCGCGCGCGTGCCCGCCCCGGCCGGCGACCCCGAGGCGCCACCGCGCGCGCTGATCTTCGACTCCGAGTTCGACCAGTACCGCGGCGTCGTCGCCTACATCCGCGTGGTCGACGGCACCTTCTCCAAGGGCGACGCGATCCACGCGATGGCCGCCGGGATCAACGCCGAGATCGATGACATCGGCTTCTTCAGCCCGCAGATGATCTCCGCCAAGCAGCTCGGCCCGGGTGAGGTCGGCTACCTGATCACGGGCCTCAAGGAGGTCACGGCGCTGCGCGTCGGCGACACGCTGACCAGCGCCAGGCGTCCGGCCACCGAGGCGCTGCCCGGCTACCGCGAGGTCACGCCAATGGTCTTCTCAGGCCTATATCCGATCGATTCCGACGACTACCCGGACCTGCGCGAGGCGCTCGAGAAGCTGACGCTCAACGACGCTGCGCTCTCGTGGGAGCCCGAGACCTCCGATGCGCTCGGCTTCGGCTTCCGCTGCGGCTTCCTGGGGCTGCTGCACATGGACATCGTGCGCGAGCGCCTGCAGCGCGAGTACGACCTCGACCTGATGATGACGATGCCGAGCGTCGAGTACGAGGTCACGCTCAACGACGGCAGCGTGCTCGAGGTCCACAGCGCCGCCGACATGCCCGATCCGAGCAGGATCAAGGAGATCCGCGAACCGTACATCCGTGCCTCGATCCTCACGCCCAAGGAGTACGTCGGCACGATCATGGAGCTCTGCCAGGAGAAGCGCGGGGACAGCACCGGCATGCACTACCTCTCGGCTGAGCGCGTGCAGCTCAGCTACGACCTGCCGCTGGCCGAGATCGTGCTCGACTTCTTCGACCAGCTGAAGTCCCGCTCGCGCGGCTACGCCTCCTTCGACTATGAGATCACCGGCCTGCGTGAATCGGACCTGGTCAAGCTCGACATCCTGCTGAGCGGTGACGCCGTCGACGCGCTTGCGATGCTCGTGCACCGCTCCAAGGCCGACGCCTTCGGCCGCACGATGGCCGAGAAGCTCAAGGAGAAGATCCCGCGCCAGCAGTTCGACGTCCCAATCCAGGCCGCGATCGGCGGGCGCATCCTCGCGCGCGAGACCGTGAGGGCCTACCGCAAGGACGTGATCGCCAAGTGCTACGGCGGCGACATCAGCCGTAAACGCAAGCTGCTCGAGGCGCAGAAGAAGGGCAAGAAGCGGATGAAGCAGGTCGGCCGCGTCGAGGTGCCGCAGGAGGCCTTCCTCGCGGTGCTGGAGATCGGCGACAAGTAGCGCCCCTCATCGTCAACGAGTTCAGAAAAGCATCTAATCGGTGCCTTTCTGAACTCGGTTCAGGTCAGCGCCCGCGCGACACCGCCGCTGCCCGCCAGGCGGGCGGCGACCGCGACCGGGATCACCGTCAAAAGCAGCACGAACACGACCACGACGTTGACCTCCGGCAGCTGCTGCCCGAGCCGGATCGCACCGAAGATCCAGAGCGGCAGCGTGTTCTGCGCGCCCGCCGTGAACGTCGTCACGATCACCTCGTCGAATGACAGCGCGAAGGCCAGCAGCGCGCCCGAGAGCAGCGCCGTCGAGAGCATCGGCACGGTGATCGTGCGGAACGTGAAGAAGCCCGAGGCGCCGAGGTCGGCCGCCGCCTCGTACATCGACTCCGACACGCGCCGCAGCCGCGCGATCACGTTGTTGTAGACCACGACGATGCAGAAGGTCGCGTGGCCGATCACGATCGTCAGCAGCGAGAGGTTGATCCCAACCCACTGGAACGCCGAGTTCAGAGCGATACCGGTGATGATCCCGGGCAGCGCCAGCGGCAGCACCAGCAGCAGCGAGACGGCCTCGCGGCCGAAGAAGCGGAAGCGGTGCACGCCGAAGGCCGCGGCCGAGCCCAGCAGCAGCGCCACGGCGGTCGCCAGCAGCCCCGCCTTGACCGACAGCAGCAGCGCCGAGCGCACCTGCGAGTCGTGCCAGGCCACCGTGATCCATCTGGTCGAGAGTCCCGAGGGCGGCCAGCCCTGGACATTCGATTTGTTGAACGCGTAGAGCACGATCAGCGCGATCGGCACGAACAGGAAGAGCAGCACCAGCGCGACCCAGACGCGCAGCAGCACCCGTGTCAGGCGGCCCTCGATCATCAGAGCGCCTCGAAGGCGCCGAGGAAGCGGGCGCCCGTCAGGTAGATGATCATGATCGCGATCGGCACAAGCGCCAGCGTCGCGGCGAACGGCAGGTTGTCGGCGGTGCCGATGTTCGAGTAGATCACGTTGCCGATCAGCTGCGAGTTGGTGCCGCCGATCAGGAGCGGCGTGATGAAGTCGCCGAGCGTCAGCGAGAAGGTGAAGATCGAGCCGGCCACGACGCCGGGCAGCGCCAGCGGCAGCAGCACGCTGCGCACGGTGCGCCAGTTGCGGGCGCCGAGGTCGCCGGAGGCCTCCAGCAGCGACTGCGGGATCCGCTCGATCGCGCTGTAGACCGGGACGATCATGAACGGCAGCCAGATGTAGGAGAAGACGATCCACATCGCCGTATTCGTGTAGCCGATGTTGATCGCGCCGAGACCGAGCTTCTGGGCGCTCCAGCTCAGGACGCCGCCCTTCTGCAGGATCACGATCCAGGCGTAGACGCGGGCCAGGTAGCTGGCCCACAGCGGCAGCATGATCGCGGTGAACAGGATGCGCTGGGTGCGCGAGCCGGCGACGCGTGCCATGAAGTAGGCGAAGGGCAGGGCGACGATCGTGTCGGTCACCGTCACGGCCGCCGCCATCAGCACCGTCCGCAGGATGATCCCCGGGTAGGGGCTGGCGAGGAGCGTGCTGAAGTTGGCCGTCGAGAACGAGTGCTGCATCAGGTTCGTGAACGGGTTCACCGTCCAGAACGCGGTCAGCAGCATCACCAGCAGCGAGGCCAGGTAGATCACCACGAACCACGCCAGCGGCGGCGACAGCGTCGCCAGGCCGCGCAGCCACGGGTGCCGCCAGAGAAGACGGGGTATGTTGCCGAGGGGACTGGCCCGCTTGGCCAGTCCCCCCGAACCTTCAGCGCTTACAGACACTCAGGAGGTGATCTGCGTCCAGGCGCTCACCCATTGCTGGAACGGAACGCAATCGCTCTTGCCGTTGCCGCACTGAGCCAGCGGGGTCTTCCAGAACTTGATCGTCTTGAAGTAGGCCTGCGGTGCGTTGGCGTGGTAGGCCGCGCACGAGCCCTTCGAGATCTTGTCCATGTAGCCGCAGGCCTGGGTGTTGGCGGGCGTCTCACCGAAGTAGTCGGCCTCCTGCGCCTGCACCTTCGGGGTCGTCACCCACTGGATCCACTTGTAGGCGCAGTTCGGATGCGGCGCGTTGGTCGCGAGCATCCACGTGTCCGCCCAGCCGGTCGCACCCTCCCTGGGGATCGTGTCGGCGACGGAGACCTTGTCGCCGACCAGCGTGTTGGTCTGGTACGGCCAGGCGGCGCCGACGACCGTCGTGCCGCTCTGGAACAGCGAGATCTCCTGCGAGGCCAGGGCCCAGTACTTCTTGACCAGCGGGTGCTCTGACTTCAGCAGTGCGACCGCCGCGTTGAACTGCGGCTGGGTCAGCTCATACGGATCGGTGATCCCGAGCTTCGGCTGCGCCTTCTCGAGGTAGAGCGCCGCGTCGGCGATCTGGATCGGGTTGTCCGGAACCGTGATCTTGCCGGCGTACTTCTTGGAGTACAGGACCGACCACGAGGTCGGGGCGCTCGCGAAGGTCTTCTTCGAGTACAGCAGCACGTTGGGGCCGAACTCGTAGGAGACGCCGTAGTGCTTGCCGCCGATCGTGTTGAACCCCGGCGACTGCAGGAACGGCCGGAACTGCTTCCAGGTCGGGAACAGGCTGATGTTGACCGGACGCACGTCGCCTCCGTAGATCAGCCGCAGATCGGCGTCGCCGGAGGCTGAGACCAGGTCGTACTGGTGTCCGCCGCCGCCCGACATCAACGAGACCATGTCGCTGGAGGACCCGGCGTACTTGGCGTTGACCTGGCACCCGGTCAGCTTCTCGAACGGCTTGACCCATTCGGGCTGGGCGTACCCCTCCCAGGCGATCAGGTTGAGCTTGCCCTCACCCTTGCCGACGGACTTGAGCACCGAGGCGTTCGCCTGCGGCGGGGCGCCGAGCCCCGAGGCGGCGGCGCTCGAGCCGACGCTCAGCGCCACCGTGACGGCCAGCGCGAGCAGCGCGACCAGCGCCGTCAGTGGTTTGATTCCGTACCTCATGTTTGATTCTCCTCTCCAATGGTGAACATCTGTGACTGCAGCCATGTGGCCTGCACCCTGGCGCCGAGCGACAGCAGGTCCGCGTCCTCGACGGTGTCTGAGTTCTGGCGCACGGCGATCAGCGTCTCACCGCTGTCGAGCGTGACCACGTAACGGGTCATCGAGCCCAGGTAGATGACGTCGGCGACGGCGCCGGGCTCCCCCTGGTAGCCGCCTGCCAGGGGCGCGCCCGGGTCGGCCAGGCGGACCTTCTCGGGGCGGATCGTGAAGCGGCGGCCGTCGCGCTCCAGCAGGTTGGAGACGCCGATGAAACCGGCCACGAACTCGTTGGCGGGGTGCTCGTAGACATCGGCCGGCGTGCCCAGCTGCTCGATCCGGCCGTTGTTCATCACCGCCAGGCGGTCGCTCATCGTCAGCGCCTCCTCCTGGTCGTGGGTGACGAAGATGAAGGTGATGCCGACCTCGCGCTGGATGCGCTTGAGCTCGAGCTGCATCTCCTGGCGCAGCTTCAGGTCCAGGGCGCCGAGTGGCTCATCCAGCAGCAGCACCTCGGGCTCGTTGGCGATCGCACGCGCCAGCGCCACGCGCTGGCGCTGGCCGCCCGAGAGCTGAGCGGGCTTGCGGGCGCCGTGGTCGGGAAGCCGCACCATCTCGAGCGCGGCCCGGGCACGCCGCCGGCGCTCGTCGCGGGCGACGCGCTTGACGCGCAGCCCGTACTCGACGTTCTGCTGCACGCTCATGTGCGGGAACAGCGCGTAGTCCTGGAAGACCGTGTTGACGTTGCGGGCAAACGGCGGCTCGCGCGTGACGTCGGCGCCGTTCAGCCGCACCTGGCCGGCATCGGCGGCGACGAACCCGGCGATGATCCGCAGCAGGGTCGTCTTGCCCGAGCCCGACGGCCCCAGCATCGTGAAGAACTCGCCCCTCTGGATCTGCAGGTCGATGCCGGCGACCGCATCGAAGCCGGAGTAGGTTTTGCGCACGCCGACGACATCCACGGCCGCGACGGCAGTCCCGTCACTGGGGTGATTCGGCCGTTCGGCGGGGGCGCTCATAGTCGACTCGGACAATCTGGCGGAATTTATGGGATCGCAACGACGTGGCCCATGTCCATTGGGCTAACACGCATGCGGGTGGTTGGACAGATTGGACAGCGCAGCGGGGGGGCGCCGGCCAGCGGGCCGAGCGCCCCCAACACCAACGACTGTCCTACTGCGGCTGCGGCACGATGCGGATGTAGGGCTTCGGCTCCTCCCAGTCGCCGAAGATCTCCTTGGCCTTCTCGTTGTTGATCCCGCCGCCGATGATCACCTTGTCGCCCTGCTGCCACTGCGCGGGGGTCGAGACCGAATGCTTGGCGGTGAGCTGCAGCGAGTCGATCACCCGCAGCACCTCGTCGAAGTTGCGGCCGGTCGACATCGGGTAGACGAGGATCAGCTTGATCTTCTTGTCGGGCCCGATCACGAACACGTTGCGAACCGTCTGGTTGTCGGCCGGGGTGCGTCCCTGCGAGCTGTCGCCGGCGTCGGCGGGCAGCATCTCGAAGAGCTTGGCGACCTTCAGGTCGGAGTCGGAGATGATCGGGTAGTTGGGGGCGAAGCCCTGCGTCTCCTCGATGTCCTTGGACCAGCCCTCGTTGTCAGATAGGGCGTCGACGGAGATAGCGATGATCTTCACGCCACGGCGCGCGAACTCGGGCTCGATCCGCGCCATGTAGCCGAGCTCGGTCGTGCAGACCGGGGTGAAGCTCTTGGGGTGTGAGAACAGCACGGTCCAGGAGTCGCCGATCCAGTCGTGGAACTTGATCGGTCCCTCAGTCGTCTCAGCCTCGAAGTCGGGCGCGGTGGCGCCGAGTGCAAGAGTCATCTTCCTCCTTTGTTCACCGGGCAGCTGAAGTTTACATCTGACAGACTCCCGGCTCGTGCCCCTGCCCAGCGAGAAGATCGGCAAGGTCTACGCGCCGGTCGTCTACGCCGTCGGCCGCGAGAAGGTGCGGGAGTACGCGGCGGCCGTGGGCGAGGGCAACCCGCTCTATTACGACCTCGACGCCGCTCGCGCCGCCGGCCACGCCGACCTGCTGGCGCCACCGATGTTCGTGGTCGTCTACTGCTCGAGCGCCTTCATGACGGCGCTGCTGGACCCCGAGCTCGAGATCGACTTCGCGCACCTCGTGCACGGCGCCCAGGAGTTCGGCTGGGACAGGCTGGTCGTCGCCGGCGATGAGATCGCGACGACGCTCACGGTCACCGACATCTCCGAGCGGGCGGGTCTGCGCTTCTACAGGTTCGGGACGACCTCGGTCAACCAGCGCGGCGAAACCACCTGTGTCGGCACCTGGTCGACGATCATTCGCGGGGAGGGGTGAGATGGCGCTCGACGTCGGCGATCAGATCGAGCTGTGCGTCACGCCCGACCGCTACGTGACCGTGCGCTACGCCGGCGCCTCGGGCGACTTCAACCCGATCCATATCGACGAGCAGTTCGCTCAGCAGGTCGGCCTGCCCGGCCGCATCCTGCACGGCCTCTGGTCGATGGCTCAGGTCGCGCGGGCCGTGACTGAAGCCGCCGGCGGTGATCCGGCCGCGCTGCAGGGCCTCAGCGTCCAGTTCCGTGGGATGGGCCGCATGGAACAGGTGGTTGTGGTCAGCGGAGAGGTCAAATCGGTAGCCGGCGGCGTCGCCACCGCGAAGCTCGAGGCCAAACAGGGCGAGGCCCGCCTGATCCGCAACGCGGTCGCTCAGCTGCGCGCCGGCTGACTCCGGCGCCGCGCATCCGCGGCCGTGAGCCTGAGACCGGCCCAGGCGCTCCTAAACTCCTGGTGATGCTTACCGAGCGCCAGGAACTGGTTCTGCAGCGCGTCGTCGAGGAGTACCTCGCCGCCGGCGCGCCCGTGGGCTCGAAGGTGCTGGCCGAGGGCTTCGAGTGGGGCCCCTCGACGATCCGCCACGAGCTCGCGAGTCTCGAGGAGCAGGGGCTGCTGCAGCATCCGCACACCTCGGCCGGGCGCGTGCCGACCGAGTCCGGCTACCGGTACTTCGTCGACAGGCTGCTGCCCGCGAAGGTGCAGGAGCCGCCGCTTGCGCTCTCGCTCGTGCGCCGCGAGGTCGACGAGGCGATGCGCTTTACGACCGAGACGCTCTCGCAGGTCACGAACCTGCTCGCGATCGTCACCGCGCCCCCGCTCGACACGGCCACGATCCGCCACATCGAGGTGCTGCCGCTGCAGCCGCAGGTGCTGATGGTGGTCGTGATCACCTCGACCGGTGGGGTCAACAAGCGACTGTTCACGTTCGATCGCCCGATCGACACGGGGCTGGCCGACTGGGCCGCGAGCTATCTGAGCGAGCGGCTGGTCGGAACCGGGCTCGGCGCTCGTCGCCTGACCCAGCGGCTGCTGGACCCGTCGCTCTCGCGCGCCGAGGTCGCCTTCCTGATGGCGCTGCTGCCGGTCTTCACCGACCTCTCCGAGGCGGCCGAGGAGTCGATCTACATCGACGGCACCTCGCGCCTGCTGGCGCTCGATCGCAGCGGCGACGTCAGCGAGCTCAACGTGCTGATGGACATGCTCGAACGCCGGGTGACGATGCTCGGGCTGCTGCAGGCCGCACTCGGCGGCCACGACGTGCGCGTGCGCATCGGCGCCGAGAACGACCAGCCGGCGCTGCGCTCGCTGGCGCTGGTCGCAGCCGCTTACGGGCTGCCACAGCGTAACCTCGGGACTGTCTCTGTGATCGGCCCGCTGCGGATGGACTATCCGCGGGTGATCAGCGTGGTGCGTGATGCCGCCGCCCAGCTGTCGAGGTACGTCGCGGAGGTCTACGACGAACGATGAGCGCCTCCACACCCAAGCGGGACTACTACGACGTCCTCGGCGTCGCCCGCGACGCCGACGATGCCGAGATCAAGAAGGCGTTTCGCCGGCTCGCGCGCGAGCTGCATCCCGACGTCAACCGCGACGACCCCGAGGCCGAGCACAAGTTCAAGGAGGCCGCCGAGGCCTACGAGGTGCTGTCGGACTCGGATCGCCGCGCGACCTATGACCGCTACGGCCACGATGGTCTGCGCAGCGGCGGCTACTCGCCCAACTTCGAGGGCTTCGGCTCGATGTCGGACATCTTCGAGGCGCTGTTCGGCGGCTCCGGCCTCGGCGGTTTCGGTGGCTCCGGCTTCGGTGGCTCCGGCTTCGGCGGCTTCGGGGGCGGTCGCGCCGGTCCGGCGCAGGGCGGCGACATCCAGGTCGCGGCCGAGGTCACGCTGGCCGAGGCGGCGGCCGGCGCGGCGGTCGAGCTCTCCTACGACGCCGTCGTCACCTGCGAGCACTGCCGCGGCAACGGCGCCGAACCAGGCACACCGATTGAGACCTGTCCCAAGTGTCAGGGCAGCGGCCAGCTGCGCACCGTCGCCCGCACCCTGATCGGGCAGGTGATGAGCACCACCACCTGCGACCAGTGCGGCGGTGAGGGCAAGATCGCGGCCGACCCTTGCCACGTGTGCCGCGGCCGCGGCCGCCGTCCCGAGACTCAGACGGTGTCCGTCGACGTGCCCGCCGGGATCGCCGACGGCCAGCGCATCCGGGTCAGCGGACGCGGTCACGCCGGTGAGCGCGGTGGCCCGCCCGGCGACCTCTACATGCTGGTGCGCGTCAAGGAGGACTCGCGCTTCGTGCGGGACGGCGACGACCTCGTCACCGCGGTCGACATCTCCGGCCCGCAGGCGGCGCTGGGCGCGACCGTCGAGGTGCCGACGATCGACGGGCCCGAGCAGCTCGAGATCCCGGCCGGTACCCAGCCCGGCGAGACGCTGGTGATGCGCGGCCGCGGCATGCCCTCGCTGCGCGGCCGCCGCGAGGGCGACCTGCGCGTGATCGTCAACGTGGTCACGCCCCGCAACCTCAACGCCGAGCAGCGCGACCTGCTCGAGCGCTTCAGCGCCAGCCTCACGCACGAGAACCTGCACTCCGACGAGGGCGTGTTCAGCAAGCTGCGTCGCGCCTTCCACCTGTAGAGGTGCTGCGCCTGGCGCTGCGCGTGCGCCGCGCCGACGCCGAGCTGGTGCTGGCCGAGCTGCTCGAGCTCGCCCCGGGCGGGGTTGAGGAGGTCGACGTCGACATCGAGACCGTCGAGTACGCGGTCTACGGGCGGCCCGGCGAGCTGCCCGAGCCACCGGACCTGCGGGCGGCGGCGGGCGCGGCGCTGGTCGATATCAGCACCACCGAGGTCGCCGACGACTGGGCCGACCGCTGGCGCGAGTTCCACAGGCCGCTGGTGCTGGGCGATCGCCTGGCCGTGCGCCCGCCGTGGGAGCCGCCGCAGGCCACCGCGCTCGACCTGGTGATCGACCCCGGGCGCGCCTTCGGCACCGGCGCCCACGCAACCACGCGTCTGTGCCTCGAGCTGCTGCTGGATCTGCCATCTGGTGCCGTTGTTGGGGCTGAGGGCCCGCTGGCCCCCAGCTCCGGGCCCGCTGCGATCGACCTCGGCTGCGGCTCCGGCGTGCTGGCGATCGCCGCCGCCAGGCTCGGCCACGCGCCCGTGCTGGCGCTCGACTACGACCAGCTGGCCGTAGAGGCGACGATTGCCAACGCCGCTGTCAACGGTGTCTCGGAGCTGATCGAGGCCCGCTGCTTCGACCTGATCCACGAGCCGATGCCGGCGGCGCCGCTGGTGCTCGCCAACCTGTTGCGCCCGCTGCTGCTGGCCTGGGCCACGAACATGCCGGGGCTGCCGGCGCACAGCTCGATCGTCGCCAGCGGACTGCTCGAGCACGAGGCCGACGAGGTCGCTCAGGCGCTGCGCACACGTGGCTACAGCGAGCGCCACCGCCGGGTCAGCGGCGAGTGGGCGGCGCTGCTGCTCGAGTCGCCCGACCGTGACGCGTAGCGATGGGTACCTTCTAGTCATCAGCCAGCACATCGTCATCGCCGGTGGCGGCTTCGGCGGTTACTACACCGCCAAGAAGCTCGAGCGCCTGGCTCCGGCCGGCGCGCGGATCACGTTGATCAACGACGTGAACTTCCTGATGTAT
>DASZMI010000021.1:0-5159 GCA_035551915.1 Solirubrobacteraceae bacterium | reverse complement strand
CACCGGCGAGCTCACCAACTACGAAACATTCCCACCCGTGATCGCGATCCCGCTTGGGCCCGAGGGCGGAGCCGGCTTCCTCGGCGACGGCATCGCCGGCGCCGCCACGATCGCGGACCTCAAAGGCCGCCACATGGGGATCGACCGGCTCACCGCACTGTTCGACGCCGCCCCGCCCGTGGCCGCCTGACACAACACGATCCGGCACAACCATGACGAATGCCGGCCGATTCACCCGCCGCTGCCGGCAGGCGGACGCGAGACAGGTCGCTGCGTGGTCTTGCTCATGCGTCTGCCTCCGCGAGCCCAGCCCAGGCCGGCTCGTTGTCCACGCGCAGACGCGCATTTGCTGCCAGGCGCTCCAATAAGGCGGCCAGCTCCGCGACCTCCCGCGCACTGAGTCCGTCGCGGAGCTGGGCGTCGTAGGCCACCGCAGCCTCGCGCAGACGAAGGAAGGCCTCCTCACCCTTGTCGGTGAGCGTCACCTCGTGGATCCGGCGGTTGGTCTCGCTGCGGCGCCGGATCAGCAGCCCATCTGCCTCCATGGCGTTGAGATGGTGGGTGAGCGTCGCCTCGCGAATTCCGATCGCCGCCGCGAGTTCGCGCTGGTTGGCGGCCGGGCGGATCTTGAGATTGAGCAACACCAGCCAGACCGGGAGCGAGCCGCCCACATGCGCCAGACCCTCGTCAAAGCCCCGGCTGACCACGCGTGCCACGCGCGCCAGTGCCAGTCCGATCGGCGGATGTGTCGGTTGCATGGGTCCAAAGGTTACCATAAGCATAGATATCGAAGCCTTTGACTTAATGGCGTTTGATATCTATGGGTTTGGCCACCTTGATGAAGGATGAGCGTGCGCCCATTCCGCTTCGGGGTGATGGCCACCCCCGAGGATCCCGACCGCTGGCGCGCGACGGCCCGCCACGCGGAGCAGCTGGGCTTTGCCAACCTGGTGATGCCCGACGGCATGCAGCTCCCGGCGCCGTTCCCGTCGCTGGCGATCGCCGCCGCCGTCACCGAGCGGCTGACTGTCGGCACGTTCGTGCTCGCCGGCCCGCTGCGCCCGCCCGGGCTCGCCGCATGGGAAGCGCACAGCATGACCGCCCTCACCGGCGGCCGGTTCGAGCTGGGGATCGGCACCGGCCACCCGGGCACGGTGCGAGACGCGGTCGAGCGCCTGGACCGGCCCGCGACCACGACCGCAGAGCGCCTCGCCGACGTCGAGCGGACGGTCACCACGCTCCGAGCGCTCGATGGCGACATGCCGACTCCGGTGCTGATGGCGGCCGGCGGCCCTCGCGCGATGGCGGTGGCCGCCCGGGTGGCCGACACGGTCACGCTTGCGGTCGAGCCTGCCGCACCGCGGGCGGCCACCGCCGAGCGCGTAGCCGCACTCACCGACGCGTGCGAGGCTGTCGGCCGCGCACCCGAGCTGGCGATTAACGTGATGGTCGTCGGGGACGAAGTGCCGCCGTGGTTGGCGCAGTCTCTGCGCGCCGACGCACGCACGCTGATCGAGAACGACTCCCCGGTGATGCTGCGCGGCGACGCGAGCGGGATGGCCGATGAGCTCCGCCGCCGCCGCGAGGAACTCGGGGTCTCTTACGTGATCGTCGGCGCAGCGTTCATGGACGCGCTAGCCCCCGTCGTCGCCGCGCTCGGCGGTCGCTGAGGCCGCTCACGCCCCGCAGGCGCGGTCGGGTCCAGCGCGGATCACGAGACGGCTATCGCGGTCGCACGCCGTCCAGGAACACGGCCGCCGCGGCCGCGCTTGCTTCTTCGTGGCCGAGTTGCTCGCGTTGGGTGAGCTTGATGGCGGCCATGATCGTGCCGGCGAAGAGTTGCACTAATACGTCGACGGGGAGGTCTTGGCGGATGCGGCCGGCGGCGATTCCGCGCTCGAACACCGCTCGGATCGGCGCGCCGATGAGTCGCTCGGCGTCGGCTGCGTTGGGCTTGCACTGCTCGCTTGAGAGAACCGCATAGCGGTCGCCGACCGCCACGATCGCGCGCGCGAGTCGCTCGACTGCCTCTTCGGCCGTGGCTCGCTCCAATCCCGCGTCGTTCAGGCGGCTTGCGAGCTCGGTGAGCGCGTGCGCGGCGAGGGCGTCCAACAGCGCTTCGCGGTTGGGGTAGTAGCGGTACAGCGTGGCGCGGCTGACGCCGGCGCCGGCCGCGACCTCGCCCAGGTTGGCAGCGCTTCCCTGTTCTGAGAAGACGCGAGCAGCGGCCGCGAGGATCGCGGTCGCGGTGCGGTCGAACCGGGGGGCCTTGAGGGTGGATGCGGCGGGCATTGCTGACTCCAGTTTAGACGCTTTTATCTCAGGATGCGACAGATCCGTCTTGACATCTCTGATGCGGCCTGATACATCTGTGTCTCATAAAGCAGTATACACGTCTCGAACGTCTCTGGCCACTCTCATGCGCCCGAGAGGACGGGAACGACCAGGGAGTCTCCATGCCCGCACAGACCATGACATCGGATCGCGCCGCGCCCGCCGTGGGAAGCGACGGCCACCAACGGCGGCGCTGGTGGATTCTCGGGGTCCTCGGGATCGCGCAGCTGATGGTGGTGCTCGACGCGACGGTCGTGAACATCGCGCTCCCCTCGGCGCAGAAAGCCCTGCACTTCTCCAACGACAATCGTCAGTGGATCATCACCGCATACGCGCTGGCGTTCGGGAGCCTATTACTGATCGGCGGGCGGATCGGTGATCTCTTCGGCCGCAAGCGGACGTTCATCGCCGGCGCCATCGGCTTCGCGGTCGCCTCGGCCTTCGGGGGCGCGGCGCAGAGCTTCGATGTGCTCGTCGCGGCGCGCGCGCTGCAGGGCGGGTTCGCGGCGCTGCTGGCGCCCGCGGCGCTGTCGCTGCTCACCACGACGTTCACCGATCCCGGCGAGCGCGGCAAGGCGTTCGCCGTGTGGGGCGCGATTGGAGGCGGCGCCGGTGCGTTGGGCCTGCTGCTCGGCGGGGTGCTGACCCAGTCGCTGTCATGGCGCTTCACCATGTTCGTGAACCTAGGGTTCGCGATTCCGGCCGCGCTCGGCGCGTTCGCGCTCCTGCAGCCCAAGTCGGACGCGGTCAAGCCACGGATCGACCTGCCGGGCACATTGACCGCGACCGGCGGTCTGTTCGCGCTGGTCTACGGACTGGCCCAAGCCCAGACCCACGGCTGGGGCTCCTCGACGACCGTGGGCTTCCTCGCCGGCGGGCTGCTGCTGCTGGCGGCGTTCGTCGCGATCCAGGCCAGGAGCGAGCACCCGCTGCTGCCGCTGTCGATCGTGCGCGAGCGAAACCGCGGCGGCTCGTTCCTGGCCCTCGGAGTTCTCGGCGCCGGCATGTTCGGCGTGTTCCTGTTCCTGACCTACTACCTGCAGCAGTCCCTCGGCTACTCGCCGCTGAAGACCGGGCTGGCGTTTTTGCCGCTGACCGGCGCGCTCGTGATCACGGCCGGTGTCGCCAGCACACGGGTGCTGCCGCGTACTGGTCCGCGACCGCTGTTTGCCGCCGGGATGGCGCTGGCCGCGGTTGGCCTCGCGCTACTCGCACAGCTCGGCGTGCATGCCAGCTACGCGACCCAGGTGCTCCCGGGGCTGACGCTCGTGGGTGCCGGCCTCGGTCTCGTATTCCCGCCCGCGACCAACATCGCCACCTCCGGCGTCAACGCTGCCGACGCAGGGGTCGCCTCGGCACTGGTCAACACCGCACCGCAAGTCGGCGGCTCGATCGGCACCGCCCTGCTGAGCACGCTCGCGGCGAGCGCGACGAGCAGCTACCTGGCCGGCACTCAGGCCAGCGCCCACGTTGTTTCCCGCGCTGCCGTGCACGGCTACACAACCGCGTTCTGGTGGTCGGCCGGGATCTTCGCCGCGGGAGCGCTGATCACCGGGCTACTGGTCCGCGGACAGCTCCGAGAGCCGACGCCGGCGCCCCGCGCGCAGCCCGAGGCTCAAGCGCTGGGTGCCATCTGATGCGACGGGAACAGGGCAGCCCGTTTCGTGGCGACACCGATGCCGCGGCACTCGTCGACCGGCTGCAGAAGCTCCGGGATCTCCTACCTGTATTCGCCGAGGAAGCCGCCGCCGCACGCCGGGAAGCGGCCCGCCTGCGCCGGCAGAACAGCACGCTGCAAACCCGTCTCGCCGAGGCCGAAGGCCGACCGAGGCGGCACGACACAACCAGTGTCCAACCGCCAGATTGACCCCGTCCACGGAGCCACGCATCCCATGCCACCTCCGACCGCCGCCCTACCACACCGTCCACCCACGCACCCTGGAAGGCAACCCAATGCTGAGATTGGCTCGCTCAATAAACGCCCACCGACGACTCGTCGCAATCGGCTGGATCGCTGGCGCGGTCGCGGTACTCGCGATCTCGAGCTCGGTCGGAACACGTACGGCCAACAACTTCTCGTTGCCGAACACGGGGTCGCAGCGTGCTACGGATCTGCTCGCGAGCCGCTTCCCCGCGCAGGCGG
The DNA here is from genome assembly GCA_035551915.1 of Solirubrobacteraceae bacterium. Taxonomy (GTDB): domain Bacteria; phylum Actinomycetota; class Thermoleophilia; order Solirubrobacterales; family Solirubrobacteraceae; genus Palsa-465. Next base: position 682 of record DASZMI010000021.1, on the reverse strand, counting down.
GGGATGCCGATCAGATCGTGTTTCACGCCCGCGCCGGGAAGCTGGGCGATCCCGCGATCCGCAGCGCCGTCAGCACCACGATCGGCCGCGTCTCGAGGCTGCCGCACGTGACCGGCGTCGTCAGCCCGTACAGCGCGGGGTCGAGGGCGATCTCGCCCAACGGAACGATCGGGTTCGCGACGGTGACCTTCGACGAGCGGGCCAACCAGCTGCCCAAGGCCGCGATCCAGCGCGTGATCACCACCGCGGAATCCGCGCGCTCGTCGACGCTGCAGGTCGAGCTTGGTGGCCAGGCGATCGAGCAGGCGCAACAGGCCAGCATCGGGTTCGCGACGGTCGTCGGGATCTTGGCGGCGATGGTGATCCTGTTGATCAGCTTCGGGTCGTTCGTCGCGATGGGCCTGCCGATCGTGACCGCGGCACTCGGCCTGGCGACGGGGATCGGCCTGATCGGCCTCACCAGCCAGATCATCGACATGGCCGACTTCGCCTCCCAGCTGGCGCTGATGATCGGGCTGGGCGTCGGAATCGACTACGCGCTGTTCATCGTCACCCGCTACCGCGAGAACTACCGCGCCAACGGTGGCGAGGTCGACGCGGCCGTCGAAGGAGCGATGAACACCTCCGGCCGTGCCGTGCTGTTCGCAGGCGTGACCGTGGTGATCGCGCTGCTCGGCATGTT
>DASZMI010000020.1:0-13215 GCA_035551915.1 Solirubrobacteraceae bacterium | reverse complement strand
TGGGCGGTGAGGGGCTCGAACCCCCGACATCCTGCGTGTAAAGCAGGCGCTCTACCAACTGAGCTAACCGCCCGTCTCAAGGGCTATTACATCTGACTCTCGGAACCGTCGCCGCTCCAGCTGATGTGGAACGCCCCGTCGCGATCGAGCCGCTGGTAGGTGTGCGCGCCGAAGAGGTCACGCAGACCCTGGATCAGGCTGGCCGGCCCACGGGCCCGCCGGTAGCCATCGTAGTAGGCGAGCGACGAGGAGAAGGCCGGCGTCGGGATGCCGATCTCCGCCGCGCGAGCGACGACCCGCCGCCATGGGTCCTGGGCACGCTCGAGGGCATCGGCGAAGAATTCCGCCAGCATCAGGTTCGCCAGATCGGGCTCGGCATCGTACGCCTCGCGGATGCGGTCCAGGAAGCGGGCCCGGATGATGCAGCCGCCGCGCCAGATCGTAGCCATCGCGCCCAGGTCGAGTTGCCAACCCTCGGCCTCAGAGGCGGCCGCCATCTGCGCGAAGCCCTGCGCATAGGAGACGATCTTCGACGCGTAGAGCGCCTGGCCGAGATCCTCGGCAAGCGTTGCGTCCCGCCCGGTCGCGCCGGCGGAGGGACCGGCGAGCCGATCGGCCGCGGCGACCCGCTCGGACTTCAGCGCGCTCAACGACCGTGCGAAGACCGCCTCAGTGATGCCGGTCAGGGCAACGCCGCGCTCAAGCGCGTCCTGCGCGGTCCAGCGTCCGGTGCCCTTCTGTCCGGCGGCGTCGAGGATCACGTCGACCAGCGGCTGGCCTGTGGCCTCGTCGGTCTTGGCCAGTACGCGGGCCGAGATCTCGATCAGGAACGACCCGAGCTCGCCATCGTTCCAGCGCTCGAACTGCTGCGCGATCTCGGGCACCTCGAGTCCGGCGGCATGGCGCAGCAGGTCGTAGCTCTCGGCGATCAGCTGCATGTCGGCGTACTCGATGCCGTTGTGCACCATCTTCACGTAGTGACCAGCGCCGTCCGGTCCCACGTAGGTGCAGCACGGCGTGCCGTCGACCTGCGCGGCGATCGCGTCGAAGATCGGCCGCACCGACTCCTCGTACGGGGCCCGGTCTCCACCTGGCATGATGCTCGGCCCCTTGAGCGCGCCCTCCTCGCCGCCGGAGACCCCGGAGCCGACGAAGTGCACCCCAGTGGAGCTGATCGCCTTGTGTCGGCGCTGCGTGTCGCGAAAGTTCGCGTTGCCGCCGTCGATCAGGATGTCGCCGGCATCGAGGTGCGGGAGGATCTCATCGATCACCGCGTCGGTGGCGGGGCCCGCCTGCACCATGCTGATCAGCACCCGCGGCCTTGCGAGCGCGCCGACCCAGTCGGCGACCGTCTCGTGCCCACTGATCGAACCCTCACTGCCGTGCTCGGCGATGAACGCTTCGGTCTTGCTGGCGGTCCGGTTGTGGACCGCGACGGGGATGTCGTGATGGGCGACGTTGCGAGCCAGGTTCGCTCCCATCGTTGCCAGGCCCGTGAGGCCGAAATGGGGCTGTTCGGAGTTCATGACTTCAGCAACCTAGAGCCCGGCGACGGTCTTCTCGGCATGGCCGCCGAACTGCTTGCGCATCGCCGAGAGCAGCTTGTCGGCGTACTCCGCCTCCCCGCGCGAGCTGAAGCGGGTGAACAGCGCCGCGCTGAGCGTGAAGGCCGGAACCGCCTCGTCGATCGCGGCATCCACCGTCCAGCGCCCCTCGCCCGAGTCCGAGACCCGGCCCTGGAACTCCTGCAACTCGGGCGATTCGACCAGCGCCGTCGCGGTCAGGTCGAGCAGCCACGAGGCGACCACGCTACCGCGACGCCAGACCTCGGCCACAGCCGGGATGTCGAGGTCGTAGGCGTAGAAGCGCTTGGCGTCCTCCACCGGCGCCGTCTCCGCATCCCGCTCCTGCATCTCGTTCCCGAAGCCCGCCTTGTGGAGGATGTTCAGGCCCTCAGCGTAGGCCGCCATCAGCCCGTACTCGATCCCGTTATGCACCATCTTCACGAAGTGCCCGGCACCGGCCGAGCCACAGTGCAGGTAGCCCTGCTCAGCCGTGATCGGCTCGCCCGAGCGGCCCGGCGTGCGCTCGATCTCGCCGAGGCCCGGAGCCAGCGATTTGAAGATCGGATCCAGCAGACTCGCCGCCTCGTCGGTGCCGCCGATCATCAGGCAGTAGCCGCGCTCGAGCCCGAAGACGCCACCGCTGGTGCCGACGTCGACGTAGTGCACACCGCGCGGTTCGAGGTGCTCAGCGCGCTTGATGTCATCGCGGTAGTAGCTGTTGCCGCCGTCGATCAGCACGTCGCCCTTCTCGACGAGGTCGGCGAGCTTGTAGATCGTCTCGTCGGTGAAGGCCGCCGGCACCATCGTCCAGATCGCGCGCGGCGCCTGGAGCTTGGAGACCATGTCCTCGAGCGAGGTGGCGCCGGTGGCGCCGGTCTCCTGCACCAGCGAGTCGACCGCCTCGGCGGAGACGTCGAAGACGACCAGCTCATGTCCGTCGCGCACAAGGCGTCGCACCATGTTGGCGCCCATACGCCCGAGTCCGACCATTCCCAGCTGCATGCGAACGCCTCCTGAATTTCTCGATTGGTTGGGAGCTTATTGATCGCTTCCCACCGCTGTGCCGCCCGTACCGACGAGCTCCTGGATGGATCGCCTGCCCGCGTCCCAGGTGCGACGCGCGAGCTCCAGATTGACCGCGCGGGGCCAGCCGGGACCGCCGTAGATGAAGCCGGTGTAGACCTGCACGAGCGTGGCGCCGGCGAGCACCCGCTCCCAGACGTCGTCGGCCGACTCGATGCCGCCTACCGAGATCAGCACCAGCCGGTCGCCGACTCGTGCACGCAGCCGGCTCAGGACCGCGAGCGAGCGCGCCTTCAACGGCGCTCCCGAGACTCCGCCGCCGTCGGCCCACGCGAGCCGGGCGACTTCGTCGGCCGGCGTGAGCAGATCCGTGCGCTGCAGCGTCGTGTTGGTCGCGACGATCCCGTCAAGACCGAGCTCGAGCGCGAGGTCGGCCACCGCGTCGACGTCCCCGTCGCTGATGTCCGGGCTGATCTTGACCAGCACCGGACGCTGCACCACCGCCAGCACCGCTTCGATCAGCGGCCGCAGGTTGCCGACTCCCTGCAGGTCTCGCAACCCCGGCGTGTTCGGCGAGCTGACGTTCAGCACCAGGTAGTCCGCATGCGGTGCCACCGCCGCGGCCGCCGCGGCGTAGTCAGACGCCGCATGCTCGATCGCGGTCGCCCGGTTCTTGCCGACGTTGGCGCCGACGATCACCGCAGAATTTCGTTCAGCGAGGCGCCTCGCCGCTGCTTCGGCGCCCTTGTTCGGGAACCCCATGCGGTTCAGCAGCGCGCGATCGCGGGTGACTCGCGCCAGGATCGGGCGCGGGTTGGACTCCTGCGGCTGCGGCGTGAGCGTGCCGACCTCGACAAAGCCGAAGCCAAGCGCCGCGAGACCCTCGAAGTGCTCGGCGTCCTTGTCGAGCCCAGCCGCGACGCCCAAAGGTGACGGAAAGGTCAGCCCGAATGCGCTCACGCGGATCAGCTCGTCCTCGAGGTGCGTGTAGCGCCGCAGCAGCGCGCGGACGCGCGGACGGCTCGTGACCGCGTCCAGTGCGGTGAATGCCGCGGCGTGCGCGCGCTCGGGCGAGAGTCGAGTCAGGACCAGATCGAAGAGCGCGCGATAGCCGAGGGTCATCGGGCTGCCGCCACCTCCAGGAAGCGCGCACAGATCCCCTCGCCGAGTGCGTGCCAGGCCGCCATGCGTTCGGCCGTCTCCGCCGCGATCGCTCCGGGGTCGATGCACTCGCGCACCGCGTCCTCGTCGGTGGTGTAGTTGTCCAGCCAGTACTGGAAGTCCGAGGCGGTGACCTCAGCGTGGAATTGAAGGCCCCAGGCGCTGTCGCCGATGCGGTAGGCCTGCAGGCAGTTGGCACTGCGGCCGAGCGCCACGGCAAGCTCGGGGGGATCGACCGCGTAGCTGTGCCACTCCAGCGCGTCGAAACTCTCCCCGACCGGTCCCAGCACGGGGTCTTTGCGACCCTCATTGGTGAGAGCGACCTCGTACCAGCCGATCTCGGGGTGCGGCATGTGCCGTGCCGGCGCGCCGGTGGCCTCTGCGATCAGCTCGGAGCCGAGGCAGATCCCAAGCAGCGGCACCGCCTCCGCGAGCGCGCCGGCGAGCAACCGCTTCTCGGCCGCCAGCCACGGGTACCGATCCTCCTGATGCGGGTGGGCGGAGCCGCCGAAGGTCATGATCGCGTCGTAGGCGCCCGCCTCCGCCGGGGGACCCGGCTGCTCGGCGGCGAGCCAGATATCGACGTCGGCTTCGGCGGTGCTCAGCACATCGCCGAAGATTCCCGGACCGGCGTCCGCCTCGTGGACGATCGTCAACACGCGCATCGGGTGCAGGACGATACGGCAAAGGACCGGGACTCGGCACTTTCACCCAATCGCCGAATGTCACAGAAAATTCACCGGGTGGCTTGCAATCACATGCAGGTTCGGTTACCTTGATCCGGCAGGTTTCTCAAACCCGCCGAGGTCTATGCCATGACGACACGCACTCCGCACAAGCTCAACGTGAACACGCCCGCCGGCAACAGCCGTGGGCTGCGCGGTGCTGCGTCCGTGCAGACCGCAGTCGGTCCCGGGTTCACAGATGGATCCCTCGCTGAGAGGCTGAAGCGCTGATACCAGCGCAACATCAAGCGATTCAGCGAGGGCGGACCCAACAGGGGCCGCCCTTTTTGTTGCCCAAAGCAACCCGAGGACAGCGAATGACAGGGATCCAGATGACGAACCCGGCCCGATGAGCTAGCGCCGACCAACACAGCAGTAACCAAGCAGTGCAGGAACACTCGCCGGACGGCGTGTGAGTGACACGCGCCCCGACACGAGTTACTCACTGCTGCCTTTCACTGACACAACCGCAGATGGAGGACTCGCGATGTTGAATCGCACGCTGGCCGCGAGCGTGCTGCCCCGAAGCGGGCGGTTGCGAGCGGCCGTGCCGAGCCTGAGGCAGGTTCGGCTGAGCCTGATGAACAGCCGGCGGCGTTCGCTGCTGGTGCAGGAGCGGGTGGACCGTGCCCGTGCTCGCTGCAACGACCGTTACGGCTACGGTCGTCGCTCATGATCGAGCGCTCATGCGGACTCAACGACTCGGCGCTCGAGGCCATCGCTGGCCTCGAGCGTCGGGTCGTGGCCGCCGATAGCGGCCGCCTGAAACTCGAATGGGGCACGCTGCGATCACGGCCGGCCGACGAGGTCCGTGATCTACTCGCCTGGGAGGACAATCGCCTGGTCGGTTTCCTCGGTATCTATGGACACAGTTGGAAGCACCTCGAGCTCACCGGCATGGTCGATCCGGCAACCCGCCGCCGGGGCATCGGCCGCGCGCTGTTCGACGCCGTGCTGCCGCTCTGTCGCGAGCAGCGCAAGGACCGGTTGCTGCTGGTCGTCCCGCGCTCCTCACCCGCGGGCGCTGCCTTCGCCCGCGGCCGCGGCATGAGCTTCGAGCACTCCGAGCATGCGCTCGCCTTGCGCGAGCGTCCGCAGCAGGCATCGGCCACCGAAAGGATCGAGCTGAGAGCCGCTACGACCGGCGACATCCCGGTGTTGTCGAAGCTCTACGACGACGCCTTTCATGACGGCGGTCACGTCGACCCGAGCCGCCTGACCAGCGAGCGCTCCCGCACGCTGCTGATCTGTTGCGACGACGAGCCCGTCGGCACCATCACCGTGGCGCGCGAGGCGCGGCGCGGCGCCGTCTACGGGTTCGCCGTGGCCCCCGCATGGCGTGGCCGTGGGATCGGCCGCCAGGTGTTGCGCCGCGTCTGTCAGCAGCAGTTCGACGGCGGCGCCGAGCGCGTCGACCTCGAGGTCGAGGTCGAGAACGACGGCGCCCTCGGTCTCTACACCTCGGTCGGCTTCACGCTCGAGGCCACCGACGACTATTACGAGCTGATCCTGTAGTGCCCTTCTACTCCGGCGTCGCGGGATTCCAGTCGACCGCCGAGATCCGCGCGAGCGCGCGGATCAGCGACTGGGTTCCGTCGCGCCCGCCACCCTGGGCGCGCAGCGCCAGATAGAGCTCGTGCGCCAGCGCCAGGCCCGGCAGCGCCAGGTCCATGCGCCGCGCCTCGGCCAGCGTGATCTCCATGTCCTTGATGAAGTGCTCGACCATGAAGCCGGGGGCGTAATCGCCCTTCAGCATCCTGGGGGCGTAGTTGCTGAGCGACCACGAGCCGGCCGCGCCGCCGCTCACGGCCTCGAGCACCGTGTCCAGATCGAGTCCGGCCTTGTACGCGTAGAGCAACGCCTCGCAGACGCCCACCATGCCGGTGGCGATCAGCGTCTGGTTGACCATCTTCGTGTGCTGGCCCGCTCCGGCAGGTCCCTGATGGATGATCGTCTTGCCCATGCACTCCAGCAGCGGGCGCACGGCAGCTACCGCCTCCTTCTCGCCCCCAACCATGATCGAGAGCGTGGCATTGCGGGCGCCGACGTCGCCGCCCGAGACGGGCGCGTCGATGCTCGCCACCTGCTGCTCGCGTGCGGCGGCGAATATCTCCTGCGCCAGCGACGGTTCACTGGTGGTCATGTCGACTAGCACCGCCCCGGCACGAGCCTCGCGCAGCACGCCCTGCTCCCCGAGGAGCACCTCGCGCACGTCGGACGGGTAGCCAACCATCGTGAAGATCACGTCGGCACCGACCGCGGCCTGCGCCGGCGTGTCCGCCCACGCCGCGCCCTTGTCGAGTAGTGGCTGGGCGCGCTCGCGCGTACGCGAATAGATCGCCACGCTGTGACCGGCGTCGATCAGGTGGCCACACATCGATGTGCCCATGACGCCGGTGCCGATCCAGCCGATGCGTGTTGCTGCGTTGCTTGAGCTCAACCCTTAGCTCCTTAGTTGTTGCTTGATCACCTTGCCGAGCGCGTTGCGCGGCAGCTCCTGCAGGAAGCGGACCTCTCGCGGGCGCTTGTGGGGCGCGAGCTCGCCGGCGACGTGCGTTGTCAGCTCCTCTTCGAGTCGATCGCGGCTGCCATCGGCGACCACCCAGGCGATGATGCGCTCTCCGAGGTCGGGGTCCGGCTCGCCGGTGACGGCCGCCTCGAGCACCCGTGGATGGTCGAGCAAGGCGACCTCGACCTCCCCGGCACCGACCTTGAAGCCGCCGGTCTTGATCAGATCGGTCGCTCGCCTCCCCACGATCCGCCAGTAGCCGTCGGGGTCGCGGGTGGCGAGGTCGCCCGTGTGGAACCAGCCCTCGCGCATCGCCGCGGCCGTCGCGTCCGGGCGGTTCAGGTACTCGCTGAAGAGGTTCGGGCCGCGGACGACGACCTCGCCCATCGTCTCGCCATCGCAGGCCTCCAGCGCGTTGCCGTCGTCGTCGACCAGGCGCACATCCACACCCGGAATCGGGGTGCCGACACGACCGGGCCGGCGCACGCCGTCGGCGCGGACCGCCAGGTTCATCATCGTCTCGGTCAGGCCGTAGCGCTCCACGATCTCCTGTCCGCTCACGCGACGGATGCGCTCGAACTCGGGTGCCGGCAGCGCGGCCGATCCGGACACGAGCAGGCGCGCAGCGCGCAGTCCGGCACCGATCTCACCGCTGCTCTGCGCTTCCGCCTCACGACCGAGGCGGTGGTACATCGTCGGCACGCCGAACAGCATCGTGCCGCCGTCGCGGAGCGCCGCTGCTGCGGCAGTGGGGTCGAAGCCGCCGAGGTGGCGAAGCGCGCCACCTCGGCGCAGAGGACCAAAGAGACCGAGCACCAGCCCGTGGACGTGAAACAGCGGCAGGCCATGGACGAGCACGTCCGCGCCGCTCCAGCCCCAGGCCTCGGCGATCGCATCGAGGTTGGAGGTGATCGCGCGGCGTGACAGCACGGCGGCCTTGGGGCGGCCGGTGGTGCCGGAGGTGTAGACGATCAGCGCCGGATCCTCGTCGCCGATGGCCGTGGCCGGCAGCTGCGCGCGGCGCTCGGCGAGATCGACCTCGAGCCCCCGCGGCTTCCATTCGAGCGCGGGCAGGATGTCCTTCGGCGCTCCGATCAGGATGTCCGGGTGGCTGTCGCTGAGCACGTGCCGGAGCTCCGCCCGGCCAAGCTTCGGGTTGATCGGGACGAGCGCGACGCCGGCGCCGAGCGCTGCCACCGCGGCGACGCAGAACTCGAGCGACGGCTGCGCCCAGACGGCCACCCTGCTCGCGCCGTCGAGCTTGGCGGAGACCGCCGCCGCGGCCTCGCGAAGCTCGCCGTAGACGAGCCGCTCGCCGGCAACCGAAACGGCCGGCCGGCCATCGAGCTCTGTGACTCCGGTCAGCATCCCGGGCGACACTAGCTCGCACCGAGCGGCGCCGTCCGTCAGCCGGCATTGCCATGGCTCCGGAAGGAAACGCCCGCAACCTGGTCAGAGCCGGTTGACAACGATTATCAGGCTGTTAGCGGAGGCCCCGTTTCCTCAAGCGCCGTGCGGCCCGTTCCGATATCGAGCGCGTGCCAAATCATGTATCGCGCCTGGGTCGCGGGGTCGGCCTCGCAGGTGCTCTCCTCCTCTGTCTGATCATCTCCTTCAGCAGCACCGCGGGCCGTGCTCGCGCAGCCGGGACCGTGGTCCCGGTCAGCTCCGCGGTGCACGTCGCCTTCCTTGGCGACTCCTACACCTTCGGCATCGGTGCCGCCCAGCCCACCGACGGCTACGCTTACCTCGTCGCCAAGGCTGAGAGCTGGACCGCCCGCGTCGTCGGGCTGCCGGGCAGCGGCTACGTCCGCGTCGCGATCCGCGACGGCAAGGACATCTCCGCAGGTCTGTCCGCCGTGATCGCCGCGCAGCCTCAGGTCGTCGTCGTCGCGTGCGGTCATAACGATGCGATGCCGAACGTCGCCTACACGCAGACTCGGGCGGCCGCGATCAAGGACCTCACCGCCCTCCGCGCCGCGTTGCCCAACGCGACGATCGTCGTGGTCGGTCCGATCTGGCTGAACGGCTATCCGGACAGGAAGGCGCTCTACGTGCGCAATGCGATCCACCAGGCACAGCTGCGGATCCCGGGGACGCTCTGGATCGACCCGATCGCCCAGCACTGGTTCACCGGTTCATGGACCAAGCACACGGGCGACGACGCGACGATGATCAACTACGCGGCCGGGCACCCCGACAACCTCGGCTATGAGCACATCGCAACCCTGCTCGAGTCTGACCTGCATGCGCTCGGAGTCAGCTGACGAGCCATCTGTCTCGCCGGGAGGATGCCGGGGCCGGTCGTCCTGAGATCCGCTCTCCGAGCCTTAACGAACCGACAATTCGTCATACCTAGGATGCCTGCAGCGATGGAGAAGTTCCCGGCGATGCGCCTTCACAGAACCAGACTCGTGTCGATGGCCGCAGCCGTGGCGCTGCTGGCCGTCTGCGGGTACACGGCGGCGACGGTTACGGCCGCCGGGACTCCCGGTAACGCTCGCTACTACATCGCTCTGGGCGATTCGCTCTCAACCGGCTTTCAACCGACGCTGCGGGGGGAGGGCATCGAGACCCACTCCGGCTATGTCAATGACATCTACGGGCAGGAGCGCAGGGCTTCGCGCGAACTCGTGTTGGTGGACTTCGGCTGCCCCGGTGACACCACCACCAGCCTGCTGACCGGCGTCGGCAACTATCCGCTGGCGCGGCGGCTGCACTGCGACCGCAGCTCCGGCTCACAGCTCAACGCGGCCCTTGCCTTCCTGAGGACGCACGACAAGCCGGGCCAGGTGCCGCTGATCACGATCGACGTCGGCATCAACGACCTCAATCGCTGCGCTGCATTGCCCGATCCCGCATCCTGCCTGCAGGCCGGCGAAGCGGCGATCTCCACGAACCTGCCGAGGGTCCTCGGCGCGCTGCGCGCGGCCGCACCTGAGGGCACCACCTTGTCTGCGATGACCCTGTATGACACCTACCTGGGCAAGGGTGCGGCGGAGGGCGCCTCCGCGGCCGGCGCGCAAGCGTTCCTCAACGCCTACCGGCAGGCGAACGCGACAATCAAGGCCGACGATGCCGCAGCTGGCTTCCACACCGCCGATGTGGCCAGCGCCTTCGACACCTATGACACGGCGCCGATCAGCTGGCGCGGCGCCCAGGTGCCAGCCAACCTCGCGCGCACGTGCGTGCTGACCTGGTCCTGCTCACCTCCCCCGATCAACCACAACATCCACCCCGATGGGCACGGCTACAGCGTGATTGCGCGCGCGTTCGAGCGGGCGATCGGACGGCTCGCGCCGCTCCAGGCGCCGCTCCGCGCGCCGCTGCACGCGGGATAGGATCAGCGCCAGCCAAGGGCGCAGCCACCGATATCCAAAGCTGCGCTTGCCAGAATCGGTGTCAGTGATTAGCGATGCCGCAACTGGACAGCTGCTCGACGATGCGCGCCGCATCTGCGCCGTGCCGGCGCCGCATCTGCGCCGTGCCGGCGCCGCCCTTCGCCGAGGCCGAGCGCGCTGCTCACGTCGCCGAGCTCTTCACACAGGCGGGCGCCGCACCCTGCACCGACGCGACCGGCAACGTGATCGCCTGGTTCGGGCCGCCCGATGAGCCGGCGGCGGTGTTCGCGGCCCACCTCGACACCGTCTTTCCAGCCGGCACTCGCATCGAGTTCGCCGAGACCGAGGGCCGCATCTCAGCGCCCGGATTCGGCGATAACTCCCTCGGCGTTGCCGCACTGCTGCATCTCGCGCGCTTCCTGGCGGCACAACCGGTCGCGCGCGCCATCGCGCTGGCCGCGACCGTCGGCGAGGAGGGACTCGGCGATCTGCGCGGCGCCAAGGCCCTCGTGGAGCAGCTCCCCTGCCGCGCGTTCGTCGCGGTCGAGGGCCAGACGCTCGACGCGATCACCGTCGCCGGTGTCGGCTCGGTGCGCCTGCGCGTGCAGGTGACGGGCCCCGGCGGCCATCCCTGGGGCAACCGCGACCACGCCAACGCCGCCCACGGGCTGATCGAGGCGCTCGCGCCTGCGCTCAACGAGTTGCGTTCCCCCGAGCTGGCATTGAACGTCAACATGCTCACCGCCGGGACCGCTATCAACGTGCTGCCGGACACCGCCACCGCCGAGATCGACCTGCGTTGTGAGGACGAGCAGCGCCTGCAGGCCGCGGCCGTGCGCCTGATTGAGATCGCCTCGGGCAGGGACCCGCAGCTGTCGGTGCAGGTGAAGCAAATCGGGGACCGGCCCGGCGGCCGCATCGCCGCAGATCATCCGCTGCTCGCGGCTGCACGCCGTGCGCGGGCCGTTGCCGGCCTGGCGGCCGCAACCGAGGAGGCGTCGTCGACCGACGCCAATGCCGCGCACGGCCGCGGGATCCCCGCGATCACCGTCGGTGTCAGCACCGGCGGCAACGCGCACCGGCTCGATGATTACGTCGACGTGCCGCCGATCGCGGCCGGTCTGCGCTCGCTCGAGGCGCTGGCGCTGGAGCTCTCTCGCTGATCGCGCCACGGCGCTGCGCCCGCCAGGCCGGCCGCCCCCAACAGCCTTGCGGGCGATCGATCCGCCGCCGCCGAGCTCTCCAGGCGCTGGAGCGGCGGCGCCTCGATCGCGCCGAAGAGGACGAGATTGCCGCCACGGCGCGCGCCCGACCCGAGTGCCCCGACGTGCGGATACGCATCGCCAAGCCCCGCGGCGATGGCGCGCGCATCCCGCCAACCGGCGGTGTCGACCACGTTCACGACAGTTGCCGCCGCGACCCTTGCGCAGTTCTCCAGCGCCTCGGCCGTGACCATGTGGCGCGGTACGCGCGCACCGACGAAGGCATCGATCATCACCGCATCGGCGCTGTTGTCGGCGCGCGTCTCGAGCGCGAAGCGACCATCGGCGACCCGCACCCTCAGTCCGGGCTGACGGCGCAGGCCGAGGTGCGCGCGAGCGATCTCGAGCACGCGCTCGTCTACTTCGAAGACCTCCTGGCGGGAGCCCGCGTCCTCGGCCAGCAGCGCTCGCGCGAGCGTGCAGGCGCCACCGCCGACGTGCAGCACATGGCGAGCCCCGAGTGCCCGCAGAACCAGGCGAGCCCACCGCAGGTAGTCGAACTCCAGGTGACGCGGGTCAGCCAGATCGACGTATGAGGCATCCATGTCTGCCTGGCGCAGCAGCCGCCCGGTCGACCGCTGCGGGTCGCGTTCGACGGCAAGCTCACCGTCGCCGGCAACGATGAGCTTGCGGCTGCGTGGCATGCGTTGACTCTACGAGCCTCCGGGTGTCGGCCTGTAGGGCTGCCTCCGCATCGCCACGGCGAACACGAGACGTTCGCTGATGCCGCGACCGCTGATCTCGACGCCATAGCAGCCACCTGCACGGACCCAGAGCGAGCCGGCGTAGACCGCGCCTGCAGACGCCGCGCCGGGATAGGCCGGGAAGGCATCAGATGGACCAGAAAGCGTCAGCGGCCCAGCTCCGGGGCCCTGGCCGCCTTGCGACGGCTGCACCTCGAGCGGACGCTGCTTGCCCAGCGGTACGCCGCGCACGATGACCGGGCCACGTGCCGCGCGCTTCGACACCCACCAGATCGCTTCGATCCCGCCCCAACTCCCGGCGCGGTGCTCGTAGACCAAGAACCGCTGAGCTTTGGGCTCATACACATTCCCGACGCCGAGTCGCACAGGCCCGTCCCCGATCACGGTCGCGGCAAATGTCGCGTTCGAGACGCGCCTGGCCGGGGCGGCCGGACAGCGAGTGACGGACCTCGTTGCCGACGGTGCGCCAGCTGTGCCGCTGGGCGCGGGAGCGGAGGGCCAGCCGCTGGCGGCGGTGGTCGCCAGCGCGGCACTTCCGACCACAGCCGTCAGCAACGTCACCCGCAAACGCCGGCGGCGCTGTCGGCGACACGCCTCCCGGATCAGCAGGGCGAGCTCGTCTTCTTCACATCCGAGCGCTTCGTGCTCGGCGACGCTGAGCAGCGACATCCGTCAAACCTCCCAGGGGGACTGGTGCTAGTCTGCCTAGCATCATCTCGGCTGTCAAGCTTGCGAAGAGCAGGTCCCGGTGGGGTGATCGGTACCGTCGGGTCAGTGGCGTTCTGCGACGAGGTGTGCCGCGATGTAGATCACAAGGGCGCGCCTGAGCCTGGGGGGGCCGTCGGCACTGATCTGGTACGCCTGTTTGCCGATATGCCACTTCAGCACCGTGCTCGCGCTTCCGAAGATCGAGCATCGAAGCCAT
>DASZMI010000019.1:0-21838 GCA_035551915.1 Solirubrobacteraceae bacterium | reverse complement strand
ACACGATTGCGACACAGCAGGTGCCCAACCAGTTTGGGACGCAACGCTATTCGGTCTTCTTCGAGCCTGGCACCTACGGGTCGGCGTCCGACCCGCTGGACTTCCAGGTGGGCTTCTACACCCAGGTCGCCGGTCTTGGTCAGGAGCCCGGTGACGTCGTCGTCAACGGTGCGATCAACGTCTACAACCAGTGCACAGGTACCGGTTACAGCGACTGCGAGGGCACCGACAACTTCTGGCGGTCACTCTCGAACCTGACACTCAACGTGGATCTCCCGCCGGCGTCCGCAGCGGTGACGCCGACGCCAGCCGGCGAGACCGCCGGCTGCCTCAACACCAACGACTTCTGGGCCGTCTCGCAGGCCGACCCCATGCGTCGCGTGATCCTCAACGGGACCCTGTTCCTGTCGGACTACTGCGGGCAGGGCTTCGTCAGCGGTGGGTACATGGCAGACGACGAGTTCAACAACGGGATCGTCTGCAACTGCAATCAGCAGCAGTATTTCGCCCGCAACAGCAACATCGATAGCTGGACCAATGGCGTTTGGAACCAGGTCTTCCTCGGGGATATCGGTGCACCCGCGACCAACTTCGGCAGTGGCGGCCAGTACACGAACGTCGCCACCACGCCGGTGTCCCAGGAGGAGCCGTACCTCTACACCGACTCAGGTGGATCGCTGCGGGTGTTCGTGCCGGCGGTGCAGCACAACTCGGTGGGGACGTCGTATAGCTCCGGCACAACGGCCGGATACTCGCTGCCGGCGTCGCGATTCTTCTTGGCCGACCCCGGCACGCCCGAGGCAGCCATCAACGCGGCGCTGGCCGTGGGCCAGAACCTGATCCTGACGCCCGGCGTCTACGACCTCGCGCATCCGATCAGGATCGAGCACCCCGACACGATCGTGTTGGGTCTGGGCTTTGCCACCTTGATCCCGCAGAGCGGGAATGTGGCTATGCAGACGGCGGACGTGCCGGGGATCAAGCTCTCGGGTGTGATCTTCGACGCCGGTCCGCAGAACTCACCGGCGTTGCTGGAGCTCGGCGATCAGAACCGGGGCAACGACAACGCGCCGGGCGACGGGTTCAGCAACCCCGACGACCCTACGCTCGCCCAGGACGTCTTCTTCCGGATCGGTGGTGCCGAGCCCGGCAAGGCGACGACGGCGCTGATCGTCAACGACGACTACACAATCCTCGACGACGTCTGGGCATGGCGCGCCGACCACGGCAACGGCGTCGGCTGGACGCAGAACACGGCCGATACGGGTGTGATCGTCAACGGCAACAACGTTGACGCGTACGGACTGGCCGTCGAGCACTTCCAGAAGAACGAGGTGATCTGGAGCGGTCAGAACGGCGAGGACGTGTTCTTCCAGAACGAGATGCCGTACGACCCACCGAGTCAATCGGCCTGGATGGCATCACCGACCAGTCCCGGTTACCCGGCATTCCTGGTCTCGAACAACGTCACGAGCTTCCAGGGCTACGGCATGGGCAGCTATTCGTTCTTCAACCAGGGCGTTCCGATCTACTCGGCCAACGCGTTTGAGGCACCCGACACGCCGGGCGTGCAGTTCCACGGGCTGCTGACGGTGTTCCTCGACGCCGTCCATGGGTCGGGCGGGATCAACAACGTCATCAACGGCGTCGGCGGGTCCTCGACCGTCGCCAACCCAGACGTGGCGGTCGACGTCCCGAACTACCCGTAGCGATTGGCGAGCCCGGGTGGTGCGCCGGCACCACCCGGGCCGCGACGGCTCGCCGCCGAGCGACCGCTCAGCGCACACCGAACGCCGGCTCAGCGCATGATCCCGGTGTGCCCGAGCGAGTGCCGGCCCGGCTGGGGCCAGACGCAGAGGCCGTGCGGGCCCGAGCCGACCACGATCTTGGCGCGCAGCTTGCCGGTGATCGTGTTGATCGCATAGACGACGCCGTTGTAGCGGCCGCTCAGCCAGAGCGTCCTGCCGTCCGCCGAGACGCCGCCCATGTCGGGGCTCGCCGGCTGCGGCAGCACCCAGGTCTTGGTGACCCTGTGGGTAGCGAAGCTCATCACCGAGACCGACCCGGCCTCGCGGTTGGAGACGTACAGGAACCTCGCGTTGCGACTCGGGTAGAGCCCGTGGGCGCCGGCTCCGGTCTTGGTGAAGCCGATCACCTTGAAGGTGGCCGGGTTGATCTCCCAGACGCCGGCGTTGTCCTGATCGGCGACATACAGGGTGCGGCCGTCAGGGGAGAGCTTTACGTCCTGCGGAGCCGACCCGCCCTTGTCGAGCTTCAGCGTGCGGATCACGCGCATCGTCTGCGTGTCGACCTCGATCATGGCGCTCGCGAACTCGCAGCTGGCATACATGTAGCGCCCGCTAACCGAGAAGTCGGCGTGGTCGACGCCGGCGCACATCGGCACATGCAGGACGTGGACCAGCTTCATCGTGTTGGGATCGCGGAAGTCGAGTTGCTTGAGCCGCTCCGCCACCACGATCGCGTACCTGCCGTTGGGCGTGAAGTAGAGGTTGTAGGGATCCTCGACCGGGATCGGCTTGCCCGGGAGCCCCGTGTGCGGGTTGATCGGTGTGAGGCTGTTGCCGGCGTCGTTGTCGACGTAGAGCGTCTTCAGGTTCCAGGCCGGGGTCACGTGCTGGGGCAGCTCGCCGGTGTTGAAGTGGGCGACGACCTGAAAGGTCTTCTGGCTGATCACGTCGACCGTGTTGCTGTCGCTGTTGGGCACGTAGACGAGCGCCGGATCGCGACGATCGACGGGGCTCAGAGCGTTGGCCGCGTCGGCGGCGTAGACGTTCAGCGGACCGGCGCGCCGCGTGCGCGGGGGCTGCGACCCCACCGTCGGTGACTTCGCGACCTGCATCGTGGTCACGTGTGTGGATGTGGCGCCGCCACAGCCGGCGACCAGCGCCGACACGGCGAGGAGCGCCGCCAACGGGATCAACTTGGGCACGCCGCGAGCCTGCCTGCCCCAGATCAGTGACGGATAACGCAAGCCTGAAGATCCTCTTAAGTGGTGCGCTGGGAAGCGCCACCGGCCGTTACCGTCTCTGCCATGCCTTTGCAGGTTCCTTCTCTGGTGGGGCTCGCCCTCGCGCTGGTCCTGGCGGGTTGCGGCGGCTCGGGCACCGCAAACACCCCGGCGACCGGGCGCTCGAAGGCTTCCAGTCAGCGGCGGACGATACGAAAGGCGGCCGCCCGACGCCCCGCTGGCCTCACATACAGGCACCTCTACACGCTGCCGGCGCCGCTCCGCGATCCCGCCTACGCCTCAATCGGCGCCGGCCACTTCGTGCTGATCGGAGGGCTCTCGGCGAGCGACACCTCGACCAGCGAGGTCTACGTCGGCAACCTCACGCAGGTCAGGCAGGCAGCGACGCTGGGCGTGGCGCAGCACGACGCCCAGGCGGCCACGCTGGCCGGCAAGGTCTACGTCTTCGGTGGCGGGTCGTTCTCCGAGCTCGACCACATCTTCAGCTTCGACCCGGCAAGCTCGGCGCTCGCGACAGTCGGCGCGCTGCCCGCCGCACAGTCCGACACGGCGGTCACCTCGATCGGCAACACCGGCTATGTCGTCGGTGGCTATGACGGCGTCAGCTGGAAGCACACGATCCTCTCCTACGCGCCCGGCGCGAGCAGCACGAAGCTCGCGGGCACGATGCCGGTCGGCCTGCGCTACGCCGCCGTCACCGCGATCGATGGCCGCGTGCTGATCGCGGGTGGCTCCACGCCCGCGTCGGCCAGCCGCGCGATCTACAGCTTCGACCCGCGGACCGGAGGGATCACGCGCATCGGCACGCTTCCCTCACCGGTCACACATGGCGAACTGGCCCCGCTTGGCCAGTTCGCCTACCTGGTGGGTGGTAGGGGGAACGGGACGAGCTCCCAGACAGCGCGGATCTTCGCCATCAACCCCCGGACCGGCAAGGTGACGCCCGCCGGGCGGCTGCCGACCGGGGTCTCCGACGCGGCGCTGATCCCCAGCGGCGGCTCGCTGCTGTTCGTCGGCGGCCTCGAGTCCTCGGGCACCGTGTCAGACAATGTCGGCGAGCTGACGCGGTAGGCCAGCGCGCTGGGCCCCTAGCGCCGGCGCGCCATCGACCGCATGTAGTCGACCACCGCCTGCACCTCTCGCGGTCGCAGCCGGCGGTGGATCACGGGCATCTCGACGGTGAACTCAACCAGCTCGCTGCGTGGCAGCCGCAGACCACGCAGGTCGCCGCCCTGCTGAACGCGCGAGAGCTGCCCCGAGATCGAGTGGCAGACGGCGCAGTGCTCGGCGAACACGGCGCGGCCACTGATCGCCGCCGCCAGGAGCACCGCGAGCGCCGCCAGGCACAACGCGCGCCGGACCGTCATCGCGGCGCGCGATCGTCCGCGGCGCGGACGACCAGCAGCGCTCCGGCCCCCGTCGGAGCGAGTGCTTCGCTGACGCGCGCGTCGGCGCTCACAAGCGCGCGGAAGTCCTCGACCTCGGAGGCGTGCGAGAGCACGTTGTCAACCGCGAGCACACCGCGCGGGCGCAGCACCCTGACCAGATCCGGCCAGTAGCCGGCGTAGGCCGGGCGCTCGGCGTCGAGGAAGATCATGTCCCACTCGGCGTCGTCGGACTGGCGCAGCGCGTCCGCGGCGTCCTGGATGCGCAGGTCGACGAACCGTTCCAGCCCCGCCTTGCGGAGATTCTGGGCCGCCTGAGTTGTGCGCTCCGGGTCGAGCTCGACGCTGGTCAGGCTGCCCTCGTTCGCCGCCACCGCGTCGGCCAGCCACACGGTCGAGTAGCCATTGGATGTCCCCAGCTCGAGCACGCGCCGCGCCCCGGTCGCCCGCACCAGCAGCGCCAGCAGCGCCGCGGTGTCCGGCTCGAGGTTGCGCAGCCGCTCGAGCCGGTCCGCCTTGCCCGCGTCGTGCTCGACGCCGTGGCGGTGGAGGTCGTCGAGCAGGCTGCTCAGCCGGGCATCCATCGCCTGAAGTCAACCACGTGGTCACGGCGCCATGCTGACCCGCAATCACGGGTAGCTCTCCAGGTGAGAACAAGGAGGCGCGATGACCAAGGACCACGGACCCACCATCAAGAACGACAAGCAGTACGAGGGCCTGCGCGAAAAGGGCATGAGCAAGTCGCGCGCGGCGGCGATATCCAACTCGGAGGGCTCCTCGAGTCGTGGCGGCAAGAGCAGCGGCTCGAGCGCCAGCCGCAAGAGCAGCGGCCCCGGCAGCGGCGGCAACCACGCGCAGAAGGTCGCGGCCGGCCGCAAGGGCGGCCGCGCGGCCGCCAAGTCGTGACCGCGCGCACCTGAGCCCCCACCGGCAGGCGAAAGTAGAAAGGAGATCCAATGTCACTGGCAACACTCAACGACGTCTTCATCGAACAGGTCGAAGACCTCTACAGCGCCGAGACCCAGCTGGTCTCGGCGCTGCCGAAGATGGCGAGTGCCGCGACCGACGATAAGCTTCGCGAAGCGATCGAGACCCACCTCGAGCAGACCCACGGGCACGTCGAGCGCCTGCGACAGATCAGGGCCGAGCTCGCAATCACCGGCGAGCAGCGCTGCAAGGGCATGGCCGGAATCCTGGCTGAGGGCGAGGATGTGCTGAGCGAGCCCGGCTCGGGTCCGTCAAAGGATGCCGCGATCATCGCCGCCGCCCAGCGCGTCGAGCACTACGAGATCGCCGCCTACGGCACCGCCAAGACGCTCGCCGGTGAGCTCGGCTACGGCGAGCCCAGAAGGCTCCTGGGCGAGACGCTCGACGAGGAGAGCATGACCGACGAGCTGCTCACCAAGATCGCCACGGGCGGTCTGCTGCGCAGCGGCGTCAACGCCGCAGCGAGGTGATCGCGCCGCCCCGGTCGCGGGTCCGGGCCGGGGCTCAAGCGGCTGTCTGCAGCCGCCGCTTCCAGCGTGAGAGGCCGCCTGGGTTCACCGGCGGCCTCTCGGCCACCGGCACCGCGACGCTTGCCCCGTCCTCCCAGGGCCGCATGTAGCGGCCCGGCGTCGCGCTCGCGGCATCGGGCAGGCGGCGCTCGGCCGCTGCCAGCACCGCGTAGGCCATCTCGCCCAGCGTTCGCAACGGCTGATGGCGGTTCTGCCGGGTTCCGAGGTGACACTCGGCCAGCGCGTCCAGTCCGCAGAGCCGGAGCGTGTCGATCAGCATCGCGATCTCGACGCCGTAGCCGACGGGAAACGGCAGCGCCTCCAGCAGCTCACGCCGCGCCGCGACCTCGCCCGCGAGCGGTTGTGCGAGGCCGGCGAGCAGCGGCTCGTGCATGTTCAAGAGGGGACGGGCCATCAGCTCGGTGACGCGGCCGCCCTCGTCGGGGATCTTGCCGGCACCGGTGTCCAGCGGCCGCTCGAAGGCGCCCTTGACCAGCACGATCGAGTCGTCGCTGAGGATCGGACCGAGCAAGCCGAGCAGGTGATCGGGGTGCGGGTCGCCCGTATCGGCATCGAGAAAGCAGATGACCTCGCCGCACGCCTGCTGCAACGCCCGCCACATCGCATCGCCCTTGCCGAGGGCGGGCCCGAGTCCGGCCTCGAGCTCGTCCTGCTGAAGCACGCGCGCGCCGCACCGCGAGGCGAGCGCCGCGGTGCCGTCGACGGAGTCGGCGTCGACCACCAGCAGCTCGTCGACCAGGCCGGCATCGAGCAGCGGTCCGACGGTGCGCCCCAGCACGCCCGGGATCGTCTCGGCGCACTCCTTGGCGGGAACGATCACGGAAACGGATCTGCCGTGCTTGCGGCCCAGCAGCTGATCGATCGAGAACTGCGCGGCGTCGTGGCGGCGCCGCTCCAGCCAGCTGGCGACGGCCAGGTCGACCGAGAGGCCCTGGGCGACCCGTCCCGCGGCACGCGCCGAGGTTCGCACGCGCACGTCGACGGGCCGCAGCAGCGGCACGCCGTGGCCGGCGAGCCGATCGGCGAAGCCCGCGTCCTCGAGTGCCCGCAGCGGCTCGATGCCTCCCACCTGGCGGTAGGCCTCGGCGGTCACCGAGAGCGACGCTCCCGCGGAGTGGTGGTGGCCGGCGTCGCGGTCACGCGACCGCACCTGCCGCAGGCGGATCTCCGCGTCGCGTTCGCGGCGGCGCAGCACGCCCGCGGGCAGCCCGCGGGCCTCCTGATCGTCGAGCTCGATCAGCCCGGCGATCGCGCGGGCACCGGCACGGACGTACTCGAGCTGGCGGTCGAGCCAGTCCGGGGCCGGCCGCGAGTCGGCGTCGGTGCAGGCGATCAGGCCGCCGGGAAGGCCGGCACCGAGAAACCGCTCGCAGGCCGCGTCCATGCCCACCCGGCGAGCGGCGCCGGCGCCGGCGCCAGGTCCGTCGAGCGTCGTGACCGCGAGTCTCAGCTCGCCGGCGCAGTCCGCGACCACCTGAGCCGTGTCATCCGTGCAGCGATCCAGCACCACGATCGTCGCGAAGCGCTCGCGGCTCACGGTCTGGGCGGCCAGCGCGCGCAGGCAGTCACCGATGCGTGTCCGCTCGTCGCGCGCGGGAATCACCACGAGCGCCTCTACTGCCACGGCGCCGCCTCGGCGATCAGCTGCTGCCCGTGGTCGTAGTCCTCGTCGGCGTCGTGCGTGAGCACGCCGACGATGCGGTCCTCGCGCCCGTACCAGGCGGTGAAGGCGCCGCCGGGACGGGCCTCGAAGCGCGTTTCGTCATAGCCGTCGCCCCAGGCCGCGTACTTGAGCGTATGCTCGCCGATCGTCGACCAGAACCCGGGAACCTGGTCCCACTCGGCGGGCGCACCGGCGGCGCTGCGGCCGGCGATCTCGCCCTGCGTGAGGGCGTCCCCCCAGTGCTCCACCCGCAGTGGCCTGCCCGCGGCTGTGTTCTCGGCCATGCAGACATCACCCGCCGCGAGCACATCGGCGAGCGCGGTGCGCATCGCCGCGTCGGCGGGTACGGCGCCGTGCGCGAGTGGAGTGCCGGAGGGCGCCAGCAGCTCGCTGCGGGGGGTGACGCCGGTCGCCATCACGCAGACGTCCGCGGTCACCCTGGTGGCGCCGGTGGTCACGTGCAGCTGCCGGTCGTGCTCCAGTGACCGCACCGCGTCGCCGAGTTCGAGGCGGACGCCCTCGTCGCTCAGCCAGCCGCGGATCGCGGCGGCCGGGGCGGCACCGAGTCGCGCCTGGTTCGGGGCCTGCTCGTCGGAGATGATCGTCACCTCGACCCCACGCCTGTGCAGCGAGCTCGCGATCTCACAGCCGATGAACCCCGATCCGATCACCGCCACCTTGGCACCCGTGGCCGGCAGGCGCGCGAGCAGCTCGCGGACATGATCCAGCGCCCGCACGACACGCACGGCAGGATCGTCGGCTCCCGGCACCGGGAGCCGCGTGGGCTCCGCGCCGGTGGCGAGCACGCAGCGCCGGTAGGTGAGCCGGCGGCCGCCGGAGAGCATGACCTCGTGCGCAGCCGGATCGAGCGCGACCGCGCGCCCCGAGACCAGCGCCACTTTGTTGTCAACGAGCCAGCGCTCGTCCTCGAGCGGCAGCTCGTGCTCGTCGCTCTCGCCGCGCAACAGGCTCTTGGTCAGCGGCGGACGTCTGTAGGGCATGCGGTGCTCGTCCGCCACGATCGCGACCGGCCCGCGTCCGCCGGCCGCACGGTAGCCGCGCACGGCAGAGAGGCCCGCGGGTCCGCCGCCGATGACGAGCAGCTCGAACTCGTCGCTCACCGGCGCTCCAGCACGTCGAGCAGGTAGCCGGGCGCCTGTTCTCCGCGCACGGAGGTGAGCCACGGATCGTCGCGAAGCCGGGCATGCACCTGGCCACCGGTGAAGGGACGCTCCGGGCTGGCGGGGCGCCAGTGCACGGCGACCAGCCGGCCACCGTGGATCAGGCGCGCCCTGAGCACGGTGAGCGTGCGCTCGAAGTCGCGCTCCTCCAGGTAGTAGAGGATCTCCGAGGCGACGACCAGGTCGTATTCGCGCTCGGGGATGTCATCCGGGATCGAGCCGCGCAGAACCTCGACGCCGGGGAACTCCGCGACCCGCCGGCGAGCCATGGCGGCCGCGGTGCTCGAGACGTCGATTGTGGTCAGCCGCTCGCAGTGCGGCGCCAGCCGCTCGGTGAAGACGCCGATCGAGCCGCCCAGCTCGAGCGCGCTGCTGAACGGCCCCGGCCCGCACGCCGCGAGCGTCGACTCGTACTTGGCCTGCTCGTAGGGGCTGTCCTCGTAGCCCCAGGGATCGTCCTCGCCCCGGTAGCGCTGCTCGAAGTCGTCGGCGTTCATGTGGTCGTTCATGCGCCTGGGCCTCTGGTCCCGTCTTCCGCCAGACCGTCAAGTACCCGCGCACCCTCGCGGGCAAGCAGCGGATCGAGCCGGTGTTGGAGCAGGAACAGTTCCAGGTCGCGGCGCGCGCGGTCGAGTCCCAGGGAGCGCGCGAACGGTCGCGACCCGCAGGCTCTCCCGGCCTCGTCGAGCAGCTCACGGCAGGATGCCGCGATCGCCGCCCGGGCGTGCAGCGCGACGCCGGCGAGGTCGGACGCCTCCGCGTCCATGGCCGCGGCCGCGTACTGGAGCCAGACGTCGATCGTGTGACGGGCGGACAGGATCCTGCCGGCGGCCAGTGCCTCGAGTTCGCCGCGCGGCTGCCGCGAGGCGAGCGTGGCGAGTGCCGCATCCACGGCGGTATCGGCCATGCCGGCCCAGCTGGCGGCGGTGCGCAGGGCGTCGCGCCCGAACCACGGTTCTGTGGCGATCGCTCCCGGCGCCCCGAGTCGGCCCAGCACGGGCGCCTCGTGGAAGACGACCCGGTGCGAGACGGAAGCGGCGAGTCCGCGCGCCCGGTACCAGCTGCGGTCGACCTCGATGTGGCTGCGATCGGCCACGTCGATCCAGAGCAGCAGCGGCGGCCCGCCATCCGGCGCCCGTGCCAGCACCCCCGCGCGGTCGAGGCCACCGGCCCCGGAGCAGAACGTCTTCACGCCGCGCAGGACCTCGCCGCCGCCGGCGGCGGCAACGGTGGCCGGCTCGCCCTCCTCGGCGACGGGATCGCCGCCCCAGACCCCGGCCAGCAGCGAACCGTCGCGCAGCGACGCGAGCTCGGACTCGCACAACCACACGGGGCCCTGCACGGCCAGCCGCTCGACGGCGTTCAGATGCCCGTCGAAGATGCGTCCCACCGAGCCGTCGGCGTTGGCGACCCTCCGCACGAGCGTGAGCTCCTCGGCCGCCGGCGGCCGCCGCGTGCCCGGGAGGGCGTTGAAGCCGAGCGCCCCACAGCGCCTCAGCGCGCGGAAGGCGTCGGCCGGGAATTCCGGCTCGGGCGTCGCGTCACGCCGCGCGGCGCCCGCGGCGACCTCGCCGAGGACGGCCTCGAGCCCGGTCCGGTCCGCTGCGGCGCTGCCTCCGGCCAGCGGGCCGGTGGCAGCGGGACCGGCATCGCCAACCCTGCTCACGCCAGCGCCTCGAGCGGGAGCCGATGCTCGCCGGCGTGTCCCGCGACCAGGTCGAGGTAGGCGATGGTCTCGCCGATGCCGTCGCGGCGCGCGCCCGGCCCGAGGCCGTCGTGGGCCAGTACCACGGCGCCGGGCGTGAGCTGCTCGCGGGTGGCCGCGAACATCTCCGGGGCGCTGTCGCCGCGCCAGTCGTGGGTGTCGACGCTCCAGCGGACCAGGCGCAGGCCGTGGCGCTGTGCGATCGCATCGGTCCAGGGCGCTGTCGTGCCCCAGGGCGTGCGCCACAGGGAGGGAACGACCCCCATCTCCCGGAGCCGGCCGAGCGCGCGCGTGGTGTCGGCCTCGAGCCAGGCGCGATCGCGCTCGAAGTGACGCACGTGGCGATCGCAGTGCAACCCGACCTTGTGGCCGTGCTCGAGCATCCGCGCAACCAGCCCGGACTGCGAGGCCGCGCGGGGCGCGATCACAAAGAACGTGGCATGCGCGCCGTGACTCGCGAGCCGGTCGAGCAGCAGCGGCGTCCAGTGCTGATCGGGGCCGTCGTCGAAGGTGAGCGCCAGACCAAGACCGGGCATTGCCCGTTTCCCTACCCCGCGCGCGGGTTTCCTTACCGGTGGCGAGGGCGGCGGCGCGGCCTCACATGTCGGTGTTCGACCTCAGCAGGTGCAGGCGCGGCCCCGTGACCCGGTCGACCTCGCGCTGGATCAGACCGACCGCATAGGCCGGCCAGAACACGCCGACGGCCGGGTCGCCGGCGCCGCACGGTCCGTCGGAGTTGCCCGGGTCGTTGAACCACAGCAGCCCGTCGAGGTACCTGTAGCCCGTGTTCCAGCTCAGTGGCCCGGCACCACGGCCCGGGGGGTTGCAGGTGTCGCCGTTGCGCCTGTGCAGCTCCCCGGCGGGAACGTAGGGGCCACGCCCGTCATCGTCGCTCTGGACGATGAAATGCGCGCCGCCTAGCCGCTGGGCGATCTGCTGGCCCCAGTGGATGTCATCGGTCAGCCAGTTGTAGTGGGTGGCGTTGACGAAGAACCCGGCCGCCTCGCCGATGTCGGCCTCGCGCAGGTAGCGAGCCGTCCGGGGCACCGAGTTGTAGACCCCTGGCGCGCCGGCGTCGACGTAGACCAGCACGTGAGGGTCGCGCGCCAGCACGTGCACCGCGTAGGCGAGCTCGTCCCTGAGCCGGACCTGCAGCTGGCCGGCGTCTATGCAGTGCGTCTCGAGCACGGAGTCGATCTCGAGGTAGAGCACGACGCGGAAGTTGCCGATGCCGCGTGCCAGCTGCCTGATCCAGCGCCGGAAGGTGCGCCTGATGCTGCGTGGGTCCTCGCAGTTGCCGTGGATCAGCGAGTAGGTGCTGAGCGGCACGGTGGTGTCGGGCTGGCGGTGCTCGGCGTCTGCGAGGTAGAGCTCGACGTTCCTGGCCAGCGCAGCGGCCGGCTGGTTCCACATCCAGAAGCGGTAGCTCCACGAGCCGGGGCTGTAGGCCAGCCGGTGTAGCGCGCGAGCCCGGGCCGGGTTCGAGCCGGCGTAGCGGACGGCGAGCTGCCCGGGGGCGACGCTCTCCCCGAACACGTACCAGCGCACGAACTGCAGCGGATCGCCATCTGTCGGCGTGCGCGCGTAGCCGAGCGGATTCTGCCGGTCGCGGTGCTGGAGGGGATCGTGCTGCAAGAGGTCCAGCGTCGCTCTGCTGGGATCGCCGAGCGTGCCCAGGCTGGGCCCGAAGATGTAAGCGGTCGCGTAGCGGGTGGGGCCGCTGATCCCCTGGTCGTCGACCGTCACGCGGAAGCTGAGGCTGCGCTCGCCGGCGGGGATCACGGCGCGTGTGTTGGCGATCGGCTGGAAGCTGTGGCCGGCCTGGGCGCCCTTGATCGTGACCCCGTAATAGATGACCTCCGGCTTGGAGAGGTCGGTGCTGCGCACGATCGTGATCGGGTAGCTGCCGGCGTCCTCGTCGATCGAGTACGCCGATTGCGAGAGCTCGGTCGTGCCGGCGCCGCCTGAGTCGGCAGCGCGCAGGGGATCGGTTGCGCGGGAGCGGGGTGTTGCGAGTGCGGCGGGGGCTGGGAGCAGGCAGACGGCCACGCCGGCCAGCGCCCCGGCACGTCTGCGCCAGGCAACAGGCATCCGCATCAGTGATGCGCAAATCGGCGCGATCTCGGGGCCGTGTCAAACGGCCAGAACGCTTGTGATCGGTGGAACAAGCCGCGATGGCCGGTAGCGTCGCGAGGTCGGTAGCCTGAGGTAATGCCAGAGCTCAGGTCCAACACCGTCACGCGCGGACGCAACATGGCCGGTGCGCGCGCCCTGCTGCGCGCCGCCGGCGTCGCACGCGAGGATTTCGGCAAGCCGATCATCGCGGTCGCCAACTCCTACACGCAGTTCGTGCCCGGCCATACACATCTGGGGCCGGTCGGTGAGATCGTCTCCGAGGCGATCCACGCCGCCGGGGGGATCCCGCGCGAGTTCAACACGATCGCCGTCGACGACGGGATCGCGATGGGCCATGGCGGCATGCTCTACTCGCTGCCCTCGCGCGAGCTGATCGCCGACAGCGTCGAGTACATGGCCAACGCGCACTGCGCCGACGCTCTGGTCTGCATCTCCAACTGCGACAAGATCACGCCGGGCATGCTCAACGCCGCGCTGCGGCTGAACATCCCGACCGTGTTCGTCTCCGGCGGCCCGATGGAGGGCGGCTCGGCCGTGCTGGTCGACGGCACCGTTCGCAAGGGGCTGAACCTGATCACGGCGATCGCCGACGCCGTCGATGACAAGGTCTCCGACGAGGACATCGCGCGCATCGAGGAGCAGGCCTGCCCGACCTGCGGCTCGTGCTCGGGCATGTTCACGGCGAACTCGATGAACTGCCTGACCGAGGCGCTGGGCCTCTCGCTGCCCGGCAACGGCTCGACGCTGGCGACCCACACCGCGCGTCGCGCGCTCTACGAGGATGCCGGTCGCGTCGCGGTCGAGCTCTGCCGGCGCTACTACGGGCAGGACGACGAGAAGGTGCTGCCGCGCGCGGTGGCGACGCGTGCGGCCTTCGAGAACGCGATGGCGCTGGACATCGCCATGGGCGGCTCCACCAACACCGTGCTGCACATCCTCGCCGCCGCCCAGGAGGCCGAGCTCGACTTCACGATGAAGGACATCGACGAGATCTCAAAGCGCGTGCCCTGCATCTGCAAGGTCGCGCCGAACGGGACCTACCTGATGGAGGACGTCCACCGTGCCGGCGGGGTCCCCGCGATCCTCGGCGAGCTCTGGCGGGCCGGCCTGCTCAGCGAGAATGTCCACACGGTGCACGCGGCGGGGGTGGCCGAATGGCTCGAGAGCTGGGACACCCGCGGCGAGCGCCCGAGCGAGCGCGCCCTCGAGCTGTTCCACGCGGCCCCCGGTTGCAGGCGCTCCGCGCAGGCGTTCTCACAATCCGAGCGCTGGGAGACGCTGGACACGGACGCCGCCGAGGGCTGCATCCATGACGTCGAGCACGCCTACTCCAAGGACGGCGGCCTGGCGATCCTCTATGGCAACCTCGCCGCGCGCGGTGCCGTCGTCAAGACCGCGGGCGTCGACGAGTCGATCTGGAGGTTCAGTGGCCCCGCGGTCGTGGTCGAGTCCCAGGAGGCGGCTGTCGACGCGATCCTCGGCGGCACCGTCAAGGAGGGCGACGTGGTCGTCATCCGCTACGAGGGCCCGCGCGGCGGACCCGGCATGCAGGAGATGCTCTACCCGACCTCCTACCTGAAGGCCAAGGGGCTCGGCAAGGCCTGCGCGCTGATCACCGACGGGCGCTTCTCCGGCGGCACCTCGGGCCTGTCGATCGGGCACGTCTCGCCCGAGGCAGCGTCCGGCGGCGCGATCGCGCTGGTGCAGAACGGCGACACGATCGCGATCGACATCCCCGCCCGCAAGCTGACGCTCGAGGTCTCCGAGGCGGAACTTGCCGAGCGGCGCGAGCGGCTCGAGGCCGCTGCCGGCTACGTGCCGAACCTGCGCGAGCGCAGCGTGTCGCCGGCGCTGCGCGCCTACGCGGCGATGGCTACCTCGGCCGACACGGGCGCGGTGCGCGACGTCAACGCCGTCGAGCGCGCGGTCATCGCCGCCGCCGCGTCCAAGCCGGTCACCGCCTGAGTGGCCAACAACTACAGGGCGGTCCTCGCCCGGCCCGGCGCCCTGCGCCTGCTCAGCACCGCGCTGCTCGGCCGCATGCCGCAGGGCATGTCGTCACTGGCGGTGCTGCTGCTCGTCCGCCAGGCGACGCACTCCTACGCCGCCGCCGGAGCGGCGGTCGGGGCCGGTGCGCTGGCGGGCGCGCTCTGTGGGCCGCTGCTCGGCCGTCTGATCGACCGCGTCGGGCGCCGCATGGTGGTCGGCCCGGCGTCGGCGCTCCAGGCCTGCGTGTATGTGGCCTTCGCGCTGGCGGCCAGGGGCCATGCGCCCGCGCTCGTGCTGATCGTCTGCGCGACCCTCGCGGGTGCGCTGGTGCCACCGATCGCGCCGGTGGTCCGCGCGCTGCTCCGTGACCTCTATCACGATCACGCCGTGCGTGAAACCGCCTACTCGATGGAGGCGATCGCGCAGGAGACGATCTGGATCGTCGGACCGCTGGCCACGACGGTGATCGTGACCGTCGCCTCGCCGACCTTCGCCGTCGCGATCCTCGGCGTGATCGGGCTCAGCGGGACGCTGCTGTTCATGCGCTCACCGCTGCTCGATCGCCCGCTCGCGCACGAGCACGGAGAGGCGCCCCACGGCTCGGCGCTCGTCAGCGTCGACCTCCGCTGGCTGCTCGTGCCGGTCGCGCTGATGGGCTTTTCGCTGGGCGCCGTCGAGGTCGGGATCCCGTCGCTTGCGCTGCACGACGGCTCGCGCCCGGCGTCCGGCTTCCTGCTCGCGCTCTGGAGCCTGGGCAGCATGGCTGGGGGGATCCACTACAGCTCGACGCGCTGGCGATCGGCGCTCGGCTCGCGCTATGCATGGCTGCTGACGCTCAACTGCCTGGTCACCGCGCCGCTGCTGTTCGCCGGCTCGATCGCGCTGGCCGCGGTCTTCAGCTTCTGCGCCGGCCTGGCCGTCGCGCCGACCTTCTCCTGCGTGTATTCGCTGGTCGGGCACGTGATGATCCCCGGCAGCGAGCACGAGGCCTTTGGCTGGACGCTCTCCGGCCTGATCGCCGGCGTCGCCGCGGGCTCGGCGCTTGCCGGCGCCGTGATCGGCCCGCTGGGCGTCCGCGGCCCGTTCCTGCTGGCGGTTGGAGCGGCGGCGCTCGCGGTAGCCGGGGCGGTGCGCTTCCGCGGACGTTTCGGTGGCGAGGTCGCGCTCGGCTGAGCCACCCGGAGGCGGCGCCAGTGCTGCTGAAGCGGCCCCGGGGGCGGGCGGTCCAGCGGGACCGCCCGCGGCTCAGACCTGCGTCAGCGAGAGCGCGGCGTGCGGGTCCATCTCGGCCGCGGTTGCGAACGCCTCGGTGGCGTTTGCGGTCATCGAGCCGACCAGCGTCGAGAGCATCGACTGCACCGAGATGACGCTGTCGGGTACGCCGTCCTGCTGTTCGGTGTTGAACCAGTTCTGGGCCGCGGAGGTGAAGTCGACGAGTGCGTCGTCGCCGAGCTCGGCCGGGCTTTCGTGAGGCGCGGCCGCCCCGCTGCCGGCGCTCGGAACCTCGCCGCCCAGCAGGTTCGCGCCGATCTGGGCCTCGGCCAGCAGGTCCTGCGGCGAGGGGGTGATCTCGAACAGGCTCGGATCAACGGCGGTCATTACTTCTGTATATCGGCAATGCCGCTCGTTGTTTGAGCGGCGCTGGACGCCATCAGGCCTGAAAGCTCGTCTCCCGCTACAGTGCGCGCTGCCTTGGTTTCACACCTCCTTCACCCGGGCCACGGCGTGCTGCCCCGCAGCGCATGGCACGCGTCGTCACATGGGTAAGCGAATCTCATGGCTGAAAACAGGCGCCTGACGGCAGGCGGCGCGCTGGCCTTCGTTGAACGTGTGCTGCGCGGCGGGCACAACATCTTCTTCGAACTTCTCGAACAGGCTGCCGACAACGTCGTCACGGCGACCGAGCTGCTGCACGAGCTGCTGCTGGATTTCCCCGATGGCGGTGAGAAGACGGCGGCCATCAACGAGTGCGAGCACCGGGGCGACCACATCGCCCACGAGCTGATCCAGCGCCTCAACCGCGAGCTCTCGACGCCGATCGAGCACCAGGACCTGCTCGCGCTGATCTCGGCGCTGGATGACATCGTCGACCTCGTGGACGAGGTCGCCGCCTTCCTCGAGCTCTATTCGGTCGAAGCACCGATGATCCAGGCCGACGCGCTCGCGCAGGTGCTGAGGGACGCCGCACGCGAGCTCTGTCGGGCGGTGCACAAGGTCGGGCGCTTCGAGGACATCTCGCAGCACGTGGTCGAGGTTCACCGGCTTGAGAACGAGGGCGATCGGCTCGTGCGCGATGCGATCGCCTCACTGTTCGAGGACGGCATCGACCCGATGGTCGTGATTCGCTGGAAGGACATCTTCGAGCGCCTGGAGGATGCGATCGATTCGACCGAGCGCGCCGCCTACGTGCTCGCGGGCGTCGTCATCAAGAACGCATGAGCGTCGACGTCATCCTTGTGATCGTCGTCGCGACCGCGCTCGCGTTCGACTTCACCAACGGCTTCCACGACACCGCCAACGTCGTGGCCACGTCGATCTCGACGCGGGCGATTGGCCCGCGCCGTGCGATCGCGATCGCGTCGGTGCTCAACTTCGTCGGTGCCTTTGTCTCGCTGAAGGTGGCGGACACGGTCGGCAAGGGCTTCGTCGACACCCATGCCGTCACCAGCACGGTCGTGTACGCCGGCCTGCTCGGAGCGATCACCTGGAACCTGATGACCTGGTACGTGGGTCTGCCGTCGAGCTCCTCGCACGCGCTGATCGGCGGCCTCGTCGGGTCGGTGATCGCCGCCAAGGGCTGGAGCGCGGCCAGCGGCAGCGGCATCCTCGACAAGCTCGTGCTCCCGGCCGTCGTCTCTCCCCTGGTGGCGTTCGGCGCCGCCTGGCTGGCGGTGAGCTTCGTGTACCGGATCGTGCGTTCGGTCAGGCCGGGCGGTGTCAGCCGTGGTTTCAAACTCGGTCAGGTCGTCTCCGGCGGGATGCTCGCGCTCTCACACGGGACCAACGACGCGCAGAAGACGATGGGCTTGATCACGCTCGCGCTGGTCGCGAGCGGCAAGCTCAGCGCCGCGAACTTCCACGTGCCGGTCTGGGTGGTGATCGCGGCGGCGACCGCGATCTCGTTGGGCACCTTCACCGGCGGCTGGCGGATCATCAAGACGATGGGCACTAAGATCATCAGCATGGATCCGGCGCAGGGGTTCGTCGCCCAGACGGCCGGCGCCGCCGTGATCCTCGCCGCATCGAGCGGTGGCTACCCGCTCTCGACCACCCACGTGATCTCCGGTGGGATCGCCGGTGCCGGTGCCGGCAAGCGCCTGTCAGCCGTACGCTGGGGCGTTGCCGGGGAGATCGTGATCGCTTGGGTGCTGACGCTGCCGTGCGCCGCCGGCGTGTCGGCGGTCGTCTATGCGGTCGTTCACCTCTTCGGTAGCGGCGATGCCGGGCCGCTCGTGCTCAGTGTCGTGCTCGTGATCGCGCTCACCGCGGTATTCCTGAAGGCACGCGGAGCGCGGGGCCACGGCCCGATGCCGACGGAGGTCGATCCCTCGCTCGCTGAGGTCACGCCCACATGACGACCTTCGCCGCCGGGACGGCCGCAGATCTGCTGCGCGTGGTCTGGTCCTCGATCGTCGCCAGCGTGGTCGTGTCGGTGGCGTTCTCGGGGGCCGTCGTCGGCCTGATCCGCGCCGGCGAGCTGCGCCGCACGAGCCGCGCCGGCATGGCGGCCGCCTACACGGCGGGGGCGATCGTCGCCCTGGCGCTCTGCCTCGTGGCCGTGGTGTACGGGGTGATCCTCGTTAGCCAGAAGAGCTGACCCGGATCTGGGCCGGCGCGGCTGCGATTCTTGCGCGTTTCGTCCGAGCCGCTGACCAAACTACCTGGCGATGCTGCGCAAGCGCGTGGACGCTGATGTGCGTGTGAGCCGATCCCGCGGTCCTCGCAGGGTTGCGCCTGCGCCGCTGCGTGTCGCCGTGATCGCCGCGCTCGTCGGGCTGCTCGCGGGGGTGATCGGCGGTCCGGGCGGATTCTGGATCGGATTGCCCGGGGTGATGCTCGCCGCATCGATCGGCTCGGGCGGATGGAGCACGCTCGCCTGCGCCGCCCCGGTGCTGACCGTCGACGCCACGGTCGCCACGACGGTGACGGGCGGCACGCTGCCGTCGCTCTGGCTCGTCGTGCTTGTTCCCGCGGGAAGCGTGGCGGTCCTGCACGAGTTGGGCCGCAGGCTGCGGCGCGAGCGCGACGCGATGGAACACATCGCCTACAGCGATCCGCTGACCGGGCTCGCCAACCGGCGGCTAGTTATGTCTGTGGCCGACCACGAGATCGCACGCCATCACCGTGCGGATGAACGCTTCGTCGTCGTGATGCTGGACCTCGACGGCTTCAAGCTCCTGAACGACCGCTTCGGGCATGCGGCCGGAGACGAGATGCTCTGTGACGTGGGCAGCGGGCTCAAGCAGGCGTTGCGCTCACAGGACACGGTTGCCCGCCTCGGCGGCGACGAGTTCTGCGTGATCGCCCCGGCTACCGCAAACCCGCGGCCGCTCGCGGACAAGATCGTTGGAGCCGTGGCCCACGCCTCGCGTGGACACGAAGAGCTGCGGACCAGCATCGGGGTCGCGGTCTTCCCCGAGGACGGCAGCACGATCGAGTCGCTCCTGCGTACCGCCGATGAGCGGCTGCTCTCGGCCAAGCGCCGGCTCCACGGCACGAGCCAGCGCCGTGCGGCATAGGATCGGCGGCGGCAGTCGGTAGGCTCCCGCGGACCGTGTCGACCGGCAACGAACAGCCCAGCGAGTGGTTCGCGTCAGCGGCACTGCACTGGCCCGCGAACGTCACCAACTTCACGGACAAGCTGGCCGCCGCACAGCGGATCGCTGCCCGAGTGACCGACCGCTCGCTGATCGGAATCGGTTCCGGGTCGGCCACCTATCTGGCGCTTTACGCGATTGGCGAGCGCGTGCGGCGCGAGTCGCTCGCGATCCGGATCGCAACCACCTCATATGAGACCGAGACCGCCGCCTACACGCTGGGCATCCCGACCGTGCCGCTGGGCTCGGTGCGGCCGGAGTGGGGCGTCGATGGCGCTGATGAGGTGGACCCGCGCGGACGCCTGATCAAGGGGCGCGGCGGCGCCATGTTCATGGAGAAGATCCTCTGGAGCACCTGCCAGAAGATGTACCTGGCGATCGACCCGACCAAGCACGTCGAGCGTCTGGGGCAGGGCTTCCCGATCCCGATCGAGGTGGACCGCCATGCCGTGGATCTCGTCGGGCGCGCGCTCGATGCCCACGGCAGCTCGCGCTGGAGCCTGCGGCTGGCAGGTGGTGGCAAGGACGGGCCGATCGTCACCGAGTGGGGCAACCTCGTGATCGACGCCTGGTTCGATCAGATCCCAGACGGCCTGCACGCCCAGCTGAAGGCGCTCCCGGGCGTGATCGAGACCGGCCTGTTCGAGGGCTTCAGCTTCGAGATCATCTGAAGCTGCCCAGCCGCTCAGGCTTCGGATCCGATCGATGTGGCGCTACTCGGACTGACGTCCGAGGATCGCGAGGAAGCGATCGATCCGCCGGCGTTCCCCATCGCCCAGCGGCTGCCCGCTGGCCTCGCTGAGCAGCGTCATCGCTCCGCGCTCGTGCGCCCAGCGCTTGACCTCGGCGCTGAACTCGTGCGCGACCCATACCAGCGGGAGCGGCTCCGCGTAGGCCATCACGGTGGCGTCCTGCCGCTCGCGGCTGTGCTCGGCCCGCACCAGCGTGATCGTGATCTGCCCGAGATCCTGCGCCACCTGGTTGATCACGTCGAGTCCATCCGAGGCGAGCAGCGCCACCTCGCCCTCTTCGAGCATGTCACGTGCCCAACCCGTCGGCGTACCGGCGAGCGCGGAGGGAACACAGACCAGGCGGAAGCGTGGTTCGGGCACGGGCGGAACGCTAGCGGGTGCGCGCCGAAAAGGCAGTTCGGCGTGGCGTAACACCCGAAAGTCAACCGAATTACGCAAGCCAATCGGCTTTGTGTAGTAAGATGCGGGGATAGCCGCCTTGGGTGCCGCTGAGCTCACATGCATATCGACCCCTACATCGTTCTCGGAAGTGCCATCATCGGGCTGCTCGTCGGCATGACCGGTGCCGGCGGCGGCGCCCTGATGACGCCGATGCTGATCCTGCTGTTCGGCGTCACGCCGACGGCGGCGATCTCCAGCGATCTGGTCGCCTCGGTGGTGATGCGACCGATCGGCGCCGGCGTGCACATGCGCGCCGGGACGGTGAACCGCAAGCTCGTGGTGCTGATGGCGTCGGGCTCCGTGCCGGCGGCGATCGTCGGCTCCTACCTGCTGCACCTGATGGGCGACTCCAAGAGCGATGTCAAGAACATCGAGCTGATCCTGGGAACGGCGCTGCTGATCGGTGCCGCCGCCATGGCGCTGCGTTACGCGCTCGATCGCCGGTCGGGCGAGAATCGCACCGAGCAGATCCATGAGATCGTGCCGCGTCCGCTGGTGACGATTCTGATCGGCATCGTCGGCGGCGTGATCGTCGGCATGACCTCGGTCGGCGCCGGCTCGCTGATGATCGTGCTGCTGCTGTTCGTGTATCCGTCGATCAGCGCCAAGCAGCTCGTCGGCACGGACCTGACCCAGGCGGTGCCGCTGACGCTCGCCGCGGCGATCGGAGCGCTGATCTTCGGCAAGGTGCAGTTCGGCCTGACGACCTCGCTCATCATCGGCTCGGTCCCGGCGGTGTTCATCGGCTCGTTGCTCTCATCGAGCGTTCCTGACCGCTACATCCGTCCTGTGATCGCCTTCGTCATCCTGGCCTCGGGCCTGAAGTACGTCGGCCTGAGCACCACCGCACTGGGCTGGACGCTCCCGGCGGTGCTGCTGGCCGGAGCTGGCTTCGTCGCGTACGAGCTGCGCGGCAGCCGCGAGCGCACGCCTGCCTTTTCGTCCAGCGCGCTTGAGTGACCCCCACCGGGGCGTAGAAACTCACGGCATGAGCACACAACCAATTGGTGCATTGGGAGACATGTCCGCTGTGGCGGCGCTGGCCGTCGTTCAGGGGACCCAGGCCGGAACGGCCGCGGTCCAGGCCGCGCTTGCTCAGACATCGGGCGGTTCAGCCGCACCGGTCCTCAGCTCGAGCGTGACGGCTCCCGGGTCACTAGAAGTCTTCGCCTAGTGTCCCGATCCGTAAATTCGTGGCCGTCTCGCGGCGTCTGGACGCGCGTGGCGCCACCCGCTTCGCGGCAGATACCACCAGTATCTGCC
>DASZMI010000018.1:0-60063 GCA_035551915.1 Solirubrobacteraceae bacterium | reverse complement strand
AAAAACCCCTCCCTGGCACCGAGCAGTCAGCGGTCCAGAAGCGGTCAGCGGTCCCGGAGCCATCCGGGGCGGACAGGCCGCAGCCACGCTCACTCTCCTACACCGCGCTCGCCACCTACGAGCAGTGCGGCTACCGCTTCTACGCCCAGCGCGTGCTCGGCCTGCCCGACCTGCCCAACCCCGAGCCGCCGCCCGCCGGCGGGGACGGCGAGCGGCCACCACTGGGAGCCGCCCCGCTGACCGGCTCGCCACCGCTGCGCGGTGGTCTCACCGCCGCGCAGCGGGGAACGCTGTTGCATCAGGTGCTGGCGGGCATGGATCTCCGCAACCCCTCGCTGCGCGAGGCGATGCCGACCGATGTGCGCGGGCTTCTCGCAGGGCTGATCGGCAGCTCCACCTTCGCGCGGCTCGCCGGCCTCAGCGCGGTCAGTCGCGAGCAGCGCTTCTCCTTCCCGGTGGGCGAGACGCTGATCACCGGTGTGTTCGACGTGATCGCCCAGGACGGTCCCGGCAGGCTGCTGGTGCTCGACTACAAGAGCGATCGCCTTGCGGGTGCTGACCCGGCGACGGTCGTGGCGGAGCGCTACCTCACCCAGCGCCTGATCTACGCGCTGGGCGCACTCAAGCTGGGTGCGCCCAGCGTCGAAGTGGGACACCTGTTCCTGGAAGCGCCCGAGGATCCGGTCTGGGCGAGGTTCGGCGCGGCCGAGATAGCGAGCCTCGAGGCTCAGCTCGCCGAGCGCGTGGCCGGCCCGCTCAGCGGGGACTTTCGCGTGAGCGCGACGCCCGGGCGCCGGGTCTGCGACGGCTGCCCGGCGCAGGGCGGGCTCTGCTCCCATCCGCTGGAGCTCACGACCCGCGGTTGAGTCAATACGTCTTACCAGCCACTCGTCAAATCCGAAACCTAATTCCTCTACCAGCGCAAGCAGGTCCCGCACATCTGGGTAAGACCGATCTCAGATGGATCCGCTCGCACCGATCAGGGCCTTCGACCGCTTCCAGCAGCGCCATCCGGCGCTGGCAATACCGCTGGCCGTGATCAAGAAGTTCGGTAACGACAGTGCCGGCAACCTGGCGGCACTTGTCGCCTACTACGCGTTCTTCTCGATCTTCCCACTGCTGCTCGTGTTCGTGACCGTGCTCGGATACGTGCTCCAGCACAATCCGGCGACGCTGCACTCGATCGAGCAGTCCGTCAGCGCCAACTTCCCGGCGGTCAGCAAGGTCCTCGACTTCAGCGCATTGCACGGCCACATCCTCGGCCTGATCATCGGCCTGGTCGGCGCCTTCTGGTCCGGGCTCGGGGTCACGAGCGCCGCGCAGACCGCGCTCGACACGGTCTGGGCGGTGCCGCAGAAATCGCGGCCCAACTTCGTACAGTCGAAGCTCCGGGGGATTGGTCTGCTGATCGCGGTCGGTTTGATGTTCATTATCGCGACCGGCGCATCCGGGTTGGTGAGCGGCGGCCTCGGTGGGGTGGGCACAAAGATCGCCGGGATCGTTGTCTCGCTGATCGCCAACTGCGCCCTATACCTGACCTCGTTCCGGCTGATGACCGCGAGCGAGGTACCGACCAAGAAGCTGCTGATCGGCGTCGCGGTCGCCGCCGTCCTGTGGACGATCCTGCAGGCGATCGGGGGTCTCTACCTCAGTCATGTGACCAAACACATGTCGCCCGCCTACGCGACCATCGGCACCGTCATCGCGCTGCTGATCTGGCTGCATCTCGGCGCCCAGATCACGCTCTACGCCGCGGAGCTGAACGTTGTGCTCGAGCGCGGCCTATGGCCACGTTCGCTGATCGGGCTCCCGCGGTTGTCTGCCGATCTGGAGACGTATGAAGCGCTGGCGAAGATCGAGGAGCGCGACGCTACCGAGCACGTCGATGTGAGCTTCGATGAGCGAGCCGCCAACCCACATCCGAAGACGGATAGAGGTCTGGACTGAGCACTGGGGTGCGCTAGCGCCCGAGAGCCCATATCCTCCCGCATGTCTGACAATCCGGGAGCTGTCCAGTTGCTGCTTGAGCGTGCCGAAGAGCTTGAGCTGCTGCAGTCGGCGATCGCTGACGCGAGCCGCGGCAGTGGCAGGATCATCATCATTGAAGGACCAGCTGGGATCGGCAAGAGCGCGCTGCTCGCGCAGGCGCGCAGCGCCGCCGCGCAGGCCGGTCTGCAGGTGCTCTCGGCACGGGGCAACGAGCTCGAGCGGGAGTTTGCCTTCGGCGTCGCGAGGCAGCTCTTCGAGGTGCCGGTGGCACGGGCCGAGCCCCGGCGACAGGAGCAGCTGTTGGCCGGCGCCGCCAGCTTCACCCGTCCGCTGCTGGGCCTTGACCGCCGCCGTGATGACCGCATCGCCGAGCAGCCCGACGCCACCTCACGGCCGGCGCCCGATATCGGCTTCACGCTCAGCCACGGGCTCTACTGGCTGACCGCCAACCTCGCTGACGGTGAGCCGCTGCTGCTTGCGATCGACGACGCCCAGTTCGCCGACCGCTCCTCGCTGCAGTGCCTGGTGTATCTCGCCGCCCGTTGTCAGGAGCTGCCGGTGCTGCTGGCGCTGACGATCAGGCGCGCCGAGACCACCGCCGCCGATGAATTGCTGCAGGCCCTGCGCGGCACCGAGGACGCAACGATCATCGCCCCGGCAGCGCTCAGCGGGGAGGGGGTGGCCGTGCTCGTGCGTGACCGCTTCGGCGGTCAGGCCGTGGCTGAGTTCTGCGACGCCTGCGCACGCGCGACCGGCGGTAACCCGTTCCTGCTCGGCGAACTGCTCGCCGACCTGCAGGCGCGCGAGCTCCCGGCGTCGGTCGCAAACGCCGCGCGTGTCGACCAGGTGAGCCCCGAAGCGGTCAGACGCGTCGTGCTCGGCCGGCTCGAGCGACTCGGCAGCGACGCGGTTGCGCTGGCGCAGGCGGTATCGGTGCTCGAGCACGCCGGCGTGCGCGAGGCCGCGGCCCTGGCCCGGATCGAGCCGACGGACGCCGTCAACGCCGCCGATCAGCTGCACTCCGTCGGGATCCTCACCGAGGAGCCGCTCACCTTCGTGCACCCGTTGCTGCGGCTGGCCGTGTACGAGCAGATCCCGCCGGCCCGGCGGGCAGACGACCACCGTCGCGCAGCGTTGACACTGGCGGATGCGGGCGGCTCAGCGCTGGCCGTCGGGTCGCACCTGCTGCGCGCGTCTCCGAGCGGCGACCGGGAGGTCGTCCGGCTGCTTATGAACGCGGCCGAGGCGGCCCACGCCGGCGGCGACCTTGACGCCGCGATCGCGCTGCTGCGCCGGGCGCTGACCGAGCCGCCGGAACGCGAGTTACGCGGCGGCGTGCTGGGAAGCCTGGGGCAGATGGAGGCACTCGCGCACGACGCGGCCTGCGTCGAGCATCTGAGCGAGGCACTGGCCGTTGCCGAGCAGCCTGCAACGCGCGTCGCGGTGGCCACGGCGCTCGGCGAGGTGCTGGTCTGGGGCGGCGGCCGGTCGCAGGAGGCCTACGCGATGCTCACCCGGGTGCTGGAGGGCCTGGGGCCCGACCTGGATCCACGGCTGATGGCGACGCTCGAGACGCTGCGGATCGCGACAGCCTCCGTCGACGTGCGGTTGGTTTCGAAGGTGTCTGAGCATCGCGAGCACCTGCGGGCGCTCGCGGATGCCGCCGGATCATTTGGCCGTGGCCTGAAGATCTTCGACGCCTGCTGGTCGGCGCAGACCGAGGGAGTGGAGGTGCGCTGGTGGGATCGCCTCGAGGAGGGGCTCGACGGTGGCCGCTTCGTCGCCCAGCAGACCGGCGGCTCGCCGGTCGTGATCTATGCCGCGATCGTGCTGATCCTGAGCGACGAGGTGGAGCGCGCGGAGGCGCTATTGGCCGACATCCGTGCCGATGCGCGCGCACGCGGCTCGATCATCTCGCACCTGGTCGACCTCGCCTGGGGCGCGTTCCTGCGGCTCCGGCGGGGTGAGCTGACGACGGCCGCCGAGGACGCCCGCGAAGCGCTGGAGCTCGCCCGCCGGATCGATGCAAGTTGGCTCGAGATCTGGATGGTCGCCTGCCTGTGCGACGCGCTGCGCGAGCGGGGGCAGCTCGAGGCGGCCTCGGAGCTGATCGAGTCGGCGCCACTGGAACAGGCCGTGGGAACCGCGGCGGCGCTGCACGCACTGCTCGCCCGCGCCCGCGTGCGCGCGGCGCTCGGGGACCGCGAAGGCGCGATCCGCGATCTCTGGCTCACCGGTGAGAACGTGATCGTGAACAACCCCAGCTTCCTGCCGTGGCGCTCGACGCTGGCGACAATCGTGGCGGCGGGCGATCAGGCCCAGGCACTGGAATTGGCCGGCAACGGGCTGCAACGCGCGCGCGAGCTGGGTCAACCTCGCGGCATCGGTGTCGCGCTACGCGCTCATGCGCGGGTGCTGGGCGGCAAGCAGGGAATCGCGGAGCTGGCCGAATCGGTGGCACTGCTGCGCCGGTCTCCGGCCCGGCTCGAGCTCGCTCACTCGCTGGTCGAGCTTGGCGGTTCGCTGCGACGCTCGGGTAGGCGCAGCGACGCCCGCGAGCCGCTGCGCGAGGGCCTTGCGCTGGCGCAGCGCTGCGGCGCCGTCGCGCTGGCGGAGATCGCGCATCAGGAGCTGATCGTCGCGGGCGCGCGTCCGCGCCGAGACCAGCTGGCGGGTCCGGACGCGCTGACGCCATCGGAGCGTCGCGTCGCCGAGTTGGCCGCCGCCGGCATGCAGAACCGTGAGATCGCACAGGCGCTGTTCGTGACGACCAAGACCGTCGGTACGCACCTCGCGCACATCTACCAGAAGCTCGGCCTCAGCGGACAGCAGGCGCGCGAGCGGCTCGGCGAGCGGTTGCAGGCCGACGGCTCGCTCGTGAGCACCTGAGCACAGCTGCCTCTGGGCGTGAAGGCAGTGAAGGCCCTTGAAACCAGGCGCTTTGCAAAGTTAAGGGGGGGGTACCCGATGTGCTCGCGCGTGGGCTATGGCTTCATATCGCCAGGAGACCGGGTTGCCAGACACAGTCGGGTCTCATCTACGGGGGCCTGGGCAGGGGGGTGCCTGCCAGGACTCGGGGGCGTTGGACGGCCGGCGCATGCCGGGGGCGCGCCGGCCGTCCTCTCAATCCCCGAGGGGCTCGGGCAGGACGCCCTCGATCGCAAGCAGCTTGCGCTTGATGTCGAGGCCGCCGGTGTAGCCACCGAGGCCGCCGCTCGCGTGCAGTACGCGATGGCATGGCACGACGATCGGAAGCGGGTTGGAGCCGAGCGCAGTGCCGGCAGCGCGGAAGGCCCGATCGTTTCCGGCCATCCCCGCGACTCCCTTGTAGGTCAAGGTCTGGCCAAACGGGATCTGAGCGGTTTGCTCGAGCACCCGCCGAGTGAAGCCCGGCTTGACCAATGCGTAGTCGAGCGGGATGTCGAAGCCCCGGCGCTGCCCGCCGAAGAACTCCTCGAGCTCACGGCGTGGCGCGTCCAGGCGTCGCGGCGCGCGCACGACACGCGGCGAGATCCGCGCAGCCAGCTGCTCGAGCGACCGCTCCAGGTCCTGGTCGTGATTGACGTAGTGCAGGCAGACAAGGCCCTCGCCGGTGGCGGCGAGCAGCAGCCTGCCGACGGGCGAATCGTCGACGACGTATGAGACGTCGATCAGGCCCGAGCGCTCGAATGCCTCGGTGAGGTCAGGCGGGCCACTCATGGCCATGCTCCTCTCGCAGTCGTTTGAGCCCCTCATGCACGTTGCGCCGCGCGGCCGCCTCGCTGATTCCCATCGTCGCCGCGACCGTCGGGTACTCGGCGTCCAGCAGATACCGCAGCACGACGGCCGCCCGTTGCTTGGCCGGCAGGGCACCGACCGCGGCCCAGAGCTCCGCAGCGTCCTCCTTGGGCGTGAAACCCGCCTCGGAGGGCTCGGCCGGCTCGGGAGGCTCGGCCATCGGCATCGCCTGGCGCCCGCGCACGCGGTGGGCGTCGATCGCCTTACGCGATGCGATCGTCAGCAGCCAGCCGCGAAGGTTGGCGGCGTTCTGCAGGCCGGGATACGCCCGCAACGCCGCGATCCAGGTCTCCTGATAGCAGTCATCGGCATCGGTGTGGCCGACGTTCGCGACCAGGAAGCGGTGCACGTCGTGGCTGTAGCGGTCAAGCAGCGTCTGGAATGGGGGCAGATCCATTGGTCTCTGAACGCTCGAGCGGACGCAAATGTGAGATCGAGCGGGCCGATAGTATCCCGGTGCTCGGGCAGCGTGACCCGCTTCCCGCTGTCCGGTTGGCTTTGGCCCGAGCGTTAAACCCGGTAATTTGTTAACGGCAGGCTCCCTGCCCTCCCTCCCTCTTCGCCCGTCCCTCGCGGGCGCCCTCTCCCATATGAACCACGTACCCGCAGCTCCGGGGCCGAATGGCCTCTACGACCCAACCACTGAACACGACGCCTGTGGCCTCGCGCTGGTCGCCAAGCTCTGGGGCGAGGCGACCCACGCAGTCATCGAGAAGGGTCTCGAAGCGCTCGGCAACCTCGAGCATCGCGGCGCGGCGGGCGCTGACCCGAACACCGGCGACGGCGCGGGCATCCTCCTGCAGATTCCCGACGCCTTCTTCCGCGGAGCTGTCGCCGGAGTCGAGCTGCCGCCCGCCGGCCGCTACGCCGTCGCTGTGGTGTTCCTGCCAACCGATCACGAGCGCCGCGCGCAGATCGAACAGATGATCGAGAACACGGTCGAGGCCGAGGGGCAGCGGGTGATCTGGTGGCGCGACGTGCCCACCGACGACCGCTACGCCGGCGATACGGCGCGGGCCTCGCAGCCCTTCATCCGTCAGCTGCTGGTCGGCGCCTCCGACGACCTGGCCGATCAGGACGCCTTCGAGCGCAAGCTGTACGTGATCCGCCGCCTGATCGAGATCGAGGCC
Organism: Solirubrobacteraceae bacterium; assembly: GCA_035551915.1. GTDB lineage: Bacteria > Actinomycetota > Thermoleophilia > Solirubrobacterales > Solirubrobacteraceae > Palsa-465. The sequence continues at coordinate 53,167 of DASZMI010000018.1, read as the reverse complement.
GGCAGCGAGCTCGCGATCCCGAGCTTCTCCTCACGCACGCTGGTCTACAAGGGCATGCTGACGGCACCGCAGCTGCCGCGCTACTACACCGACCTGCGCGACCCGCGGCTGGCCAGCCGCCTGGCGCTCGTGCACTCCCGCTTCAGCACCAACACCTTCCCAAGCTGGACGCTGGCGCACCCGTTCCGGATGACCGCCCACAACGGCGAGATCAACACCCTGCGCGGCAACGCCAACTGGATGCGTGCACGTGAGTCACAACTCTCCTCGGAGCTGTTCGGCGACGACCTCGCGCGCGTCATGCCCGTGATCCAGCCCGACGTCTCGGACTCGGCGACGCTCGACAACGTGCTCGAGCTGCTCGTGCTGAGCGGCCGCTCGATCCCACACGCGATGATGATGATGATCCCCGAGGCCTACCGCACCCGTAAGGATCTCGATCCCGACGTCAAGGGCTTCTACGACTTCCACTCGTGTCTGCTCGAGCCCTGGGACGGACCGGCGGCGGTGGTCTTCACCGACGGCAAGATCGCCGGTGCCACGCTCGATCGCAACGGGCTGCGTCCAGGTCGCTGGATCCAGGACACCGAGGGCTATGTGGTGCTCGCCTCGGAGGCCGGCGTGCTCACGGTCGCGCCCGAGCACATCCAGCGCAAGGGCCGTCTGGCGCCCGGCAAGATGTTCCTGCTCGACCTCGAGCAGGGCAAGATCATCGACGACGAAGAGGTCAAGCGCCAGGTGGCGCGCCGCCAGCCCTACGGCGACTGGTACCAGCAGGCGGTCGTGCACATCGACGATCTGCCCGAGCGCGATCCGCAGACCCCACGAATCGAGCCGTTGCGCTCCAAGCAGCTGGCCTTCGGCTACTCGCAGGAGGACCTCAAACTTGTAATCGCCCCGATGGCGGCCAAGGCTGAGGAGCCGGTCGCCTCGATGGGCAACGACGCCGCGCTGGCCGTGCTGTCCGATCGCCAGCCGCCGCTATTCACGTACTTCAAGCAGCTCTTCGCGCAGGTGACCAACCCGCCGATCGATCCGATCCGCGAACAGGTCGTGATGAGCCTGCAGGTGGGTGTTGGCCGCGAACGCAACCTGCTGGGCGAGGTCGCCGAGCAGGCTCACCAGCTGGTCATGGATCAGCCGATCCTGCGCAACCACGAGCTTGAGAGGCTGCGCCAGGTCTCCCACGAGATCTTCGATGCCGCCACGCTCGACATCACCTGGCCGATCGAGCGCGGCGCCGAAGGCATGCCGGAGCGCCTCGAGGCGCTCTGCGAAGAGGCCGCCCGCTACGTCGACAACGGCGCCAACATCCTGATCCTGTCGGATCGCAATCTCGGCGCCGAGCGCGTCGCGATGCCGTCTCTGCTGGCGGTGGCGGCCGTGCACCAGCACCTGGTGCGCCGCGGCACACGTCTCAGCACCGGCCTCGTGATCGAGTCCGGAGAGCCGCGCCAGATCCACGACATGGCGACGCTGATCGGCTTCGGCGCCTCGGCGATCAACCCGTACGTGATGTTCGAGTCGCTCGATGAGCTCGCGGACCGCTCGCTGCTGCCCGAGGACCTCGATCGCGACGAGGCGGAGAAGCGGATCGTCAAGGCAATCGGCAAGGGCCTGCTGAAGACGATCTCGAAGATGGGAATCTCGGCGATCCAGTCCTACTGCGGTGCGCAGATCTTCGAGGCGGTCGGACTCGACCACGAGCTGATCGACCGGCACTTCACAGGCACCGCCTCGCGGATCGGCGGCATCGGCCTCCAAGATCTCGCGGTCGAGGCGCTGGAGCGGCACTTCCGCGCCTACCCGCGCACCGATCGCGTCCTGCTTCCGGTCGGTGGCGTCCTGCAGTGGCGTCGTGACGGCGAGCTGCACAATTGGAACCCGGACACGGTCGCCAAGCTCCAGCACGCGGTGCGCGGCGAGACCGGTGAGAGCTGGCAAACCTACGAGGAGTTCGCGCGGCTCGTCAACGATGAGTCGGCGGCACGCTCGACGCTGCGCGGGCTGCTGAGGTTCAAGACGCTGCCGGAGCCGGTCCCGCTCGATCAGGTCGAGCCGGCCACGCAGATCGTGAAGCGCTTCACGACCGGGGCGATGTCGCTCGGCGCGCTCAGCCGCGAGGCGCACGAGACCCTCGCGATCGCGATGAACCGTCTTGGCGGCAAGTCCAACACCGGCGAGGGCGGCGAGGATCCCGCCCGCTTCACGCCGGACGCCAACGGCGATGACCGCCGCTCGAAGATCAAGCAAGTCGCCTCCGGCCGCTTTGGCGTGACGACGCATTACCTGGTAAACGCCGACCAGCTGCAGATCAAGATGGCCCAGGGCGCCAAGCCCGGCGAGGGCGGCCAGCTGCCCGGCCACAAGGTCGACGCCTACATCGCCAAGATCCGCCATTCGACCGAGGGCGTGGGCCTGATCTCGCCGCCGCCCCACCACGACATCTACTCGATCGAGGACCTCAAGCAGCTGATCTATGACCTGCGTTGCGCGAACCCGAGCGCGAGCGTCTCGGTCAAGCTGGTCAGCGAGGTGGGCGTCGGCACGGTCGCCTCCGGCGTGGCCAAGGCCAACGCCGACCACATCACGATCTCCGGCGGCGAGGGCGGCACCGGTGCCTCCCCCCAGTCGTCGATCCACGGCGCCGGCCTGCCCTGGGAGATCGGTCTTGCCGAGACCCAGCAGACGCTGATGCTCAACGACCTGCGCAGTCGCGTGACGGTCGAGGTCGACGGGCAGATGAAGACCGGGCGCGACGTGATCGTCGCGGCGTTGCTGGGCGCCGACGAGTTCGGCTTCTCGACAGCCCCGCTGATCGCGATGGGCTGCATCATGATGCGGGTCTGCCACCTGAACACCTGCCCGGTGGGCGTGGCCACGCAGGATCCGGTATTGCGGGCGCGCTTCCGCGGCACTCCTGACCACGTCGTCAACTACCTCATGAGCGTCGCCGAAGAGACGCGCAGGCTGATGTCGAAGCTCGGTATCCGCCGCTTCGAGGATTTGATCGGGCGCGCAGATCTGCTCGACACGCGGGACGCGATCGAGCACTGGAAGGCGGAGAAGGTGGACCTCACGATGGTGCTGAGCACTCCCGACGTGCCCGCCGACGTCCAGCGCCGCCGCACGCGTGGCGCCGAGCCCGTGCTCGATGACGCGCTCGACTGGGGCCTGGTACGCCAGTGCTCGCCGGCGCTAGAGAACCGGGAGCCGGTGAAGCTCGGGCCGATCGCCGTGCGCAATGTCAACCGCACGGTCGGCGGAATCCTCTCGGGCGAGATCGCCAGGCGCTTCGGCGCCACCGGCCTGCCCGACGGCACGATCGAGATCGCGTTCACGGGCTCGGCCGGCCAGAGCTTCGGTGCCTGGCTCGCAGCCGGCGTGACGCTGTCACTGCGCGGCGAGACCAACGACTATGCGGGCAAGGGCATGTCGGGCGGCATCCTCACGGTGCGCCCGCCCGAGGCCGCCCTGTTCCGGGCCGAGGAGAACATGCTCGTCGGCAACACAGTGCTCTATGGCGCGACCTCGGGCAAGGCCTTCTTCCGTGGCCTGGCGGGCGAGCGCTTCGCGGTGCGCAACTCCGGTGTCGAGGCGGTCGTCGAGGGCGTCGGCGATCATGGCTGCGAGTACATGACCGGCGGCCGCGTCGTGGTGCTGGGCCCGACCGGCCGTAACTTCGCGGCCGGCATGAGCGGCGGCATCGCCTACGTGTATGACTCCGACCACCGCTTCGCCGGGCGCTGCAACACCGAGCTGGTCGATCTCGATCCGGTCGCGGACGCCGATGAGGAGGAACTGCGTGCCCTGATCTCGGAGCACGCGCAGCGCACCGGCTCGCTGGTCGCGCGCAACATCCTGGCGCAGTGGGAGCGCGCGCGTGAGCGCTTCGTCAAGGTCATGCCGCGTGATTACAAGCGCGCGCTCGAGCAGCAGGCCGAAGCGGCCGCGATCGCGGGGGTTACGAGCAATGGGTGAGCTCGGTGGTTTCCTCAAGCTCCACCGCGTCGGCTTCGACAAGCGCGAGCCCAGGGAGCGCGTGGCCGACTACAAGCCGTACTTCGGCCTCCAGCAGGAGCCCGAGCTCCGCCGGCAGGGCTCACGCTGCATGGACTGCGGAGTTCCCTTCTGTCACGAGGGCTGTCCGCTGGGCAACCTGATCCCCGACTGGAATGACCTCGTCTACCGCGGGAAGTGGCGCGAGGCGATCGATCAGCTGCACGCGACCAACAATTTCCCCGAGTTCACCGGGCGAATCTGCCCGGCGCCGTGTGAGTCCGCCTGTGTGCTCGCCGTCAATGACGACCCGGTCACGATCGAGCAGATCGAGATGGCGATCGCCGAACGCGCCTTTGCCGAGGGCTGGGTCGTGCCCGAGCCGCCGCCGCGGCGCTCGGGCAAGACCGTCGGGGTGGTGGGTTCCGGACCGGCAGGCCTGGCCGTGGCGGCAGAGCTCAACCGCATCGGCCACCTGGTCACCGTCTACGAGCGCGATGAGGGTCCTGGTGGCCTGATGCGCTTCGGCGTGCCGGACGCCAAACTCGAGAAGACGATCATCGATCGGCGCGTCGCGGTACTCGAGGAGGAGGGCATCACCTTCGCCTACAACACCGACATCGGTGCGGACGTCTCGATCGCCGACCTGCAGGCGCGCCATGACGCCATCGTGATCGCGATCGGCTCCCGCGTCTCGCGCGACCTCGAGGCGCCCGGCCGTCAGAACAGCGGTATCCATCTGGCGATGGACTACCTCTACCAGCGCAACCGCTGGGTCGCCAAGCACGAGGGCCGTCCCTTCCGTGAGGTCGAGCCCAGCCACGAGATCACCGCCGCAGGCAAGCGCGTGATCGTGATCGGTGGCGGCGACACCGGAATGGATTGCATCTCCAACGCGCAACGCGAGGGCGCCGAGAGCGCGACGATCCTCGACGTTTACGCGGAGCTGCTGGAGTCCGACCCGCGGCACCCGTGGCCGCTTCCGCCCAAGCGCACGCTCTCGACCTACGCCCTCGACGAGGGCGGGCAACGACGCTGGGGCACCGAGGTGACGGGCTTTGGCGGCAAGGACGGCAGGGTCACCCACGTCTACGCGCGCAAGGTCACCGGCACCTCCTCCCGCGACCTCACGCCGGTTCCCGGCAGCGAGTTCGTCGTGGAGGCGGATCTGGTTCTGCTTGCGATCGGCTTCGAGCACCCCGAACATGAGGGGCTTGTCGCCGACCTGGATCTCGACCTCGACCGTCGCGGCAACATCCGCACCGAGCGGACCTACAAGACCTCGCATGCTGGTGTATTCGCCTGCGGTGATGCACGCATCGGCCAGTCGCTCGTGGTGACTGCGATCGCCGAGGGGCGCAAGTGTGCGCGCGTCGTCAACAAGGCCCTCGGCGGTACCCCGATGGATCAGGATCGCGAGCTTCTCTCGATCGGCGCCTGGAGCGGCGAGCCGGATAGCACGCTGCGTCATGAGGCCGAGGCTGCGGGGACCGTGAGGCCCGGTGAACAATTCTTTACCGGACCGGGCACACGAATCGATTAGTTAGCGCTATTTTCCGACTACGAGCAGAACTTCTTATGCTCGGGAAGGGGCGGAAAGTCGCAAATTGCGGACTAGGTTTATGCGACCTGAACTTGGGTGGGACACACTCGCCCAGTCAGCCAGGGAACTGCGCCCCCACTTCCCTGGCTAGCTGGGGGGCCTGGATGGATCCAGGCCCCCCAGCACCTCTGAGCCGGCAGGAATCCAGCACCTCCCGGGCCGGCAACCTCCCAACACGTTCGAGCCGCCAAGACCTGGGGCAGCCGGCGTCGCCGTTTGGCGCCCGGGCGTGTCACGATGGTGAGCGACATGCCGACCTTCTGCCGTCACAACCGCCTGCTGCAGAACTGCACGATCTGTGCGCGTGAGCAGCACTTCGAAGCACGCCCAGTCGTGTCCTCGAGTGCGCCCAAGTCGACGCAGCCGCCTGAGGAGCGCCCCCGCAGCGAACGCGCTGCACGCGCAGCGAAGCCGGGAGCGGCACGCTCAAGTACACGCGGGGTCCGTGTGCGACGGATGGCGCGCGGTGCCGAGGACGGCTACCGCTCACCACTGGTCCCGGGGTTGAAGTCAACCGAGGATGCCGAGCGCCTGGCCGAGGAGATCGCCTTCGCCGCCACCCGCCTTTCGCTGATGGAGCAGGTCGCGGCCGCGGACCCGGTGAACGACGTATCCCCAGCCTGGCGCGAGATCGCGGCCGCGGGGGACATCGAAGCCCGGACGAACCTCGCGCTCATGCATGTTCTGGACGGGCCCCGAGGCCTCAATTCCGGCAATCGCGAGAGCGTGCTTGCCGGAGTTGAGGCCTGGGGTGCCCGGCAAGGCACGATCGACTCGGCATTCATGGGCGACCCTTCCTGGACCCCGGAGCGCCGCTTCGAGCGTCTGTTCGAGCGTCTCGGCGGTGTCCGTGGTTTCAGCCGCGACACTCGCTATGCCCTGCTGACGCTCCTGGGGCGCCTGGGCGTCTACGAGCTCCGAGCCGGGAAGCTGTTCCCGAGCGGTGAGAACGAGACCACCTGGGCGGCGAAGCGGGCTCTCGGAATCGCCGATCCGCTGCTGCTCGAGAGACGTGCGGCCGAGCTCGCCGGGGCCTGTGGCGTGCCGGTGGAGGCACTCGATCTGGCGTTCCACAACTGGGGTTCGGGAACGCACCTCACCGACGGGCTCGCGGACGACCCAGGGCCCGACGAGGTGCTGCTCGAGCGGGCCCGGCGCGCGCTCGGTATCTGAGCCGCGTCATTCGCGGCAGACGGCGGATCTCCTGCAGCGGCTCCGTCCGGGACGCCACATACAGTCCTGCACGTAAGTACGTCCGTTTTCGGAGCCGAAATGTCACTTTGCTTCATCGAGCCGCAGGATGCCATCCGCGTGATCGCCGATTCTGTCGGTCGCGAGGCGAGGCGCCAGATCGTCGGTGAGGTGGTGGGTGCCTGGGTCGATGAGATCCCGGAGCCGGACCTCCTGTCGCACTACTCGAAGGCCATCGCTGACCTGGACGAGCACGATCTGTCGCTGCTCGCCTCCTGGCACGCCTCGCTCGAGGTTGGACATCCGATCCCGAGCAAGGAGTTTCTTGTCAACGTCTTCCCGTCACTGGGGGACAACCGCCGCGAGGCGCTGCGCATCGCCGCGGGCTTCCGCGGTGAGGAGGCGTTCGATGCCGGTGTCGGTGAGGACGAGGCGCTCGACGCAGTGCTGCCGTGGCTCTCGGAGGAGCGCTGCGTACAGCTCGCCGCCGAGTGCCTCGAGCTGTACTGCTGGGATCGTCTCGGCAGCGAGAACTAGTACTCCTGAGATGGACGCCCGGAGAGCGCCGTGGCCGGCGCTTGTGCGCGGCGTTACGGGCGCAGCAGCAGGTAGATGCCGGCGCCCGGCTCGCCGCGGCTTACGCACTCGAACGCGTATGCGCCGAGTTCGCTGCCGGTGACGCTGGAGCCGGTCGACGTACCAGCTACGCGGCGCGGCCAGAGTTCGCCCTCAGGGTCGTCACCGAGCCACAGCTCCATGCCGATGCGCCGTGGCGTACCGGCGTCGTCGTAGGTCGTCGAGAGCCGCGGATCGATCACCCGCGGGTGTTCCTCCCCGCGCGCGATGACCGTGATGCTGTCGCGGTCGTGGCCCTTGGCGCCCTGCGGACGCGCGGCGACGATCCCGATCTCGTGACCGGCGGGGAACCAGGCGCCAAACACGCGTAGCGAATCATGTCCGTCGACGTTCAGCGTGCTGCTGCGGACGCCGCCGACATCGAATTCGCGGCGGTTGCCATCCAGCTCGACGGAACCGCTCACGCGGCAGGGGTCCAGATCGCCCTCGCCCTGCACGCTTGAGCTGCTGGCGTCGGCCCGCTCGACGCGCAGGTCGCAGCCAGCACCGATGAGCGTCCAGACATCGTCGTCGCCGGCATCGAGCTCGGCCGGCTGCAGGCCGAGGTCTGCGTCGGTCAGGCGGCCGATGGCCGCCTGCGCCTGGATGCCGCCGACGACGACGCCCCAGAGGTCACCGTCGAGGTCACCGAAGATTGCGATTGGTGCTGCCGCCGCCGTCACGGCGTTCATGCTCCCAGCTGTGGCCCGTCGATGTCGGCCGCCGTGCTCTCGGCGTCGTAGTCGCGCGGGTCGGCGCCCGCGCCCGGAAAGCGCGATGAGTTCCAGTTGACCAAGTTCACGGCCCGGTTCAGCCATGCGCTGCGGCGATTGCGCAGCACCGAGCGACGCGCGAGTGCTCGTGTCGGTAGGAGCAGGAGCACGCCGATCGTGTCAGTGATGAAGCCGGGGACCAGCAGCAGCACCGCGCCGACCAGCACCAGAGCGCTGTCGACGACGGCGTCGGTGGGCGCCCGGCCGGCCATCAGCGCGGCACGCAGGCGCAGCAGCGCCAGCCGGCCCTCGTGGCGGATCAGGCGCCAGCCGATCGGCCAGCTCGCGATCAGCAGCAGCAGCACCCAGAGGAAGCCTATGGCCTCCGAGAGCTCGACTATCACGAAGAGCTCGGCGAGGGGCCAGAGCACAAGCAGGACGAACCAAATCATGGTCAGCCCTAAGCGTAGTGCTCGGGCGCGGTCGGCGGCGGCGCCGCTCAGGCGGGGGATACTCGGGGGCCGCGCCAGGGTGTGCTCAGGCGACTGCCGGCTGCGGCGCGCCGTCCACGACCAGTTCGACGCCCGGCAGATGGTGCAGGCCGACCAGCTCGATCAGGTGCATGATCTGGGGCTGGGCCCCGTGCAGGACCAGTCGCCGCTCGCGCCGACGCAGGCGGTGCGACAGCATCGCCAGGTCGACCATCAGGGTCGTGTCAGCGAACACGAGGCCACGCAGATCCACGAGGACGTCACTCTGAGCGCGAAAGGCGAGTACGAGCGCCCGTCTACGAAGGCCTTGCGTACTCCGATCCTCGTCTCCGGCGCAAAGCAGCACCGGCGGGTTGGCGGCGAACTCGATGATGGTGCGAAAACCTACAAGTCAGACCGGCGGTAACGCAAGCTTAATGTTTCATCAACATTGTTGAATCCTCGTAAAATCGAGCAAATGGTCACAATCGAAGAGATTCACGACGCGCTGCGCGAGGTCATCGATCCGGAGCTTGGGCTCATCTACGGCGTCGACATCGACGAAGCCGGCGCGATCAAGGTCACCTACACGCTGACGACGCCGGGTTGCCCGATCGGCCCCCAGGTCGAGGGCCAGATCCAGGAGTTCGTGAGCGAGATAGAAGGGGTGGCCTCTGTCGAGTCAGAGCTCGTGTTCACGCCGCCGTGGTCTCCGGACCTGATGAGCGAGGACGCGAAGTTCGCACTCGGTTTCTGACTCGCGGCGGGCGTCCGAGCTTCCGAGTCAGACGCTCGCCGTCAGGCGCGTTGCCAGTTCGCGCGCGGTGCTGACGAGCTCCGGCGGTCCCATGACCTCGATCTGCTCATCGAGCATCGCCGCCCACATCAGGAAGTGACGCGACCAGGCGCCGTTGCTGCGGATGATGCACGCGTCGGCGCCCTCGGGCTCGATTGTCGCGTACTGGCCCGGAATGCGGCCACGGATGCGTGAGGCGGGGGCGAGGACACGGATCTGGGCCGGCTCGGCATCGGCGTCCGACCCCGCCGCGTAGCGGCTCAGCTGCTGCCTGACGTAGTCCGCCGGGTCGCCGCCGGGGACGGTCCGCGGCTTTCCGCGGCCGCCGAGCCGAAGCGTGCTGTCGATGCGGTCGAGCCGGAAGGTGCGCCAATCATCGCGGTCGAGGTCGAAGGCGACCAGATACCAGCGCCGGCCGCTGTAGACGACGGCCGCCGGGTCCACGGCTCGCGTTGAGGAGACACCGTCACCGGCCACGTAGGCGAAGTGCACCCGCATCGCGTCGCGGCAGGCGGCGGCGAGCGTCGCCAGCGTCTCCGTGTCGGTTTGGGGGCCATCGACGGTGAGCGCGGATGTCACCTGGCTGAGCGCGTTGACGCGGCGCCGCAGGTGCGAGGGCAGCACCTGCTCGAGCTTGGTCAGCGCCCGCACCGAGATCTCCTCGATCCCGGCGATCGGCCCGGAGGCACCGATCCGCAGCCCAACGGCCACCGCCACCGCCTCTGCGTCGTCCAGCAGCAACGGCGGGAGTTCGGCGCCGGCACCGAGCCGGTAGCCGCCGGCTACACCCGGAGCCGCCTGCACCGGATAGCCCAGTGAACGCAGCTTGTCGACGTCACGGCGGATCGTGCGTGGGCCGACCTCGAGCCGGTCGGCGAGTTCCTGGCCGGTCCACTCACGGCGCACCTGCAGCAGTGAGAGCAGGGCCAGCAGTCGTGCGGAGGTCTCAATCATGGTGACCACAAGCATTTCAGCAATTGCGGACAGGGGCTGACCTATGCCCGGCCAATTTAGGACCGAAAGAGTCCTCAATTGCCTGGAGCCTCCGAGCCATGTCCACAACAGCAATCACCACACATGCAGGAGCCGTGAGGAGCTCGCGGCCAGTTGTGCGCAACGCCTGGATCGGCTTTGCGGTCGTCGTCGTGTCGTCAGTCATGGACCTGCTCGACTCGACCATCGCGCAGACCGCCGCGCCCGACATCCGGCGCGCGCTCGCGGCTTCCTACGCTGATCTCGAGTGGATCTCAGCCGCCTACACGCTCGCGATGGCGGCGCTGATGATTCTCGGCAGTCGCCTCGGCGACATCCTCGGACGCCGCCGCGTTCTGCTCGCCGGAATCGGCGGGTTCATCGTCAGCTCGGCGCTGTGCGCGCTGTCCCCTACGGCCGGTCTGCTGATTCTCGCGCGGGCGCTGCAGGGCACCACTGCGGCGCTGATGGTTCCTCAGGGGTTCGGTCTCATGCGGGAGCTGTTCGGTGAGGAGGGCCAGCAGAAGGCCTTTGGCGTCTTCGGCCCGATCATGGGCATGGCCGCGATCGCCGGCCCGCTGGTCGGCGGCGGCCTGATCGCAGTCAACCTGCTCGGCCTCGGCTGGCGGGCGATCTTCCTGGTCAACGTGCCGATCGGGCTGATGGCGCTGGTGGCGGGCCTGAGGCACCTGCCGGACGGCTTGCCGTCGACGCCCGATGCGCGGCTTGACCTGCCGAGCGTCGTGCTGGCCGCGGCCGCCAGCTTCGCGCTCGTCTACCCGCTGATCGAGGGACGGCAGGATGGCTGGCCCGCCTGGTCGTTTGCGATGCTGGCGGCCGGAGCGGCGATCGTCGCCGTGTTTGCGGTGCGCCAGAGCGCGCGCGTGCGGCGCGGCCACGCGCCGCTGATCGTGCCGACGATCCTCAGGCGCCGCGGCTACGTCGCCGGTCTCGTCGTGGCGCTCGGCTTCCTCGGGGGCATGGGCGGGATCACGCTCGCGCTCAACGTCATGTATCAGGCGGGCCTCGGCTTCACGCCGCTCGACTCGGCGCTGGCCGCGGTCGCGATCCCGGTGCTGGCGATCGCCGGCTCGATCTGCTCCTCGATCCTGCTCCCGAAGCTCGGTCGCACGACGATGCACGTCGGCATCGCCGTCATGGCCGCCGGTCTCGGGATCACCGTGCTGGTGCTGCGGGGCGCCGGCGCCGGGCTCAGCGCCTGGGACACCGCGGGGCCGCTGGCGCTGCTCGGCTTTGGCATGGGCATGGTGTTCGTGCCGATGTTCGACGTGATCCTCGCGGGGGTTGAGCCGCACGAGCTCGGCTCTGCGTCGGGACTGCTCGAGTCCGTCCAGCAGCTGGCGATGTCACTAGGGCTTGCCGCTGTCGGCACGGTGCTCTTCGACAGGCTCGGCGGCGACCATGGGCCAGGCCCGTTTGTCGGCGCAACCGCCGACGCGCTGCTGGTCGCGATCGCGCTGCTGCTGCTCGCCTGGATCGCCACCTGGTGGGTCCCGAAGCATGCCCGCCCGCAGATCGCGCACTAGCGCCGCGGACCCGGAAAAGCCCCGCGAGCAGGGGCCTTGCGCGCAAAAAATAGGCGGCCCCGAATCATTCGGGGCCGCCTATTGGGGTCAACCGCGCGTCAGTCCGTGGCTCAGGGGGGGCGGACTACGGACCGACCGAGACTGCGCGGATGCCTACTGGAGCTGGGGTTGGGGGAAGCTCCATGTATGTGCCTGGTAGACGGTTGATACCCACGAAAGTCACGTCCAAACCAAAAATTTTTTCGAGCGCGGAATTTCGCGCCGCGGACGCAGGACAGGCCTCAAGCGCCCGGGCCCCCCGGATCGCTGCCGCCTCGCCCTGAGCGCTGCGCGGTGCGCTTGGCCCGCATATCGGCAGCCGGTCCACCGACCGGCCGCCGCCGCGACGTCGGCAGCAGCGGCGCCGACGTCGCGCTGTTCCCCTCCGTCCTCGGCTGCCTCGCGGCCGGCCTGGCATTCCCGGCCCTGGGCTTGGTTCTGCGGCGGTCTGTGCCAGTCGCCGCCAGTAGCTCTGCCAGTGACTCGTTGATGCCGTCGGCGATCACGTCGATGTCCGGGAGCGCGTCGAAGTCGCCGAGCAGCCCGTATTCGACCCGCCCGTTATACGACATGATCGCCACCGCCAGGGCGTGCCCCTGGGGCAGGAAGGCAAGCGGAAACAGGTCCTGGAGCTCACGTCCGAGGATGTAGAGGGGGATCTGCGGGCCCGGAATGTTGGTGACCAGCAGGTTGAAGAGCCTGGTCGAGAACTGCAGGCGCGAGGCCTGCGCCAGCACGGCCGGCGGGGCGATGTCATTGACGGCGACGAGCGTGGACGCGCCGACCGCCTGCTTCGAGCTCTTGAGATCCTCCATCGCGCGGCTCACGACCGGCAGGCGCGCGACCGGGTCCTGGATGTAGACCGGCAGCGGCCCGCGCATCACCGACAGGCGATTCCCGAGCGTTCCGCGCTCGCCTTCGGTTCGCACCGACACCGGCACGAGCGCCCGCATCTCGAGGCCATCGGTGGTGATGCCGCGTGAGCGCAGCCAGTTGCCGAGCGCGCCGGCGACGACAGTCAGCACCACGTCGTTGACGGTGCCTCCGAGGCTGTTCTTGACGGTCTTGTAGTCCGCCAGATCCTGGCGCACGACGCGGTAGCGGCGATGCGGCCCGATCGTGACGTTGAGCGGCGTCTCGGGCGCCGGGTTGAGCCCCGCCCAGACCAGCTCGCCGACGCCTTCGGCGGCATCGCGCAGCAGCTCCAGGCTGCGCGACGGCTGCGAGGCGGCGCTCAGCGCCTGTGCCGCCAGGCCCGCGGCGGAAGCGGCGGCGCCGCGCACACCAGCCAGCAGCAGGTCGAGCGCCGAGGGCTCGGGCTGCGGCTCCCACGGCTGCAGCGCGCCGGTGTCAAGGCGCGCCGGTCTCGGCCCGAAGTCGAGCAGCACGGTGGCCAGGTCGATTCCGGAGACGCCGTCGACGAGTGCGTGATGGTTCTTGGCGAGCATCGCGAAGCGCTCGGTGCCTGAACCGGCGGCGGGCTCGACGCCCTCGACCAGCCAGAACTCCCACAGCGGCTTGGTGCGGTCCAGCGGGTTGGACGCGATCCGCGCCGCCATCTCCAGCAGCTGCGCCTCACTGCCCGGGGCGGGCAGCGCCGAGTGGCGGACGTGGTATTCGAGGTTGAAGCTCGGGTCGTCGACCCATAGCGGACGTCCGCTGCCGGCCGGCGGGATCGCGAGCTTCTGGCGGTATCGCGGGACCAGGTGCAGGCGCCCACGGATGTGGTCGAGGAAGTCCTCGAAGCGCGGCGCCGGTCCTTCGAACAGCAGCACGCCGCCAACGTGCATGTGTGCGCTCGGGGTCTCCTGGTGCAGAAAGCCCGCGTCCGTAGATGTCAACCGGTCAAGATGCTGCTGGGCCACGGGGCGCTTCAGCCTTTCATCGTTTGGCGCCGTCGCTGCGCCCAAGAGTACGCGCGGAACTCGCCCCGGGCGTGGGTAGTCAGCCTATGCAAGCCCCGCGCGGATTGAGAGAGGATGGGCGGGCATACAATCCGCGTCGCGCCGGGGCCCGCGGGGGCCGGCCGGGGCAACGGGCGCCACGGGACCTGCCGGACCAGCTGGCACCGCTGGCACCGCTGGCACCGCTGGCACCGCTGGCACCGCTGGCACCGACAGGACCAATGGCATCGGTGCGACGCAAGCGACCATCAACGTCCCGATCAGCACCACCGACTACAACGCCGCGACAATGGGCGGCGTGAAGGCATACGTCAACTGCACGGGTAGCGGCGCCGCGCCCCATCGAGCTCGCGAGTTCGACCGGCTCCTGGGAGGTCGAGGGCAGCTACAGCGAGGGCCAGTTCACGACGGACAGCGTAGGGTCCGGCCCCGTGGCCGCCACAAGGTCGGAGATCGTCACACAGGCGGGCAACACTGAGACGCCCGTCGTGCCCGGCCAACAGGCGGCCCCCGGCTCTCTCGATCAGGTGGCGGGCGGCCTGCGGGTCCAGGACACCTCAACCCAGACGGACTACACGCTGATCTTCAACCTGTATGCGGAGTCCGACACGGACGTGTCTGTCACCAGCGCCTGCTCCGGCACGATGACCGTGATCCCTACGACGAGCGCAGGCTGAGAGCGCTCGCGGCCTGAGCTGCGTCGGACGGGCCCAGGTTCTAGACTTCCTCGAGGATGTCCCACACCCCAGAGAAGCTGCTGCTCGCATCGCCGCGCGGGTACTGCGCCGGCGTCGATCGCGCCGTGCAGACGGTCGAGCGCGCACTCGAGGTCTACGGTGCGCCCGTGTACGTGCGCAAGGAGATCGTGCACAACAAGCATGTCGTCCAGCAGCTGCGCGAGCGCGGCGCGATCTTCGTCGAGTCCGAGAGCGAGGTGCCCGCAGGCGCAACCGCCGTCTTCTCGGCCCACGGCGTCGCACCCAGCGTGCACGAGAACGCCGCCGCCCGCGAGCTCAACGTGATCGACGCGACCTGCCCGCTTGTCACCAAGGTCCACGTCGAGGCCAGGCGCTTTGCCGCCGAGGACTACACGATCGTGATGATCGGGCACGAGGGCCACGAGGAGGTCGAGGGCACGATGGGCGAGGCGCCGACCCAGATCGTGCTCGTGCAGAGCGAGGAGGACGTCACCAACCTCGAGGTCCCCGACGACCATCGCATCGCCTACATCTCGCAGACGACCCTGAGCGTCGATGAGACCCGCTCGATCATCCTGGCGCTACGTGAGAAGTTCCCGGCGATCGTCGGACCGCGCACCGACGACATCTGTTACGCGACCACCAACCGCCAGGCGGCGGTCAAGGAGCTCGCGCGTGAGTGCGACCTCGTGCTCGTGATCGGCAGCCGCAACTCCTCGAACTCGAACCGCCTGGTCGAGGTCGCCCGCGAGTGCGGCGCCGCCTCGCACCTGATCGACAACGAAGGCCAGGTCCAGGAGGAGTGGCTCGAGGGCATGCGTGTGGTCGGCATCACCTCAGGCGCCAGCGCCCCCGAGGAGCTCGTCAAGCGGCTCGTGCAGTTCTTCCGCGCACGCGGCACGAGCGTCGTCGAGGAGCTCGAGGTGATCAGGGAGGACACCCGCTTCATGCTCCCCAAGGCGATCCGCCAGGCGCTCGCCTAGCTTGCGCACCCTGGTCATCTCGGACCTGCACATCGGTGCCGGTCGCGGACGCGAGGCGCTGACCGACCAGGGAATCATCGACACGCTCGCCGCGGGGATCGCCGGCGCCGACCGCCTGGTGCTGCTGGGCGACATCATCGAGCTGCGCCAGGGGCTTCTCCAGGACGCGCTCGCCGCTGCTTCGCGCGTCCTGCCGCAGCTGGTCTCCGGTCTGGGCGAGGGGCGCGAGGTGGTGATGGTCTTCGGCAACCACGACCACCAGCTGCAGCTTCGAAACGATGCGCTCAGTCAGGTCGAGTGGATGCTCTCCCAGGCGGGGGCCGGGGTCCGCTTCGAGTACCCCGGCATGTGGCTGCGCGACGATGTCTACGCACAGCACGGCCACTACCTCGACCGCCACACGACGACCCCGGCGTTCGAACGCGTCGCCGCAGGTCTCATGGCGCGCTTCCTGAAGCTGCCCCTCTCGGAGATGTCCTGCGAGAACGACTACGAGCGCCTGCTGGCGCCGATCTACGCCTGGATGTTCGCGATCTCGCAGACCAGCGCGCGCGAGATCGACGCCGCCGACGGCGGCGGCTCGGCGCGCGCGCTGAAGCTGATCCGTGAGTCCCGGCACCTGAAGGGCCTGGCCGTGCAGATCGGGCTGCGCTCGCTGCTCGGCACCCTCAACCTGGTGCGGCTCGGGCCGCTCAGCCCGGACCTCTCGCCGCAGATGCTGCGCCGCTCCTCACCGGTCGCCTACGGTCAGGTGCTCGAGACGCTCGGCCTGCGGCCGCACTACGCGCTCTTCGGACACTCGCACCGCGCCGGACCGCTGCCCGGTGATGACCGCTCCGAGTGGATCGTGGGTGGCGGCATCGAGCTCGTCAACACCGGCTGCTGGGTGCACGAATCGCCCGACTTCATGTCCGAGGAGCCGCGCGACAACCCCTACCGCCCCGGGTTTGCCGTAGAGCTCGACGACGACGGCCCGCCGCGGCTCGTGAACCTGCTCGATCGCTGAGGCTGCACCGCACGCGGGAAGCAGAATCCGCCGTAGGGGTGGATATTGCTTCCGTGTCACAGCCGCGTAGCGTTGCGCAATAGAGAGGCGAATGAGCGTGCAGCGGGATGATCGAGCCAACTGGGCAGCAGGACTACCGCTCGGAGGCGGACGATCAGCGAGTTCAGGCGTCGCGGCGCTTCAGCAGCAGCGCCGCGAGCAGCAGCGCCGCAAGCGTCCAGCCCGCCAGCACAGCGAGGCCCGGCCAGGGCTGGATCGGCATCGTTCTCACGTTGGTTGTGTGCTGGATCGCCAGCCCCGCGGTCATCGGCGCGAACCGCTTGATCTCCTCTCCCAGCGTGCCGCCGACGATTTGCGCCAGCAGCGGCGGCACATACAGAAGCCCGACAACGGTGCCGATCGAGACGCCGACGTCGCGCATCACGCCGGCGATCGCGAGCGCCAGCAGCGCGATCAGGATCAGGTAGATGACGCTGCCGGCGGCTGCGCGCAGGCCGCCCGAGCCCAGCGAGACGAGCGCGTAGCCGTGCGCGGGGTCGAGCCCGTCGGCCGGGAACATCAGCCGGCCGATCAGCAGGCAGCCGGCGACCGCCGCAAGGCCCGCGATCGCCGTCAGCGCGCTCAGGTTGACGGCCTTGGCCACCAGCACCGACAGTCTGCGCGGCTGCGCGCTGAACGTGACCCGGATCATCCCGGTCGTGTACTCCTCGGCGATCGCGGTCACCGCGAGCGCCGCGATCACCAGCTGCCCGACGTAGATGCCGGCCAGGCTCAGCCTGGTCGCGTCGCCGCCAGAAACGATGCCCGACTCGTGCGTGGCTGCCCCGGCGAGCGCACCGATCCCGACCGTCGCGGCCAGCGCGCCGAGCAGCAGCCAGGTGGTGCTCGTCTGCGTGCGCAGCTTGGTCCATTCGGCCCGCAGCGCCGCGTTCATGCATCCCTCCGGCGCAGCAGCGCCGCTGCCACCAGCGTCAGGACGAGCGCCCACGCGGCCAGCACCGTCAGGCCCAGGCCCGGCGCGAGCGGGAAGTAGCCGTTCCCGAGCGTGTAGCGATAGCTGACCACAGCCGAGCGTGGGAGCGCGCCGAGCATCGCCAGTCCGGCGGCCGGGCCGATGCGCAGCAGCGATTCCAGCCAACTCGCTGTGCTGCTCGAGCCGGCCTGGACGTTGGGCACGGCCAGCACGACGGGCAGCACGAAGACGATGATCGCGGTGGTCACGGTGCCCGCGGTGGTGCGGATGATCGTGCCGAGCGCCAGCGCGGCAACGGCGCTCAGCGCGAGCAGGACCCCCACGCCGAGGATCACGCGCGCATCCGTGGCCGCATCCGAGGGGAGCATGTAGTTGCCGTTGGCGGTCATCAGGTGATCACCGAGCGGGATCGCGATCGCCGCCGCGGCGGCGCCCGCCACGAACGCGGCGCCGCCGATCACGACCGCCTTTGCGAGCAGCGCCGTGGTGCGGTTGGGGATCGCCGCGAACGTCGTGCGAATCAGTCCGCGGCGGTACTCAGTGGTGGCGCACAGCGCCGCCAGCACGACGATCACAAGCAGCGCGACGACCAGCGGCTGCAGCAGGAAGCTGGCGGGGGTGTCGCCGTCGGCGGTGACCGCTGGGGCGATGTCGCCGGAGCCGCTGATCACCAAGCCGCCCCCGGCGCGGCGGAAGCTGCCGCTGCCGAGCGTGCTGTAGAAGCTCGTCTGGCGCTCACCGACCGCCTGACCGTGCCACGCGCGCGTTTGCCGGCCGTCGCTCAGCGTGACGTGGTCAAACACGCCTGTGGCCATCGTCGCGCGGCCCGCGAGCGTCTCCGGCGAGGTCACGAACAGTCCGATCCGTGCCGAGCCCGGCAGCCGGCGCAGCCGCACGGCGCCGATCCGCAGCCAGCGGCGGCCGTCACGCGAGTCGTAGGCGCTCAGGGTGTTCCCGCTTCGTGTCAGCCGCAGCCAGCGGGGTGTGCGCGCGGACGTTGCCCCGGCAAGGCCCGCGGTGTCATAGCTGTAGTCGTACTGGAAGCGGATTCCGTGGCCCGGCGTCGCCAGCACCGCGGCGTACTCCGCGCCCGGCCTGGTGCCGGCCGTGACGATGATGCCCGCCTTCGACCAGCCGGCCAGCCCGGGCTGTGTCTGCTGCATCGAGGGGGCGGCGTTGGCAGGTCCACTCGCGGTGACACCGGACAGGCCTGTCAGCCGCGCGGTCAGCGTGCCATCGCCGGACAGCGTGCCGCCGACCAGGTAGTAGCTGTCGGCGACCGCTTCCCCTCCCGGTCCGGTGGGGACGAATGGGTGGCCGCTGCCGCAGACGGGCGAGCCGCCCGGTCCGCTCGTGCAGGTGCCGCTGTGCATGCCGTTGGCGGTCAGATACGCGAACAGCACCAGCAGCGCAGCCGTGAGCGCGATGCCGATCACCCAGCCGCGCACCGTGCGGAACTTCGTCCACTCGGCACGTAGCGCGGCGACGAAGTCGCCGCTGCGCAGGCCGGCGCGCGCGTGTGTGGTGGCGGCGCTCATCGGGGCGCCTGCACAGCCGAGCCGGCCCGGAACTGGGCCTCGCCCGCGGTCAGGTGCAGGTAGAGGTCCTCGAGCGTCGCGTGCCGTGGGGTCCGCGCGCCGGCGGCGCCGGGCTCGCCCGCCAGCAGCTCGCTGACACTGCCGCTGGCGAGGACCCTGCCGCGTCCGATCACGATCAGCTCGTCGGCCATTCCCTGCAGCTCGCTGAGCAGGTGGCTGGAGACCAGTACGGCCCGTCCCTCGGCGGCCAGCGACCGCAGCAGCCCGCGCACCCAGATGATCCCCTCGGGGTCCATGCCGTTGAAGGGCTCATCGAGGATCAGGACCCGCGGATCGCCGAGCAGCGCCGACGCGATTCCGAGCCGCTGGAGCATGCCCAGCGAGTAGCCGCCGGCCCGGCGGCGCGCCGCGCCGGTGAGGCCGACGAGCTCGATCACCTGATCGACCCGGCGCGGCCCGAGCTGCTGGGACCGCGCGATCCACAGGAGGTGGTTGCGAGCGCTGCGGCTCGGCTGCAGCGCCGCGGCATCGATCAGCGAGCCGACCTGCGTGAGCGGGTGGCGCAGGCTGCTGTACGCGTGACCGCACACCAGCGCGCTGCCGGCCTCCGGGGCGTCGAGCCCGAGTATCACCCGGATCGTGGTGGACTTGCCGGCGCCGTTGGGGCCGACGAATCCGGTCACCCGTCCCGGCGGGACGGTGAACGTCATGTCGTCGAGGGCGAGGGTCGAGCCAAAGCGCTTGCGCAGCCCGGTGACCTCGATGGTTGCGTCACTCACACGATCGTTCCTTCGCTTGGGTGCACGCTCCGCCGATGGAGGCGCTGTCGACCCCGGTTCTACGCCCCCGCTGGTGTCAGGCCGGTGCGCGGGGCAGACACCTGGATGACACTTTGGGCGTGCCATCGTTGACGGCATGAGAGTGCTTGTCGTCGAAGACTTCGAGGTGCTGGCCCGCTCGATCGCGACCGGGCTGCGCAGGGAGGGGATGGCCGTCGACGTGGTGCTCGACGGCAGCGAGGCGCTCAGCCGTCTGGCGTTCACGCGCTACGACGTGCTGGTGCTCGATCGTGACCTGCCCGGCGTGCACGGCGACGATGTCTGCCGGCGGGTGGTGGCGCAGGGATCACACAGCCGGGTGCTGATGCTGACCGCCGCGAGCACGCTCAAGGACCGTGTCGACGGGCTCGATCTCGGCGCCGATGACTACCTCGCCAAGCCATTTGACTTTCCCGAGCTGGTGGCTCGCGTCAGGGCGCTGGGACGGCGCTCGTCACCGGCGACGCCACCGACGCTCGAGCACCGTGAGCTGACGCTCGACCGCGGCCGCCGCGTGGCCTTCCGCGCGGGGCGCCGGCTGGAGCTGAGCGCCAAGGAGTTCGCCGTGCTCGAGTGCCTGATGTCCGACGCCGGTCGCGTGATCTCGAGCGAGGAGCTGCTGGAGCGCGTCTGGGACGACGCCACCGACCCATTCACAACGGCGGTCAAGACGACCGTCCGCCGGCTGCGGGGCAAGCTCGGCGAGCCACCGCTGATCGAGACCGTGCGCGAGGCCGGCTACAGGATTGGAGACGCATGAGCCGCGAGCGGCAGAGCAAGGCGGGCGGCGTTCGCGAGGCCCTGCGATCGCTGTTCGGCGTCGGGCGTCCGATCCTGCGGGTGCAGCTCGCGATCCTCTATTCGGGCTTCTTCCTGGGGCTGCTGGTGGTTGTGCTCGGTGCCGCGGGCGTCCTCATCCTGAGAGGCTCGCAATCCGCGACGGGTGGTGTTCCGCGGGGGCCGAATCCGCCGTCCTACTCGGTGGTGCTGGTGCTCGGCATCGGCCTCGTGGCCGCGATCGTCGCGATCGCCGGAGCATGGTGGCTGGCGGGCCGCTTTCTGCAGCCGCTGCGGGCGATGACCGATGCGGCCCAGGAGATCTCGGCTACCAACCTCCACCGGCGGCTGCTGCTGGCCGGCCCCGACGACGAGCTCACGCAGCTGGGCCGCACGCTCGACGGCCTGTTCGCGCGGCTCGAGGCGGCGTTCGAGGCGCAGCGCCGGTTCGTGGCAAACGCGTCACACGAGCTGCGCACGCCGCTGGCGGGCCAGCGGACGCTGCTGCAGGTCACGCTGTCGGACCCGCAGGTGTCGGTCCAGGAGCTGCGCGAGGCGTGCGAGCAGGCCCTGGGGCTCGGCGAGCAGCAGGAGCGCCTGATCGATGCGTTGCTGACGCTCGCCACCAGCGAGCGCGGGATCGAGCGCTGGGAGGGGCTCGACCTCGCGGCGGCGGTCGATGCCGTGCTCAGCAGCCGGCGTGAGCTCGTGATCGCCGCTGGGCTCGAGCTCGAGAGCGCGCTGCGGCCGGCTCCGATCGCGGGCGACCCGGTGCTGGTCGAGCTGCTCGTCGCCAACCTGATCGACAACGCCGTGCGCCACAACGTCGCCGGCGGAACGGTCTCGGTGCTGACCGCGAGCGCGGCCGATGGCGCGAGCCTGACAGTCACCAACACCGGCCCGCTCGTTCCGGCGGCGGTCGTGCCACGGCTGTTCCAGCCGTTCCAGACGGCGCGCGTGGATCGCACAGCTCGTGTCGATCGCGCCGAGCGCCAAGCGGGGCACGGACTCGGCCTGGCGATCGTCCGTGCCGCTGCCGACGCCCACGGCGCGACGGTCGCCGCCGAGCCTAGGCCGGGCGGCGGTCTGGAGGTCACGATCAGGTTTCCGTCGCCGGCTCCGAGCGCGCGTCGCGATCAGCCTCCCGACCCGCTCTGAGAGCCCGACCCGTTGGGGCGGGCGATCGCCTGGTTCACATCCGCGCGGCTGATGATCCCGTGCGTGACCGAGACGCACGCGTCGGCCGCAGGCTTGATCGCCGGCTGCTGCAGATCGACACCGGCCTTGCTCAGCATCGCCGGGGTCAACTGGCCCTGAGCGGTGGGGTCGGGGAACCTCGGGAAGCCGTGCCGGCGCATGCACCTGGCGAAGGCCATGATCGCCTCCTCGCGCGCGCGGGTCTGCTCCGGCGTGGGGCCGTTCGAGAGCCCGGGCAGGATGTGGGCGCAGGCCTTCTGGGCGGACTTGAAGTCGGGGGAACCGGTGATCGTCGGGTCGACGTGGAACCCGACCGCCATCGAGTTCCCGTGCTGGCTCACGTGCGGGTCCTGGAAGGCGCGGACCCCATGGCTGCGCATGCAGTCCGCGTAGTGATAGGCGGAGTCGACCGCCGAGTTCTTCGAGCCGTGGCCCGGGACCGACGGTGACGGAGGCTTGTTCGAGCCGCCGCAGGCGGCTACGAGCACGGCGGTGAGCCCGGCAACGGCGAGCGTGGCGAGGGGGCGGCTGAGGCGGCGTGTGGTCATGACCGCGGTTGTACGCCGCGAGGGGTGCCGGGACCGTCACATCGATTGTCACCCGATTGTGACCAGCAGGCGGCATGCTGTGCCGATGCGAGTGCTCGTCGTTGAAGACCACCAGCGCCTGGCGACTGCGATCGCGGGTGGCCTGCGCCATGAGGGCATGGCCGTAGACCTCGTCTTCGACGGCGCCGACGCGCTCACGCGCACGACGATCAACGACTACGACGTGGTGGTGCTCGATCGTGATCTCCCCGGTGTGCATGGAGACCAGGTCTGCCGCACCCTGGCCGACCGGCGCAGCCCCGCGCGGGTGCTGATGCTGACCGCCGCTGACACTATCCGCGACCGCGTCAACGGCCTCGAGCTCGGCGCCGACGACTACCTCGGCAAGCCGTTTGACTTCTCCGAGCTGGTCGCCCGGGTACGGGCGCTGGCGCGCCGCGCGAGTGCGCCGCTGCCGCCCGCCTACGCCCGCGGTGACCTCACTCTCGACCCGGCGCGCAGGATCGTCTCGCGCGGCGACCGGCGTGTCGATCTGAGCCCCAAGGAGTTCGCGGTGCTCGAGCATCTGCTGGCCGCCGATGGGCGTGCGGTCTCGGCCGAGGAGCTGCTCGAGCGGGTCTGGGATGAGGCCGCCAACCCGTTCACCACGACGGTCAAGACGACGATCGCGCGGCTGCGCGCGCGGCTCGGCGACCCGCCTCTGATCGAGACCGTGCGCGAGGGCGGGTACCGGATATGAGGTTGTTCGCCGACAGGTCGGCGCGCATGCGCCTGGCGCTGATCTACTCGGGCGTGTTCCTGGCGCTCGGCGTCGCAGTGGTGCTCGTGATCCTGCTGGTGACCAAGTCTGGGACGACGGTTGCGGTCGCCACTCCGAACGGCAGCGGCGCGGTCCCGAACCTGCGAATCACACCGAGCCCGATCGGGTCGCCTGCGCCCGTCGGCGCCTTCCTGGTGCAGCAGCACGACAGGGACATTGCGCGGCTGCTGGTGGTCTGTCTGATCGTGCTGGCGCTGACGGCCATCGCCGCGTTTCCGGTCGGCTGGTTCGCATCGGGCCGGATGCTCCGGCCGATCCGCCTGATCACCGCGCGGGCGCGCTTGATCTCTGCGGGCAACCTGCACGAGCGGCTGGCGCTCACGGGCGCACGCGACGAGTTCACCGAGCTGGGCACGACGCTCGACGACCTGCTCGGTCGGCTGGAGGCGTCGTTCGACGCGCAGCGTCGCTTTGTCGCCAACGCATCACATGAGTTGCGCACGCCGCTGACGCTCGAGCGGACACTTCTGCAGGTGGCACTCGCGGACCCCGACGCGAGCGCTGAGACGCTGCGCGCGACCTGCGAGGAGCTGCTGGCGGCCGGCCGCGACCAGGAGCGGCTGATCGAGGCGCTGCTGACGCTCGCAAGCAGTGAGCGCGGGCTCGAGCGACGCGAGCGCACCGACGTC
Source organism: Solirubrobacteraceae bacterium (assembly GCA_035551915.1). Taxonomy (GTDB): domain Bacteria; phylum Actinomycetota; class Thermoleophilia; order Solirubrobacterales; family Solirubrobacteraceae; genus Palsa-465. The sequence continues at coordinate 29,331 of DASZMI010000018.1, read as the reverse complement.
GGCGCGCTCGCCCGCCACCTGCTGGAGCGGCCGCTGCCCGAGCTCGAGCAGCACCGGCTCACGCTCGAGACGCAGCTCGAGCCGGCGGTCACCGAGGGCGACCCGGCGCTGATCGAGCGCCTGATCTCGAACCTGCTCGACAACGCTGTGCGGCACAACGTCAGCGGCGGTCACGTCGCGCTCAGCACGCGCCAGCAGGGCGCCAGCGCGCTGCTGCGCGTTGAGAACAGCGGCCAGCTGATCGCCCCCGAGGAGATCGAGACGATGTTCGAGCCATTCCGGCGGCTCGGCCCGGCGCGCACGGGCCCGGACTCGAGCCAGCACGGGCTCGGGCTCTCGATCGTGCGTGCGATCGCGCAGGCACACCACGCGGAGCTCGACGCCCGGCCCCGAGCCGGTGGCGGGCTCAGCGTCACCGTCGCCTTCCCCGCTCCGGCGGCCGCCGCCGACTGAGCGCCGCGGGACGCGCCTATGCGTCAGGCGCGGGCAGGCCCGGCGTGAAGCAGACCGCCAGCACGCGCAGCCGATCGCTGATGTGCAGGTCCAGCACGCCCTCGGTGTGGTGCTCGTGCGCGAACAGCTCGTATGCGCCGGGATCGGGAATCGGGAGCTCGGCGCCGTTGACGGTCGCGACCCCGCTGCCCTTGAACACTCCCCAGACACCGCCGGCCTCGTAGGGACCGCTGTAGGGGCCGCTGACGTCATCGCTCTGAGGCACCAGCACCGCGCCCGGCTCGTCCTCCGGCCGCACCGGCGGGACGGTCTCCTGCTCGACGCCAAGCAGCTCCTGGATCGCCCGCTCGGTCTCCTCGTAGCCGCCCTCGCCGTAGTGGAACTCGAACAGGAAGCCGTCCGGATTCCACAGGTAGCGGGCGGGCCAGCCGAGGTTCTCGTACTCCTGCCAGATCTGATGGTCGACATCGACCACGACCGGATATTCGATGCCGAGTCGCGCGACCGCGGCGGCCACCGCGTCCGGGTCCTCGGAGGGTTCGAAGCCGGACGAGTGCACGCCGATCACGCGCAGCCCGCGCTCGCCATAGCGGGCGTGCCATGCTTTCAGGTAGGGCAACGTGCGGATCGAGTTGGGCCTGCAGAAATCCCAGAACTCGATCAGCACGGGCCGGCCTCGCTGCTGGTCCATCCTCAGCGGGGCCACATTGATCCAGGGCAGTCTCGCGGGAAAGGCCGGTGCCGGTATGTGGTCGACGGGAGCGCGGATGGGAGCAGGTTATATGCCTGCCTATACTTCCTTATCCCACAAATCCCGAGTGTGTTTTAGGAGTTTTCGATGAGTCCCTCTGGAGCAGAGGTTCTTCGCCAGATCAAGGACCGGATCGACGAGGTCGATCCGGCAGCCGTGCGCGACCAGCTCCAGACCGGAGCGATCGTCATCGACGTGCGCCAGGACGAGGAGTGGGCCGTCGGCCACATCCCCGGGGCGCGTCATGTCCCCAGGAGCCACCTCGAGTCCCGCATCGAGGGCGCCGCCCCCGACAAGACGCTGCCCGTGGTCCTCTACTGCGCATCGGGCCAGCGCTCGGCCTGGGCCACGCGCACGCTGATCGAGGATCTCGGCTACGAGCACGTCTCCTCGATGACCGGCGGCTTCACGCTCTGGAAGGACCGCGGCTATGACGTCGACGTGCCGAAGTTCATGAGCGCCGAGCAGCGCGACCGCTACTCGCGCCACCTGTTGCTGGGTGAGGTCGGGATCGAGGGCCAGCAGAAGCTGCTCGACGCCAAGGTGCTGCTGCTCGGGGCCGGCGGCCTGGGCTCACCCTCGGCCCTGTATCTGGCCGCGGCCGGAGTCGGCACGCTCGGCATCGTCGACGACGACACCGTCGACCTGTCCAACCTGCAGCGGCAGGTGATCCACAACAGCGATCGTCTCGGTGTCTCGAAGGTCGACTCGGCCGAGGAGACGATCCGCCTGCTGAACCCCGATGTCGACGTCGTCAAGCACAAGCTGCGGCTCGGCCCCGACAACATCATGGAGATCCTGCCGGGCTACGACATCGTCCTGGACGGGCTCGACAACTTCCCGACCCGCTACCTGCTCAACGACGCCTCGGTGCGCCTGCGGATCCCCGTGGTATCCGCGGCGATCCTGGGCTTCGACGGGCAGCTGTCGGTCTTCAAGCCCTACGAGGGTCCCTGCTACCGCTGCCTGTTCCCGGTCCCGCCGCCGCCCGAGCTGGCGCCGTCCTGCGGCGCCAACGGCGTGCTCGGCGTGCTGCCCGGGACGATGGGGCTGCTGCAGTCGACCGAGGTCATCAAGCTGATCCTGGACATCGGCAACCCGGCGATCGGCCGGCTGCTGATGTACGACGCCCTGGCCGCGACGATGACCGAGGTCAAGGTCCGCCGCGACCCGCAATGCCCGATCTGCTCGCGCGATCCCGACGAGATCACCGATGCCGAGATGGGCGTCTTCCCCGACTACGAGGCCTTCTGCGCGGGCGCCCACTAAGTGGCGCCGACCGCAGCCGCAAACGACAAGAACCTGAAAGGCAACATGGCCACCATCAAGATCCCACCAGTGCTGCGCCCCGCCGTCGGCGGGGAGCGCGAGATCAGCGCCGACGGCGAGAACGTTGGTGAGATCCTGCGCGCGGTGGTCGAGGAGCACCCGTCGACCTCGGCGCAGCTGTTCGGCTCCGACGGCGACCTCAACCGCTACGTCAACGTCTACCTCAACGACGAGGACGTGCGCGTGCTCGACGGGCTCGACACGACCGTCGGCACCGGTGACACGCTTGTGATCCTGCCCGCCATGGCTGGGGGCGCGCTCTAGCCCGGAGCAAGGTTGGTAGCCCGCCGACAGCGGGAGGCGGGCACCCCCTATACTTTCTGAAGCGATGGCCACCGATCTGCGCAACAAGCCCTGTGGGGGACGCTACGGCGACATCATCGAGGCGATCGGCCACACGCCGCTGATCGAGCTCAAGCGCCTCAGCCCGAAGCCGGGCGTGCGGCTCTGGGTCAAGCTCGAGTCGCGCAACCCGACCGGGTCGGTCAAGGACCGCGTGGCGCGCTCGCTGATCCTCGATGCCGAGGACAAGGGACTGATCCGGCCCGGCCAGACGATCCTCGAGCCGACCTCCGGCAACACCGGCATCTCACTGGCGATGATCTGCGCGCGCAAGGGCTACCGGCTGAAGGTGGTGATGCCCGACAACGTCACGCCCGAGCGCACCGAGCTGCTGCGCATGTACGGCGCCGAGATCGTCTACTCGGAGGGCTCGAAGGGCTCCAACGGCGCGGTCGAGCTGGCGCTCGATATGGCAGCCAAGGACTCCGCCTACTACATGCCCTACCAGTACGGCAACGAGGCCAACCCCAATGCGCACTACAACGGCACGGCGCTCGAGATCCTCGAGGAGCTCGACGAGGTCAGCGCCTTCGTGGCCGGGCTGGGCACCGGGGGTACATTGATGGGCAACGGCCGCCGGCTCAAGGAGGAGCTCGGCGACAAGGTCAAGATCGTCGCCGCCGAACCGATGCAGGGCGAGCCGGTGCAGGGCCTGCGCTCGCTCGACGATGGCTTCATCCCGCCGATCATCGACATCGGGCTGCTGGACCGCAAGATCTTCGTGACCAACGAGGATGCGATCGTCTGGACCCGCAAGCTGCTCGACGAGGAGCAGCTGTTCGTCGGCGTCTCGACGGGTGCGATCGCCCGCGTCGCGGTCCGCATCGCGGGCGAGCTCGACGAGGGCAACGTCGTCTTCATCGCCGCCGATGACGGCAGCAAGTACTTCTCCTCGGGCATCTACACGCGCCCGATCGAAGAGATCGAGAACCTCGACTCCACCGTCTGGTGGTAGTCCCCGTCGCGCGCTGAACGCGGCCGACGCGCCATGCGAATCGCTCGCCAGCTGTACGACGAGATCGTCGCGCACGCCCTGCGGGACGCTCCCGATGAGTGCTGCGGGATTGTCTCGAGCCGCGACGGTGAGGCGCTGGAGGTCTTCCGCATGGAGAACACCGCGCACACCTGGATGCGCTACGAGATGGACAACATGGAGCTCTACCGGGTCGTGACCGGGATCGAGGACGCCGGCAATGACGTCGGCGTCATCTACCACTCGCACACACGCACCGATCCGTATCCCTCGCAGACCGACATCAACCTGGCCTTCTACCCCGACTCGCTCTACGTGATCGTTGGGACGGCGACGCCCCAGCCGGTCCTGCGGGCGTTCACGATCCGCGACGGCCAGGTGGAGGACGCGCACCTGAACGTCGTCTGAGGCGTGAAGCTCGGGCGATTTGGAGCCGAAAATGGCCCCAACGTCCATCGTCTCCGATCAACTCGATCACTTCGGCGGCAGCGACCGTGCGAAGCCGACGCCGGACTCGACCCAGCGCTTCAGCTCGGCGTCAGCCTCGACTCCCTCGGCGTTGACCCGCACCCAGCCGTTCATCGCGCGCCCGCGCATCACGAACGGCTCTACATGAGGCTGGGAGCGCAGATCCTCGGTCTCAGCGGGCTCGCTGCGCATCAGCAGCCCGCCGGTCCCGGACACGCCCACGGCCAGGTGGCCGCCGATCAGGAATGAGAGGCCACCGAACATCTTCTTCTCGACGATGTCGGGCTCGAAGGTCAGCAGCTCACGGACGCGCTGCGCAAGTTCGGTGTCGTAGGCCACGCCGCGATTATCCGCCTTCGCCGAGCCGCCGCAAGCGCGAGCGCCATTCGCTCTCGATGCTCGCCAGGCCACGGCCCGGGAAGGCGTGGCGCAGTGCCGCGTCGGCGCCGCCCGTGTGCAGGCGGCCGGCCAGACGCGCGACCCCACCCTGGCCCTCCTGCTCGGCCAGCAGTTCGATCAGGCTCGGCGCCAGCAGCGGCGCGTCGCGCGGCCCCGGGGGGAAGCGCGGGCGCCGGCCCGCGCGCATGTACTGCCCGACGACCGCGCGCGAGTGGCCGCTCTCGCCCGAGAGCCAGCGCGAGGCGCCCTCCACCAGCCACGCCCAGCGCAACTCCGCCCAGGAGCGAGCCGGAAGCCGTGCGGACTGCAGCTCGCGATTGGAGCCAACGAGCACGCGCTTGGCGTAGAGCGAGGCCGGCGCCAGCGCCAGCATCTCAAACGAGCCCGAAGTATTGGTCGCGCGCTCGCGCAGCGCCGGGGGCGAGAGCATGTGCAGTTCGTGGCGTCCCGCCCAGCCGGTCACGTAGCGGCGCGCCCGCCGCGAGCTCAGCGCCCAGATCGCCGGCAGCAGCGGGTTCGACAGCACCAGCGCATGCGGGCTGTCGTGCAGCACGACGGTGAGCTCGTCCTCGAGCCGCTGGAAGTGCTCGCTCAGGCGCTCGGCCGTGGCCTCGAGCAGCCGCAGAACCCGCGCGGCATCGGCCGCACGCTCCGATGAGTGTCGGCATGCAAACGACGCCGATGTGGACTCAGTCCATGCCATGCCGCGAAAACGAATTATGGCCCGAGCGAGAGGGGTGGCACGGTGGCCACCCCAGCTCACAACAACACGGCCCGCTAGACCAGGACGGGCTGGCGGTCGCCCGCGGCGATTGCCGCGATCTCCTCAGATGCACGATCGAACTCCTCGTCGGAGAGCACCGGGGTGCCTTCGAACGGGAGGTCGCGCGTGATCTCCAGCCACGAGCGGCATCCGCCGTACTCGTCGCGCACCTTGACGGTCACCGGACGCGGGATCCGGTAGGTGCGAAGCACAACCACGTGCAGCGGGTGGCGGCGCTTCCAGTCAAGGCGCTTCTCCGCATAGTCCGGCGTCCACACATAGAACGGCGATAGTGCGTCGACGGCCCGGCGATCCTGGATCGTGTAATGAGCAGCAACCTCGGCCCAGGCGCGGATCCGCACACGGTCGGGTTGACTGATCTCCACGCCGCGCAGCATCGCTGCTGCAGACGGCTCTCCGTCGCTCCAAACCCCCTCCTCCAATGCCCGGGCTAGTTCCGGGCGGTGCGACTCACGCACCAGATCGGTGCGCTGATGGTCGAATGTGGGGTACAGAAAGAAACGGTCATGCTCCAACTCGAAGTGCTTATCCGGTTCGCGGATACCACCTTTGCGGAGCGTCAGCAGCTGCTCTCCCTCAGCGAGCGCGCGGACGGTGACCGCCCATTCTTTGAAAGCAATCGGCATTTTTTACTCTGTAGGGGTGAACAGGATTTGATTCTCACCCGGCGGAAAACTCCATGCCGGGCGATACCCGATTCTAGGTCTGTTTACAGAATTCACCAAATCTCCCTGCAAAAAGTCACTATTGCGCGGATTTCAACCGTTTGAATCGCGGCCACCCCACGATTCTTCTGCGCATTCGCTCGTGGTCCGATTACCCGGTGCGTGGGAGTTAACCGCGAATGCCGCGATATCCGCGAATGCGTTGCAATTGCAGGACGACCCGGCGGCGCCGCTGCTCGCGCTGTGGCTCGCGCTGCGGCTCACGCGGCGGCGAGCTCGTCCAGCTGACGCTCGTGGAAGTCCTCGGTCTCGGCCAGGTGCTGATGCGACGGGCAGTAGCCGTTGTGCGGCAGCGGCGTGCGCTGGCACTGGGTGCCCTTGCGCGTGCTCGCCCGGCACAGGATCGGGTTGCCGTAGATGTCGAAGCGGCTCAGCGGCTGGCTGGCGAGGAACTCGTCGGCGAAGGTCATGTACCGCTCGACGACGCGCCAGACCCGTCCCTGGGCCGAAATCGGGAAATACACGCGGATGTCCGTGAACAGCGTCCGCGCCGGCCGGGCGAAGTAGTGACGGTCCGTGGCCAAGCGTTCCACCGCAGACTCGCATGCCCGCAGAACCCGCTCGTGGTTCAGGTAGGGCTGCTCACGAGCGTCCTCGATGATCTCGGTACAGAGCTCGCGGTAGATGGCTCGGCTGAAGCGATACATGCAACTGCATCTCCTTTCGGCCCCTCCAATCCGGTCCTGCCTGAACACTACTTCCAGCGCGCGAAAACTGACTCCTGGTCCGTAATAAGCGTCACGTGGCGTTCATCGAGGGCGTTGCTGGTCTCGGGACAGTCTTCCCGCCAATGCGCTCCGCGACTCTCATTTCTCGACAGGGCTGCGCTGGCGATCAGCCGCACCAGCGGGTGCGGGTCGTCGAGCAGTTGGCCGAGGCTCTCAGCGTTGCGCTCGAGCCCGGCGTGGCGCCAGAGCTGGTCGCGAGATTGCTGGGCGGGCAGCGCGATCGCGTTGCCGTCGCTCGGTGCCGCGACCACCGACGCGGCGTGGTCGGAGCTCAGCAGGCTCGGTTCGTCCAGCGCGGCGCGTGCCGCCCGCGCTCCGAACACGAAGCACTCGCTGAGCGAGTTGGAGGCCAGGCGGTTGGCGCCGTGCAGGCCCGTGCACGAGCACTCGCCGACCGCCAGCAGGCCGGGCAGGGTCGAGCGCGCCTGCAGATCGGTCTCGATCCCCCCCATCATGTAGTGCGCCGCCGGGGCGACGGGGATCTCGCTGAGCTCGGGGTCGATTCCCAGCCGTCGCAGCGAGGCCACAACCGTCGGAAACAGCGCCGGGTCGACCCTGCGCATGTCGAGCGCCACCGCGGTCGTCCCCGGGCGGCGCATCATCTCCGAGTAGATCGCGCGCGCCACCTCGTCGCGGGGCGCGAGCTCGTCGACGAAGCGCTCGCCGTCGGCGCCCAACAGCACCGCGCCCTCGCCGCGGATCGCCTCGGTCACCAGCAGGCCGTCGCCGGAGCCGTCGGCGCCGGCGACCACGGCGGTGGGGTGGAACTGCATGAACTCGATGTCGGCCAGCGCGGCGCCGGCCGCGTAGGCGAGCATCAGCCCGGCACCGACCGCGCCCGCGGGGTTGGTCGTCCGTGCCCAGAGTGCCGCGGCACCACCGGTGCTGAGCACCGTCGCCGGCGCGTAAAGCTGCTCGCCGTCCTCGAGCACCACGCCGGTGCAACGGCCCTCGTGCGTGAGCAGCGCCCGCACACGGCTGCCCTCGCGCACATCGATCCGATCCTCGCCGGCGACCACCGCCGAGAGCTGTCGCACGATCCGCCGGCCGGTCGCGGCACCGCCGGCGTGCACGATCCGCCGGTGCCCGTGCCCGCCCTCGAGCCCGAGGGCCAGGCGTCCGTTGCGGTCGGCGTCGAAGGTCACGCCCAGCCGGCTGAGGTCCTCCACCGCGCCCGGTGCCTCTTCGACCAGCACGCGCGCGGCCGACGGACGCACGGCTCCGCGCCCGGCTGCGAGCGTGTCCCCGAGATGCAACTCGACGCTGTCCTCGGCGGCGAGTGCCGCCGCCAGCCCGCCCTGTGCCCAGTAGCTCGATGTCTGCGCCAACTCGGTGGCCGAGATCAGCGTCACGCGCGCGCCCTCGCGCGCGGCGCGCAGCGCCGTATAGAGGCCGGCGGCGCCGGCGCCGACGACGACCAGCTGCGGCTGGCCGCGGGACAGAGCTGGCATTGCCGAGTACGGTACCGGGGCGATGGCCTCGGCACCGGTCTTCCTCTCGCACCCCAGCTCGCTCGAGCACGACACGGGCGAGCATCCCGAGCGCATCCTCCGGATCGAGTCGATTATGCGCGCGCTAGGGGCGCGCGATTGGCTCGGGTACGAACGTGTGCAGTCGCCCGCGGCGGGGCGCGGCATGCTCGAGCGGGTGCACAGCGCGGTCCACGTCGACCGCGTCGAGGCGGCCTGCGCCACCGGCGGCGCTCAGCTCGACGCCGACACGGTGGTCAGCTCCGGTTCCTATTCCGCCGCGCTGCACGCGGCGGGCGGCGCCGTCGAACTGGTGCGGCGGCTGCTCGCGGGTGGCGCCGGCCAGGTCGGGTTCAGCGCCCACAGGCCGCCGGGACACCACGCGCTCATCGATCGGCCGATGGGCTTCTGCCTGTTCAACAACGTCGCCGTCGCCGCGCGCCACGCGCTGGACGGGCTCGGGCTCGAGCGTGTGCTGATCCTCGATTGGGATGTGCATCACGGCAACGGCACGGGCGAGATCTTCTGGGACAGCGATCAGGTCCTCTTCGTCTCGATTCACCAGTCGCCGCTGTGGCCCGGCAGCGGCAGCGCAGACGAGCACGGTGCCGGGCGCGGCGACGGCTACACGGTCAACCTGCCGGTGCCGCCGGGCTCGGGTGACGACACGTTCGTGTCTCTGGTGCGCGACGTGGTTGCGCCGCTCGCACGCGACTACCACCCGCAGCTGGTGCTGGTCTCGGCCGGCTACGACGCGCATGCGGACGATCCACTGGCCGATTGCGCCCTGACCGACGCCGGCTACGTCGCGATGACGGAGCTGGTCCGCGACCTCGCGGCCGAGCTCGAGGCGCCGGTCGGCTGCGTGCTCGAGGGCGGCTACGACATCGATGCGCTCGCCCGCTGCGTCGTACTGACGATGGAGACGCTCGCTGCTCCGGCGGGCTCCCGAGCGCTTTAATCTCGCGACTATGAGCGATCGCAGCTATGGACGGGCCGCCGATCAGATGCGGCCGATCACGATCGAGCCGGGGTTCGTGCGCACCGCCACTGGCTCGGCACTGATCTCGGTGGGGGAGACGCGCGTGATCTGTACCGCCTCGGTGCAGGAGAGCGTGCCGCGCTGGATGTCAGGGCGCGGCCGCGGCTGGGTCACGGGCGAGTACGGGATGCTCCCCGCCTCGACCGGCGCTCGCAAGCAGCGCGACATCTCCAGGGGCAAGGCCGATGGCCGTTCGGTTGAGATCCAGCGGCTCATTGGCCGCTCGCTGCGCGGTGTCGTCGACTTCGAGGCGCTCGGTGAGCGCACCGTCTATATCGACTGCGACGTGCTGCAGGCCGATGGCGGTACGCGCTGTGCCTCGATCACGGGCGGCATGGTCGCGCTCGAACTGGCAGTCGCCAGGCTGATCGCCGGCGGACTGCTGGAGCGCTCGCCGCTGACCGGCAGCGTCGCGGCGGTCTCGGCGGGGATCGTCGCCGGCGTGCCGCTGCTCGATCTGGACTATCCCGAGGACTCGTCCGCCGAGGTCGACGCCAACGTCGTGATGACCGGCGACGGGGGACTCGTCGAGGTCCAGGCGACCGCCGAGCGCACGCCGCTTTCGCGCGCGCATCTGGACGAGCTGCTGCTGCTCGCCGAGACCGGCATCGGCCTGCTGCGCGCCGCGCAGCAGGCGGCCGCGGCGGCGGGCTCACAGCCGGTTGGGTGACTCCGATGCGCGAGCTCGTACTGGCCACGCGCAACGACCACAAGGTCGCCGAGGTCACGCGGCTGCTCGCGCCCTTTGGGCTGACGGTGATCCCGCTCCCGCGGCAGGTGGTGCTCCCGCCCGAGGACGGTGACACCTACTCGGCCAACGCCCTGATCAAGGCGCGCGCCGCTGCGCGCGCGCTCGGCCGCGCGGTGATCGCCGACGACTCGGGTGTCGAGGCCGAGGCGCTCGGGGGCCGTCCGGGGGTGCGCTCGGCGCGCTACGCGGGGGAGCACGCGACCGATGCCGAGAACCTGACGAAGCTCATCGCCGAGGTGCCGGTCGGCAGCGGCCTGCGCTACGTCTGCGCGCTGGCGTTCGTCGACGCCGACAGCGAGCACGTGCTGGTGGGCGAGTCCAGCGGGCGGATGGCGCCCGCCCCGCGCGGCGAGGGCGGCTTCGGCTACGACCCCGTCTTCATCCCGGAGAGCGCCCCGGAGGTCACGCTGGCCGAGCTCTCGCAAGCCGGCAAGGACGCCATCAGCCACCGTGGCAATGCGCTGCGCGCATTCGCCGATTGGTATCTGCCGCGGCTGCCCCGCGCCTAGGCACGCCGGTGAAACAGCGCACAGCCCTGCTGTCTGTCGGTTCCAACTCGGCGCTGATCCTGCTCAAGGTGATCGCCGGAACGCTCACCGGCTCGGTCGCGATCCTCACCGAGGCGATGCACTCGAGCATCGACCTGGTCGCCTCCGTGGTCGCGCTGCTGTCGGTGCGGATCGCCGACGAGCCCGCTGACGAGGGGCACAGCTACGGGCACGAGAAGGTCGAGAACCTCGCGGCGGCCTTTGAGGCCGTGCTGATCCTGGTCGGCTCCGCCGTGATCGCCTTCGAGGCGATTCGCCGGCTGGTCACCGGCGGCAGCACCCACACACTCGGGATCGGCATCGGCGTGATCGCCTTCTCCGCCGTCGCCAACCTGGTCGTCTCGACGGTCATCGCCCGCGGCGGGCGCCGGACCAACTCGCCCGCGCTCGAGGGCGACGCCGCGCACCTGCGCACCGATGCGCTGAGCTCGCTCGCCGTGCTGGTGGCGCTGGTGCTCGTCAAGGCCACCGGCGCGCAGTGGATCGATCCCGTCGCCGCGTTGCTGGTCGCCTCGACGATCGTCATCACCGGCGTGCGGCTGCTGGTTCGATCGGGCGAGGTGCTGGTCGACCAGGCGCTGCCGGCCGAGGAGACCGAGGCGATCATCGCTGCGATCCAGGGCTTCGATGACGCCGCGATCATCGGCTTCCACCAATTGCGTACGCGGCGCGGCGGCTCGAAGCGTTACGTCGATGTCCACATCCAGTTCCGTCGTGGCACATCGCTGGAGCAGGCGCACCGCGCCGCGCACGCGCTGCAGGATCAGATCGCCGTCGCGCTCGGCGGCGCCGACGTGCTGATCCATCTCGAGCCCGAGGACCGGCTGCGGCCCGGTCAGCGGGCGCTGCACGCCCACTGACCGGTCCGCCGACGCTCAACCTGTCTTCCTGCGCCTGACCGCCTTGGGATTGATCGTGACCCTCAGAACAGGTTGATTGCGGCCGAAAGCGCCACCGCAAAGGCCACGGCGGCATACCCGCGGTCGCCCCTGACCAGCACGACGGTGGCTGCGATCAGGCACGCCAGGGTGGTGAGAAGCCAGGCTAAACGGCCCAGTTGCATGCACCCAGAATGGCATCCACGGCGGTCTGGCGGCGGGCCCCGGCGACCAAAACGGCCGAAACTCTGGGCTGACGCTTGCCCAAACACCCCCGAAACGTCCGGAAACCGTGTTAGCTTCGGCGCTTCCTACCACCTCGAAGGAGGAGTGAAGTGACGAAAGCCGAGTTCATCGACCAGGTCGCCGACCGGGCCGGTTTGAGCAAGAAGGACGCCTCAGAGGCGGTCGATGCGGTTCTGCAGACGATTGAAGACGCCCTCAAGCGCGGCAGCGACGTCGTGTTCTCCGGGTTTGGCAAGTTCAGCGTTTCGAAGCGCGCTGCGCGCGAGGGTCGTAATCCCGCCACCGGCGAGAAGATCAACATCGCTGCGTCGAACGTTCCGAAGTTCAGCGCTGGCGCCGCACTGAAGAAGTCGGTCAACTAGGGGCTCGTCGTGAACCCCACGTCAGCCGCGCGGCGGCGACGTTTTCGCATGTGACGACCGCGGACGCATCCGCGGAGGGTTTTGGGGACCGCTTGGCCGGGCGCGTCATGCGCCGTGAGTCGCAACTCGTGCTCGGCCTCGATCCGGACCCCGCGCTCCTTTGGTCATCTGCGCTCGAACTTGTGGGTGGGGTGGACGCTTCGTCCGCCCCACCCGCCGTCCGGGCAGCGAGGGCGGTTGCCGCCCACTGCGCGCTCGTCATCGACGCGGTCGGCGAGCACTGCGTTGCGGTCAAACCGCAGGTTGCGTGCTTCGAACGTCTCGGCGCGCCGGGCTGGGAGGCGCTCACGCAGGTCGTCGCGAAGGCGCGTGAAGCGGACCTGATGGTTATCGCCGACGCCAAGCGCGGCGACATCGATGTGACGGCGCGCGCGTACGCGCAGGCGTTCCTGGGAGCGACCCCGAGTCCGTTTGGGCCGATCCCAGGCCTCGGCGCGGACGCGATGACAGTCAGCCCGTGGCTCGGCAGTGACTCACTTGAGCCCTTCACCACGATCGCGCGCGAGGTTGGCGCCGGCCTGTTCGTGCTCGTGCGCAACTCCAATCGCGGGGCCGTGGATCTGCAGGATCGTGAGCTCGCCGACGGCAGCCTCAGCGATCTCGTCGCGCGCATGGTCGACGCGCTCGCTGCCGAAGGCGTCGGCGGTTCCGGGCTCAGTGACGTCGGCGCCGTCGTCGGCGCCACAGCACCCAACCATCTTGGGCGCCTGCGGGGACTGATGCCGGGCGCCGTCTTCCTGCTGCCCGGCGTCGGCGCCCAGGGTGGGCGCGTCGATGACCTCCGCCCGGTGTTCACCCGCGGTCCCGCCAGCGGCCTGATCGCGGTTTCCCGCGGCATCGTCCAGGCGCATCGCATGACAGGGGGCGATCCGGCGGCCGCCGCGCGCCGTGAGGCGGCACGTCTGCGCGAGCAGGCCTGGGCGCTCGTTGCCTAGGGGTCGGCCAGATGCCGTCAAAGACGTCAGTAATTTCGTCGTGACCACACAGGCTTATGCGGGTCTGGTATCACCGTCGGGAAGAATGAGGAGGGGGGTATCGAGCCTGGCCATCGCGCTGATGGCGTTTTCCATCTACGCCGCATCGGCGTCCGCGCGCACCCCGCAGAAGCGCACACCGCAGGCGGCCGCGCAGACGCGAGTGGTGCCACCGACGCTACCGGTGACGGGCGCGAGCCTGCTCCTCTCCGGCACCAAGACCCCTTTGTGGAGCCGCAACGGCAACGCCAGGCTGGCGATCGCCAGCACCACCAAGATGATGACCGCGCTGGTCGTGCTACAGCACGTCAGGAATCTCAACACGGTGTTCACGCAGACCGACTGGCGCGCCGAACCCGCGGACTCGCAGATCGGTCTGATCCCCGGCGAGCAGATGACGGTGCACGCCCTGCTGGTTGCGCTGCTGCTGCCCAGCGCCGACGACGCCGCCGAGGACCTGGCCTTCAACGTCGGCGACGGCTCGATTCCGCGCTTCGTGGCGATGATGAACGCCGACGCGCGCAGGCTCGGGCTGGACCACACGCACTACACGACGCCGATCGGACTCGACACGACCGGCAACTACTCGAGTCCCGACGACCTCGTGCGGCTGGCCGACTACATGATGCGCAACTGGCCGTTCTTCCAGCGCACGGTGCGACTGCCGTCGGCGGTGCTCAAGAGCGGCCGCTACGAGCGGCATATCGTCAACACCGATGACCTCGTCGCAAAGTACCCGTGGATCCTCGGCGTCAAGACCGGCCACACGCGCGAGGCCGGCTATGTGCTCGTCGCGGAGGGACGCCGCGACGGCTTCACGCTGCTCGCCTCCGTGCTCGGCACCTCCAGCGAGGAGAACCGCGACTCGAGCGCGCTGGCGCTGCTCAACTGGGGCTTCGCCGACTTCAGGGTGATCCGCCCGGTCCGCGCCGGCCAGCGCATCGCGCGCCGGGCTGTGCCCTACGAGGCCACGCCGGTCGCGATCCTGGCCGCGCGCGGGTACCGCACGGTCGTCGCGCGCGGCGCCCACTCGCGGCTGCTGGTCGGGAGGCTGCGCAAGCTGCGCGGCCCGATGGCGAAGGGAACAGTGGTCGGCCAGTTGCGGGTGGCGATCGCCGGCCGGCGCGCGGTCAGCATCCCGCTGATCCTCGCCCGGCGCCTGCCCGCCGTCTCGCTGCTGCAGAGACTGGGGCACTTCATAAAGCAACCGTTTACGCTGCTGGTGCTCGCGCTGCTGCTCGGCGGCGCGGCCGCCGTCCTCGCCCAGAGGCGGCGTCGCCCAAAAGTCGTGGCCCTGCGCCGCGTGGAGGAACGATGATCATCACCGTCACCCTCAACCCAGCCCTGGACAGAACCCTCGAGGTTCCCAGCTTCACACCCGGCCGCCGCCATCGCAGCCTCGATCAGCGCACGATCCCGGGTGGCAAGGGCGTCAATGTCGCGCGGGCGCTGAAGCTGCTCGGCCAGCCGGTGATCGCCACCGGCATCATCGGCGGAGCGACCGGCACCCGCATCGTGGAGGGGCTCGGCGACGAGTCGATCCTCAGCGCCTTCGTGCGTATCCGTGAGGAGTCGCGCACCAATATGGCGGTGCTCGATCCCACCACAGGGGTTCACACCGAGATCAACGAGCGCGGTCCCGCCGTCTCCGAGAACGAGCTCGAACTGCTCGAGCAGAAGCTCATGTATCTGGCGCGCGGAGCGAGCATCTGCGTCTTCGCCGGCAGCCTGCCACGCGGGCTCGAAGCGGGTACCTACGCAAAGCTGATACGCGCGGTGCGCAAGCTCGGCGTGCTGACCGTCGTCGACACCGACGGCGAGCCGCTGAAGCTGGCCGTCCGCGGCGAGGCCGACGTCGTCTCACCCAACGAGCTCGAGGCCGAGGAGCTCGCCGGCCACGAGTTCGGCGGGATCGATGACCGCGCGCGCGCCGTCGTGGAGATCACCCGCCAGGGGCCCGAGGAGGCGATCATGACCGTCGCCGACGGCTGTTACGCGTACGTGCGCGAGGACAGCGGGCACACGCTCTACCGCGTCACGATCGAGCCGCTCGAGGCACAGTCCCCGATCGGTTCCGGCGACGCGTTCCTGGCGGGCTACGTGGCGGCTCGCTACCAGGGCCGCTCGCCGGTCGAGTGCCTGCGCTTCGGCGTGGCGTGCGGCGCCGAGTCGACCCAGCACGTCGGTGCCGGGATCCTCGACCCCTCGACCGTTGAACGCCTGTACGAGGGTGTCGTTGCCGAACCGGTGACGCTGCCCGCCGAGGTCTCCTGACGCATCTGCGCCGGTCTGCCGCGGGCTCTGCTTCGCGCCCAATTTGCGGGCTCGGGGCAACCTGCATGCGGCCCACAGAAACCCCCAATACGCCCGCTGCTAAGGTGAAATCCAGCCGATGGTTGCCGCCGTCGCGAACGTGCCTTCTCGCGGAAAAGTGGGGTTCTCCTTGTCATCTGTACGACCTTCTACGATGCGCTGATGGAAGTCGAAATCGGGCGTGGAAAGAAGGCCCGTCGGGCCTATGGATTTGACGACGTAGCGATCGTGCCGTCACGCCGGACGCGTGACCCGGATGACGTCGACATCAGCTGGACACTGGGTCCCTACCGCTTCGAACTGCCGCTGCTGGCGGCCGCGCTCGACGGCGTCGTCTCGCCAAGCACCGCCGGTTTGCTCGGCAAGCTCGGCGGCCTCGCGGTGCTCAACCTCGAGGGCATCCAGTGCCGCTACGAGAACGCCGACGAGGAACTCGCCCGCATCGCGACCTTCTCCAAGGACATCGCGACCCGCGAGCTCCAGGACATCTACCGCGAGCCGGTTAAGCCCGAGCTGATCGCGCAGCGCATCAAGGAGATCAAGAGCCACGGCGTTGTCGCCGCGGCGTCGCTGACGCCCCAGCAGGTGCGCAAGTACTACGAGGTGGCGCTCGACGCCGGCCTCGACATCCTCGTGATCCAGGGCACGGTCGTCTCCGCCGAGCACGTCTCCAAGGACACGAGCCGCCCACCGCTGAACCTCAAGGAGTTCATCCGCGAGCTCTCGCCGATCCCGGTGATCGTCGGCGGCTGCGCCTCCTACCACACCGGTCTGCACCTGATGCGCACCGGCGCCGCCGGCGTACTGGTCGGTGTCGGCCCGGGCGCGATCTGCACCACCCGCGGCGTACTCGGCCTCGGCGTTCCGCAGGCCACGGCGATCGCCGATGTCGCTGCCGCCCGCTCGCAGCACATGCTCGAGACCGGTGACTACGTGCGCGTGATCGCGGACGGCGGCATGCGCAACGGCGGTGACATCGCCAAGGCGATCGCCTGCGGCGCCGACGCGGTGATGCTCGGCTCGGCCCTGGCTCGCTGCACCGAGGCCCCCGGCCACGGCTTCAACTGGGGCATGGCCACCTTCCACCCGACGCTCCCGCGCGGCACCCGTGTCGCCACCAAGCAGAACGGCACGCTCGAGGAGATCGTCAAGGGCCCGGCCCGCGAGAACGACGGCACCTTCAACCTGATGGGCGCGCTGCGCACCTCGATGGCCACCTGCGGCTACCAGGACATCTCGGAGTTCAACCGCGCCGAGCTGATGGTCGCGCCGTCGCTGCAGACGGAGGGCAAGCACCTCCAGCGCGAGCAGGCCGTGGGCATGGGCGCCTCCGGCAAGGCCACCGTCGGTGTCGCTGACTGAGAAGCATGATGTTGAGGCCGTTCCTGCCGCCACTGGCCCGCTGGCCAGTGGCGACGCTGTCGCGTCCCAGCAGGTCGTCGTCCTCGACTACGGCGGCCAGTACTCACAGCTGATCGCACGGCGCGTGCGCGAATGCGGCGTCTTCTCGACGCTGCTGCCTTACCACGTCGGCCCCGACGAGGTGGCAAGGCTGGGGCCGATCGGCCTGATCCTCTCGGGCGGCCCGGCCTCGGTCTACGCCGACGGCGCCCCCAAGCTCGACCCAGGGCTGCTCGAGCTGGGTATCCCGGTGCTCGGCATCTGTTACGGCATGCAGCTGATCGCACGCGAGCTCGGCGGCAACGTCGAGGGCGCCGAGGTCGGCGAGTACGGGCGCTCGCAGCTGACCGTCCACAGCCACGGCCGGCTGCTGGCCGACACACCCAGCGAGCAGCCCTGCTGGATGTCCCATCGCGACACCGTGTTCGCGCCGCCGCCCGGTTTTGATGCGCTCGCCTCCTCGACCGCCTCCCCGGTGGCCGCGATCGAGTCCTCGCAGCGCGGCATCTTCGGGATCCAATTCCACCCGGAGGTGGTGCACACCCCTTACGGGCAGCAGGTCCTGCGCAACTTCCTGATCGACATCTGCGGCGCCGACGGCAGCTGGAGCGCACGCTCGGTGATCGAGGACCAGATCGAGCGCATCCGCGAGCAGGTGGGGGAGGGCCGCGCGCTCTGCGCGCTCTCCGGTGGGGTCGACTCGAGTGTCGCCGCGCTGCTCGTGCACCAGGCGATCGGCGACCGCCTGGTGTGCGTCTTCGTCGACCACGGGCTGATGCGCAAGGACGAGGGCGCGCAGGTGATCGCCACCTTCCGTGATCACTTCAAGGTCCCGCTGGTGCCGGTCAATGCCGAGCAGCGCTACCTCGAGAAGCTGAAGGGCGTGATCGACCCGGAGCAGAAGCGCAAGATCATCGGCACCGAGTTCATCCGCATCTTCGAGGAGGAGGCCGTCAGGCTCGACGGGATCAAGTTCCTCGTACAGGGGACGCTCTACTCCGACGTGATCGAGTCCGGCGGCGGAACGGGTACCGCCACGATCAAGTCCCACCACAACGTCGGCGGCCTGCCCGAGGACCTCGAGTTCGAGCTGGTCGAGCCACTGCGCGCGCTGTTCAAGGATGAGGTTCGCGCCGTCGGCGCCGAACTCGGCATGCCCGAGCGCCTGGTCTGGCGCCAGCCGTTCCCCGGCCCGGGTCTCGCGATCCGCATCGTCGGCGGCGAGGTGACCAAGGAGAAGCTCGACGTGCTGCGTGAGGCCGATGCGATCCTGCAGGACGAGATCCGCAAGGCCGGCCTGTACCGCGAGCTCTGGCAGTCCTTCTGCGTGCTGCCCGATGTGCGCGCCGTGGGCGTCCAGGGCGACGAGCGCACCTACGGGAACGTGGTCGCGATCCGCGCGGTCACCAGCGACGACGCGATGACCGCCGACTGGGCGCGCCTGCCCTACGATCTGCTCGAGCAGATCGCTAGTAGGATGATCAACGAGATCCGGCCGGTCGGCCGCGTGGTGCTCGACATCACCAGCAAGCCGCCCGGCACCATCGAGTGGGAATAGCCGCTCGCGGTACCGGATCGTCACGGACCGAGTCCACCACCCCGCTGCGCGCACGATCGTCTACCATGGTCGATCCCCGCGCGTCCGCGCGGCCTAACTGCATGCCATGAAGACATACGTAGCCAAACCCACTGATCGCGAGCGCAACTGGCTGATCGTCGACGCCACGGGCCTGACCCTCGGGCGCCTGTCGACCCAGATCGCTGACGCGCTGCGCGGCAAGCGCAAGCCGACCTACACCCCGCACATCGACACCGGCGACTTCGTCGTCGTCGTCAACGCGGAGAAGATTTCTGTCACGGGCAAGAAGCTCGAGGACAAGCGTTATTACCGCCACTCGGGTTACCCGGGCGGACTGAAGTCCCGCACCCTGAGCGAGATGCTCGAGCGCCGTCCGGAAGAGGTCATCCGGATCGCGGTGAAGGGGATGCTTCCCCGCAACCGCCTCGCGCGCAAGCAGATCACAAAGCTGAAGGTCTATGCAGGGCCCGATCATCCGCACGCCGCCCAGCAGCCGCAACCGATGGAGATCGAGTCGTGACCGACGAGCAGAACGAGAACATTGAGGAGCCGACCGCCGAGGTGTCCCCGGACGCACCGGCTGACGCGAGTGCGCCCGAGAACACCTCGGAGCCGGCTCCGCAGGCGGAGGCCGAGGACACGACTGAGACCTCCTCTGAGAATGTTGCGGCGAGCGAGGACGCTGAGCCCGCTCCGGTAGCCGAAGAGGCCGCTCAGGCTCCCGCTGAGGAGGCCGCTCCGGTAGCCGAGGAGGCAGCTCCCGCGGCCGCTGAGGAGGCCCCGGTGACGCCGGCGACGACCAGCGAGCCCGAGGCGGCCCAGGTCATCGATCCGACGACGATCGTCGACGCCGACGTCGAGTACATCGAAGAGGATGCAACGCCGCGCGCCAAGCCGGCGATCCCCGGTGCCGACCTGATCCCCGACATCATCTCCGAGGGCTCCGAGTTCCTCGACGCCGAGGCCCGCGCAGCCGCCGAGGCGGAGGCCGAAGAGGCCGCCGCTCGTGCCGCCGAGCAGGACGACAGCGAGGCGAGCGCGCAGCCGATCGCCGCGGTCGAGATCAATCTGGCCGCCGGCGCGCGCTATACCGCCACCGGCAAGCGCAAGACCGGTGTCGCCCGCGTGATCCTGAAGCCGGGAACCGGTGCCTACACGATCAACGGCAAGACGCTCGAGGAGTTCTTTCCGCGTGAGACGCTGCAGCGCATCATCCGCCAGCCGCTCGAGGCCGTCGGTTATGGGGCCCGCATGGACGTGGTCGCGCGCATGCACGGCGGTGGCGTGTCCGCTCAGGCCGGCGCGCTGCGTCACGGCATCTCGCGGGCGCTGCTCGAAGCCGATCCGAACCTGCGTGGCGAGCTCAAGCGCCGTGGCTTCCTGACGCGTGATCCGCGCGTCAAGGAGCGCAAGAAGGCCGGCCTCAAGAAGGCCCGCAAGCGGCCACAGTTCTCCAAGCGCTAGCGCTCGCAACCTCCACCCGGAGCGGCCCGCACACATGTCGCGCCAGCTGTTCGGCACAGACGGTGTTCGTGGCCGCGCTGGTGAGTTTCTCACCGCCGAGCTCGCGGTCGCGCTCTCACGAGCCACCGTCGAGCTCTGCGATGAGCGCCGCCCGCAGGTCCTGATCGTCCGCGACACCCGCGAGTCGGGCGAGATGCTCGAGGCCGCGATCGCGGCCGGGGTCACGGCCGCCGGCGGAGACGTGCTCCTGGGCGGCGTGCTGCCCACCCCGGCCGCACCATTGCTCCTCCGCCGTCACGGCCTGCACCTGGCCGCGGTGATTTCGGCCTCGCACAACCCGTACGAGGACAACGGGATCAAGTTCTTCGCGGCCGACGGCTTCAAGCTCTCGGATGAGACCGAGACCGCGATCGAGCAGCGGATGGAGAGCCCGGCCGGCACGTCGGCCCGCGTCGGTGATGTGCGGCAGCTCGCGGGGGCGGCAGAGGATTACCTGAGCGAGCTGCAGGCCCGGTTCGCCGAGCTCGGTCTGAGTGGGACGCGTGTCCTCCTCGACTGCGCGCACGGCGCCACCTTCCAGGTCGCGCCCGAGATCTTCAGACGGCTCGGCGCCGAGGTCGATGTGCTCGCCGACAGCCCCGACGGGCGCAACATCAACGCCGACGTGGGCTCCACCCACATCGAGCGGCTCGCCGAGACGATGGCGGGCGGCGACTACGCCTCGGGCTTCGCCTTCGACGGCGATGGCGACCGCGTACTCGCGGTCGACCGCCGTGGTCACGTCGTCGACGGCGATGAGCTGATCGCGCTTGCCGCCGTGCACTACAAGCAGAGCGGGCGACTCGACGGCGGCGGCGTCGCCGTCACGGTGATGACCAACTACGGCTTCCACACGGCGATGCACGACGCTGGCATCGAGGTCACCACGACCGCCGTCGGTGACCGCTACGTCAACGAGGCGCTGCGGGCCCGCGGCTGGCGACTCGGGGGAGAGCAGTCCGGTCACATCATCGACCTCGGCTTCGGCCCTTCGGGCGACGGCATCGCCAGTGCGCTGCTGACGCTCGAGGCGCTGGCCGGCTCCGATCTGGCCGAGCGCCATGCGATGCGCAAGCTGCCGCAGCGGCTGGTCAACCTGCGAGCGCAGAGTCGTGAGGCGTTGCTCACCGCGATGGAGGCGGTCGCGGTCACGCAGGCGATCGAGTCGGCCGAGCGGATGCTCGCCGGCAGGGGACGGGTGCTGGTCCGGGCCTCCGGCACCGAGCCCCTGATCCGCGTGATGGTCGAGGCGCCGAGCGTCGAGGAGACGGAGGCGGCCGTGGCCGATCTCTGCCGGGTGGTCGAGGAAGCGCTCGCGGATTGACGCGCTCGCTGCGGCTCGGGATGGACGGCGTCGAGCTCGTCTCGCTCGCCCACAATCGCGTCGAGCGTCTGGCGCGGCAGCGCGTCGCCAACGCCGATGACATTCGCGCCAGTTCGGCGACACGGCAGCCCCACGAGCTCGGCTTCGATGACGTCGTGCGCTCGCTGCAGTACCGGATCGAGGCTGCGACCCCGGAGCTCCATCCCTTCGTGATCTGCCGCGCCGGCGACGTCGTGGGAGATCTGAACCTGACCCAGGTGATCCGCGGGGCGGAGGAGAGTGCCAACGTCGGGCTGCTCGTCGACCGCGAGCTGCGGGGCGGGGGAACGCCACCGCCGCGATCGCGCTCGCCCTGCCGCCTCGCCTTCGACGAGCTCGCGCTGCTGGCGCGACCACCTGCTGCTCCAGAAGCTGGCGCCCGGTCGCTGACCGGCCTTCTGAGCAGCGTCATGAGCGGCGCCTGTCGCTGAGAAGCTGTCGGGGGAAGCCCGGGTCATCGGGTCATCGTCTGACATGTAGGAATGAAAGAATCCGCCGGGACCGCAGCGGTTCTCTTAACTGGGCCAGATTTTCGGGCCGTTTTGAGAGAAGCGGCGATGACCGGCGCGATTCTCTTAATCTGGCTGCCTGCAGACACGGGTGCGAGCTACACACCGGGCAGGGCTTGCCTGGGACGGGTCTCGAACCGTCCGTCGCAAGTGCTTTCGGGCACAGGCCCCCACCAGTGTTCAGTTTGGTTGATTCGGATGCAGGATGGTCGATCGCTGGGCCTGGCTGCCGGAACCGGACGCGGCCAGACTGCGTGCGAATTGGACAAGCGGGACACTAGACTCGGGCGGCTCAGTGTCCTGATTCGCAAATTCGTGGCTGCCTCGCGGCGTCTGGACGCGCGTGGCGCCACCCGATCCGCGGCAGGTACCACCAGTATCGGCCTTGCGAATCGTGCGACACCACACGCCCAGCCACTCGCCGAGACCGCTCCCGAATTTCCTACGCACGACACAAGATGGATCTGCCGACCTGGCTCACACCCCTACCCGACGCCGCCCAGCAGCGGGCGCTCGACAGCTGGGCGATCGAGCAGCACCGCATTCCGGGCGAGACGCTGATGGAGCGCGCGGGCAGCGCCCTCGCGCGCATCAGCGCCGAGCTCGTGCCCGAGGGGAGGATCGTGATCGTCTGCGGGCGTGGCAACAACGGTGGCGACGGACACGTTGCCGCCCGGGTGCTGGGCCAGCTCGGCCGCGAGCTGACGGTGATCGACGTGCACGCCGATGACGCCGCCGCTGACGCCCCCTCGCTGGAGCGGGCACTCGCCGGCGCTGCCGCCGTGATCGACGCGCTGCTCGGGACGGGCTTCTCCGGCGCTCCGCGCGAGCCCGTCAGCGGGGCCATCGCCACCATCAACGCGGCCCGCGAGGCCAACCCGCGGATGCGCGTGATCGCCTGCGACATGCCTAGTGGCGTCGACGGTTCGACGGGCGAGATCAGCGCGCAGGCCGTCCGGGCCGACGCGACCGTGACCTTCCACGCGGCCAAGCCCGGACTCTGGATAGCACCCGGCAAGCAGCACAGCGGTGCGGTCCACGTCGTCGACATCGGGATCCCGGCGGCGGACCAGCCGTTGCGGCCTGACGTCGGGTTGATCGCGCAGAGTGTGATCGCGGAGGTCCCGCGTCGCGGCGCTGACTCGAACAAGTTCAGCGTCGGCAGCGTGCTCGTCGTCGGCGGCTCGCGCGGCCTGACCGGCGCTCCCGTGCTGGCTTCGCTGGCGGCCGCCCGTGCCGGCGCCGGCTACGTCACCGTGGCGGCACCGGCCTCGGTCGCACCGCTGATCGCCGGCAAGCTGCTCGAAGTCATGACCGTCGAGCTGCCCGACGATCCGGAGACCGGGCCCAAGCGCGGAAGCTCGCGCATGGCCGTGGAGCGTGCCGCGCGTGCGCAGGCGCTGGTGCTCGGGCCCGGCCTCGGCCGTCTGCCCGCCGCGCAGAAGTTCGCCCGCGACGTCGCCACGCACGCCAACCTGCCGCTGGTGCTCGACGCCGACGGACTCAATGCCCACGCCGAGGAGGGCGGGCTCGAGCAGCTCGCGGCCCGCAACGCCCCGACGGTGCTGACGCCGCACGTCGGTGAGCTCGGGCGCCTGCTCGAGCGGCCCAGCGCTGAGATCGAGGCGCACCGGCTCGAGTATGCGCGCGCGGCCGCTCAGCGCGCGCAGGCGATCGTCGTGCTGAAGGGCGATGACACGCTCGTCGCCGAGCCAGGAGGCCGCGTGGCGGTCAGCCCAGGCGGGGCCCCGGCGCTCGCCACCGCCGGCACCGGCGACGTGCTCGCCGGCGTCACCGGAGCCTTCCTGGCCAAGGGTGTCGAGCCGTTCACCGCCGTGTGCGCCGCCGTCGCCACGCACGTCGCGGCCGGTGTGATCGCGGCCGCGGAGGTCGGTGCCGAGGGCGTGATCGCCAGCGATGTGATCGCCGCACTGCCACGGGCACGCGAGCGGCGGGCCGAGCAATCCGCCGGGGAGATCTGAGATGGCGCTGCGGGCGGTCGCCGAGGTCAACCTGGCGGCGATCGAGCGCAACACCGCGCGGCTGCGCGACCGGCTCGGGTCACACACGCGACTCTGTGCCGTGGTCAAGTCGGACGGCTACGGGCACGGTGCATTGCAGGCGGCACAGGCCGCCCTGCGCGGGGGCGCGAGCCTGCTGGCCGTCGCCACCGCCGGCGAGGCAGCGGAGCTGCGCCAGGCGGGCTTCGACGTCCCGATCCTGGTCCTCGGAGCGATCGGTGAGGAGGAGCTGCCGCTGGCGATCGCCGCCGGCGCCGAGCTGACCGTCTGGGATCCGGCGTTCATCACACGCCTGCGCGGCGCGGCGCAGCATGCGCCGGCACCGGTCGGGCTCCACGTCAAGCTCGATACGGGCCTCGGCCGGCTCGGCACGCGTGAGCTCGACGAAGCGCTCGCCACGGTGCACGCGGTGCTCGCGGCCGGTCCGCGCCTGCGGCTGGCCGGCGTCATGACCCACTTCGCCACCGCCGATGGCGACCTCGGATTCGCCGCCCGCCAGCTGGAGCAGTTCAGGCCGTTCGTCGCCGAGGCCCGCGCGCTCGCGACCACCGACATCATGGTCCACGCCGCCAACAGCTCCGCGATCCTGCGCGTCCCGGGCAGCCATTTCGACATCGTGCGGGCGGGGATCGCGCTCTACGGTGCGGATCCGATGAACAACGACCCCGCCGATCACGGGCTCGAGCCGGCGCTCTCGCTGCACAGCTACGTCGCCGCGGTCAAGCCGATCGCTCCGGGGCAGAGCACCGGTTACGGCCGGCACTTCATCTCCGAGCGCGCCAGCCATATCGCGACTCTGCCGATCGGCTACGGGGACGGGATCGTGCGGGCGCTGGCCAACAACTGCGACGTGCTGATCGGCGGTCGCCGCTACCCGTTGGTGGGCATGGTCAGCATGGACAACATCACCGTCGACGTCGGACCCGAGCCGGTCGTCACCCACGGCCAGCGCGCGACGTTGATCGGCACGGACGGCGGCGAGCGCCAGACCGCCGAGGATCTCGCGCGCCGCGCGGGCACGATCAGCTACGAGATTCTGTGTTGGATCTCCAAGCGGGTCCCGCGCGTGTATCACTACGACGGGAAGCCCGTGTGAACGACCACGACGGGAAGCCCGTGTGAACGCGCACGCCCCGCTGGCGGCGCTCGCGGAGATCGCGCCGCTGCATGGACGCGCATGGCTCGTCGGCGGCGCCGTTCGCGACACTCTGCTCGGCCGTGATACACCGGATCTCGACCTTGCGGTGGACGGCGACGTGCGCGCGCTCGCGCGTGACCTCGGTCGCAGCGCGAGCGGCTACGCCTTCCAGCTCTCGGACGAGTTCGGGGGCTGGCGCGTGCGCGCCCACGATCAGAGCTGGCAGGTCGATCTCACGCCGTTGATGGGCGAGACGCTCGAGCAGGACCTGCGTCGGCGCGACCTGACAATCAACGCGATCGCGCGCGAGCTCGACGCAACCGACGAGCTGATCGACCCCTGCGGGGGCGTCACCGATCTCCGCGCGCGGCGGCTGCGCGCCGTCGGGCCGCGGTCGTTCAGCGCTGACCCGCTGCGTGTCATGCGGCTCACACGCATGGCCGCCGAGCTCGGATTCAGCGCCGAGCAGGAGACATTGAGATTGGCCGCGCGGTCGGCCCCGATGCTCACCGGCGTTGCAGCAGAGCGCGTCTTCGCCGAGCTCAGGCTGACGCTCTCGAGCGAGCGCGCGGTCGCCGGGCTCGAGCTCGCGCAGCGCGTTGGCGCAACCGCGGCGGTGCTGCCCGAGCTCGAGGCGCTGCGCGGGCTACGGCAGAGCGACTATCACCACCTCGACGTCTACAACCACACGCTCGCGACCCTGCAGGCCGCGATCGACCTGCACCGCGACCCCGCCGCGAGCTTCGGCGACCTCGCCCCCGCGCTGAGCGAGGTGCTCGACGAGCCGCTCGCCAACGAGCTCACGCGCGGGCAGGCCCTGCGCTTCGGCGCGCTCCTGCATGACATCGCCAAGCCGCTCACCTACGCGCTCAGCGCCGAGGGACGGCCGACGTTCTTCGAACATGACGTGCGCGGAGCCGGGCTCGCGACCCAGATGCTCACGCGGCTGCGTGCCAGCGAGCGGCTCACCGCGCACACGGCAGCGCTCACGCGCCACCACCTGCGGCTCGGCTTCCTCGTGCACGAGCGGCCGCTCCCGGCGCGCACCGTCTACCGCTACCTCGTCACCTGCGAGCCGGTGGAGGTGGACGTCACCGTGCTGAGCGTCGCCGACCGCCTGGCCACTCAGGGACGCAACTCCGGGCGGGCGATCACACTGCACATCGAACTCGCGCGGGAGATGCTCAGCGCCGCCCTGCGCTGGCGCGCGAACCGTCCGCGGCCGCCGGCCGCGGGCGACGCGCTTGCCCGCGCCCTCGGGATCAGGCCGGGGCCGCAGCTCGGCCGGCTGCTGGCGGAGCTCACCGAGGCCGCCTACGCGGGTGAGATTGCATCGGACGCGTCCGTTATGGCATACGCGCGCGAGTGGCTCGCGCGCGATTCGGGTGCGCATCGCCACGACGCAGAGCGGTAGGCTGCGCAGCGATGGAGGCCGACTGCATCTTCTGCAAGATCATCGCGGGGGAGATCCCCGCGATGATCATCGAACAGGACGAGCACACGCTCACCTTCATGGACATCGCGCCGGCCACGCGCGGGCATGCGTTGGTGATTCCAAGGCGCCACGCGACCGACCTCTGGGAGATCGAGCCAGACCAGCTCGCGGCCGTTACGGCAGCCGCCAAGCGCCAGGCGCTGCGCGCCCGTGAGCGGCTCGATGCCGACGGGGTGAACCTGCTCAACTCCTGCGGTTCGGTGGCCTGGCAGACAGTCTTTCACTTCCACATGCACGTGATCCCGCGCTACGCCGGAGACCCGCTGAAGCTGCCGTGGGTGCCGGCTCCGGGCGACATGGATGAGATCGCCGCGGCGGCCGCCGAGCTTCGCTGAAATCGTTAACCAAACATCCGTTTAGGCAAACGCGACACCCTGATACGGTTTCCGGTGATCTGCCGGGGGCCATCGGGGCGCCCGGCACTATTGCCAGCAGCGCCGAAGGGGATTCATACATGGCAACTGGAACCGTCAAGTGGTTCAGCGACGACAAGGGCTTCGGCTTCATCACACCCGATGACGGCGGCCGCGACCTGTTCGTCCATTACAGCGGCATCGTCAGTGACGGTTACAAGTCGCTTGCCGAGGGCGCCAAAGTTTCCTACGAGGAAGAGGCCGGGCCCAAGGGGCCAAAGGCCGTCAACGTCGCAAAGATCTAGCCACGGTTCTGCGCGAGCCTGCATCGGCGGGCTCGGGTCAGCGCGCAGATAATGCATCGCCGGGCGAGGCGGGCATCGTCCGCCTCGCGTTGATCGTGGCTGCTGTGTACGCCGGCAGCGGGGTTGCCACCGCTGCAACGTTTCGCGCAACTTTGACCCGCGTGTCCTGTTCAATGAGCGTATGAAGAGAGCTGTTTGCGCCGTGGCGGCCGCTGTGACGGCCGCCGCACTCCTGCCCGCTGCCGCATCCGCGGCTGAGGTTCAGATCGGCGTCACCACCAGCCCGCTGATCTCGCCGACCTGCCCCCCCGATGCGCAGGGCAACGCCTGCACGATCCTGCTGGATCAGGTGACGGCCTACGAGACGCTGCGGGACGGCGTCGCCAACCCCGACACCGTCAAGAAGTCAGGCGTCGTCTCTTCGTTCACGCTTGGGCTTGCGAGCACCAGCCTGATCACGCCGGTGATCATCGCCGCCAAGAACGCCGAGTACGGTGGACCGCCCGAGGCACAGCTCACCGCGCTGATCCCGACTGGCACGCCGACGGATCCGACGTACCGGGTCGCGGCTCAGACCGCGGTTGTGAAGCTGCGCTCGGAGCTCGGCAAGGTGGCAGAGTTCCCGCTGCTCACCCCGCTGCCGGTCGTGCGCGGCGAGATTCTGGCGCTGACGGTGCCAACCTGGGCACCCGTGCTCTCGATCGAGCAGGACGCGGCCAAGTTCTCCTACGCCCAGAGTCGCGTGAAGGCGATGACGACCGTCGGCAAGAAACGTGTGTCGAGCTGCCTGACGACGTCCACCGTCAACCTGGCGCAGATCGTCGTCGGTCAGCTCAGCGGCTACACCTGCGTTTATCCGGGCAACCGGATCGAGTACTCGGCGCTCGAGATCACGACGCCGACCGGGTTCACCGGCAACGTGCGCCGGCGCGTCAAGCGCTCGCGCTGAGCGCGTCGTCGGCGGGAGCCGGCGTGTCGCGCAGGTACCACTCTGCGTCGAGTGCGGCCTGGCAGCCCGAGCCGGCGGCGGTGATCGCCTGGCGGTAGCTGTGGTCGACCAGGTCCCCGGCGGCGAACACGCCCGCGAGGTTGGTCCTGGTCGAGCGCCCCTGGGTCGCCACGTAGCCGTTCTCGTCAAGCTCGATCTGGCCGGCGACCAGCTGTGACTGCGGGTCGTGGCCGACGGCGATGAACGCGCCGGCGATCTCGATCTCACGGGTCGAGCCGTCGACCGTGTCGCGCAGCCGCGCGGCACCCAGCGAGCCGCTCTCCGCGGCGATGAACTCATCGACGGCGTAGGGCGTCAGGAACTCGATATTCGGGATCGCCCGCGCGCGCTGCACCATGATGCTCGAGGCGCGGAACTCATCGCGGCGGTGGATCACCATCACCTTTGACGCGAACTTGGAGAGGAACATCGCCTCCTCCATCGCCGAGTCGCCGCCGCCGACGATCACCGTCGGCACGTCGCGGAAGAAGGCGGCATCACAGGTCGCGCAGTAGCTGACGCCGCGGCCGGAGAGGAGCTCCTCGCCGACCACGCCGAGCTTGCGGTGCTGCGCGCCCATCGCGAGGATCACGCTGCGGGTCAGGTAGACGTCGTCGCCGAGGTAGACCTTGTGGGGTCCGCCGTCGGTCGAGAGCTCGACCGCGGTCGCCTCATCCGTCTCGAGCCGTGCGCCGAAGCGCTCGGCCTGGTCGCGCATCTGCTGCATCAGCTCGGGCCCCATGATGCCCTGCGGAAAGCCGGGGAAGTTCTCGACGTCGGTCGTCTGCTGGAGCAGCCCGCCCCAGGCGAAGCCTTCGACCACGAGCGGGCTGAGGTTCGCGCGCGCCGTGTACAGCGCGGCCGTATAACCCGCCGGACCACTGCCGACGACGACGACGTTCTCGTATGCGTTCTGAGTCACTTCACTAAGTATAGGTAGAGGCTGTGCGGGCCGTCCTCAGGATGCCGCCGCGCTCGCCGCCAGGCTCTCAGCCGACTCCCAACAACGAACCGTGCGGCGCAGCTGGAAGTAGGCGACGGCACCCGGCAGCGTCGGCAGCCAGAACGAGAAGGCACGGTA
>DASZMI010000017.1:0-10601 GCA_035551915.1 Solirubrobacteraceae bacterium | reverse complement strand
GCCGCTCGCCAACCTAACGCTGCGCTCCAGGCCGCTGCGCATCCTGGCCGAGAAGGTCCTCGGCGTGCACCGCGACGCACCCGCCCCGCGCTTTGCCGGAAGGCGCTTCTCGCGCTGGGCACGAGGACATGTCAGTCCCGCCGCCCGGCGTCGCGTCGTCTACTTCCACGGCTGCGGCACCGAGTACTACGAGCCGTGGGAGGGCGAGCGCGTGGTCGCCGTGCTCGAGCACAACGGTTTCGAGGTGGTCGTGCCAGAGCAGGACTGCTGCGGCCTGCCGCTGCAGTCGAGCGGCCTCTTCGACGAGGCACGCTCCGTCGTCAGGCGCCTCGCTCACGCGCTGGGATCGCAGCTGACCGACGAGCACACGCTGATCGTCGGCAACGCCACCAGCTGCACGCTGATGCTCAAGCGCGAGGCGCGCGAGATCCTGTCGCTCGAGGAGGATCCAGAGCTGCGGCGCGTGGCCGAGCACACCTACGACATCTGCGAGCTGCTGCTGGAGCTGCATCAGCGTGGCGAGTTACTCACCGACTTCAAGCCCCTGCGTGAGCGCGTCGCCTACCACGCGCCGTGCCAGCAGCAGGGGCACTGGATCGGAAAGCCGGCGCTCGAGCTGCTGGCGCTGATCCCCGAGCTCGACGTGCGCGAGATGAACGCGCGCTGCTGTGGCATCGCCGGCACCTACGGGCTGAAGGCCGAGAAGTACGAGATCGCGATGAGCGTCGGGCGCGCCCTGTTTGACCAGGTCGACGCCTCGGGCGCGGCGACGGTCGCCTGCGACAGCGAGACCTGCCGCTGGCAGATAACCCACGGCACGCACCTGCCCTCCGCGCAC
This sequence comes from Solirubrobacteraceae bacterium, assembly GCA_035551915.1. Taxonomy (GTDB): domain Bacteria; phylum Actinomycetota; class Thermoleophilia; order Solirubrobacterales; family Solirubrobacteraceae; genus Palsa-465. The sequence goes on along the minus strand of DASZMI010000017.1, from coordinate 9,763 downwards.
CCGATCGACTACCTGTACCGCGCCTACGGGCTCGACGGCACGTAGGAGCCGGAGCGCGTGGTCGGGATCGTCGTCGTCTCACACAGCGACGCGCTCGCCCAGGGCGTGGTCACCCTCGCCCGCGAGATCTCGCCGCCCGAGCTCATGCTCGAGGCTGCCGGCGGGATCGGGGAGGAGGGCATCCTGGGGACCAGCGCCGAGTTGATCGGCGCGGCGATCGCGCGGGCGATGTCGGCCGAGGGCGTGCTCGTGCTGATGGATCTGGGCAGCGCACTGATGAGTGCCGAGCTCGCAGTCGAGCTGCTCGAGGGCGCCCCGGGCCCGGTCCGGTTGAGCGCGGCGCCGCTGGTCGAGGGCGCGATCGCGGCCGCGGTAGCGGCCGGCGGCGGAGCGACACTCGACGAGGTCGCCGCAGAGGCAGATCGCGCCCTGGAGATGAAGTCGGCGCAGGTCGGGACCGACGACGTGTCCGCCACCAAGATGGACGCCGCGAGCCTGGAGCCCACCGCCGATGCCGAGGCGGAGCTTGCTGTGGAGAACGAAGTGGGGCTGCACGCGCGTCCGGCGGCGCGCTTCGTGGAGACCGTGCGGCGCTTCGACGCCGAGGTGCTGGTCGCCAAGGCCGGCTCCGGCGCCCGCCCGGTGAGCGCCCGCAGCCTGACGAACGTCGTTGCCCTGGGCGCGCGACGCGGCGACTCGCTGCGGGTGCTCGCGCGCGGACGGCAGGCCGGCGAGGTGCTGGTCGCCCTGCGCGAGCTGGCGGCCGACGGTTTCGGCGACGGACTGGCGACACACGCCTCCGCCTCGCCGATGAACTCACGCGCGGCACCCGAACCCGGAGCCGAGCTGCGCGGCGTGCCCGCCTGCGCCGGACTTGCGGACGGCCCGGCGAGGGTGCTCGCGCCGGCGGCCGCGGCTGCGGCCCGAGCGGCAGGCGGCCCAGGGGCAGGCAGCCCAGCGGCAGGCTGCCCAGCGGCAGGCAGCCCCGATCAAGAGCTCGAGTCGCTCGAGCGCGGGATCGAAGCGGCGCGCGCGGCGATCACCGCCGATCGCGAGCGGCTCCGCGCGACCGCCGGAGACGATGAGGCCGAGATCTTCGACGCCCATCTGGCGCTGCTCGACGACGAGGCGCTGCTCGCGCCAGCCCGGCGGGCCATCGCCGCGGGCGCGAGCGCCGAGGACGCAGCCGCCCAGGCGGCGGCCCAGGTGTCCGAGATCTACCGGCGCCTCGACAACCCGCTGCTGGCTGAGCGGGCGGTCGACGTGCTCGACGTTGGCCGCCGGATCGTCGCCGGGATCAACGCCACGGCCAGCTCCGCAGCCAACGCCAAGCCACCGTCACCCGCGCAGGAAAACGATAATGATTCTCATTCGCAGATTCTCGTCGCGGACGAGCTCACGCCCTCGGAGGCGGCCGGCCTCGACCGTGAACGGATCGCCGGGATCGCGACCGCACGCGGTTCGGCGACGGCCCACGCCGCGATCATCGCCCGCGCACTCGGGATCCCGGCCGTGGTCGGCCTCGGCGACGCGATCCTCGCGATCCCGCCCGGGACGCCCCTGCTGCTCGACGGCAGCGCCGGCACCGTCGTCGTCTCACCCGAGCCGGAACTGCTGGATGCGGCGGCGAGGCGCGAGCATGCGAACCGAGCCCGGCGAAGCGCGGCAACTGCGGGCGCACACGAGCCCGCGGAACTGGCAAGCGGTGAGCGGATCGAGATCTTCGCCAACGTCGGATCCGTCGCCGACGCGCAGACCGCCGTCGAGCAGGGCGCCGAGGGCGTCGGGCTGCTGCGAACGGAGTTCCTGTTCCTCGACCGAGCCGAGCTTCCCGACGAGGACGAGCAGACGGCGACCCTCCGCGAGATCGCCGACGCGCTCGATGGCCGGCCACTGATCGTGCGCACGCTCGATGCCGGTGCCGACAAGCCGCTTCCGGGTCTGCCGATGCCCGCCGAGGCGAACCCGTTCCTGGGCGTGCGCGGGATCCGCGTGGGGCTGCGCAATCCCGAACTGCTGTCGACCCAGCTGCGGGCGGTGCTGCGGGTCGCGGCCGAGCGCCCACTCAAGCTGATGCTGCCGATGGTCGCTTCGCCGGCGGAGGTGGTCGCCACCCGCGAGCTGCTCGAGCGGGCGCGTGCCGAGACAGGCGTCACGGCGGGACTCGAGCTCGGGATCATGGTCGAGGTGCCGGCCGCGGCGCTGACGTCGACAGCGCTCGCACCGCACGTCGACTTCTTCTCGATCGGCACCAACGACCTGACCCAGTACACGATGGCGGCCGAGCGCGGCAACGCCCGGCTCGAGCCGCTTCTGGCCGAGCCCCAGCCGGCGGTGCTGCAGCTGATAAGGACAACGGTCGTGGCGGCACGCACACACGGGCGCTGGGTCGGCGTCTGCGGCGAACTCGCCGGCGACCCGCCGGCAGCCGTACTGCTCGCGGGCCTCGGAGTCACCGAACTGAGCATGGCGCCGCGGCTGATTCCGGAGATCAAGCAGGCACTGCGAGGCGTGGGCCTGCAGCAGGCACGAGCGGCTGCCGAGCAGGCGCTGCACGCGACCAGCGCCGAGCAGGCCCGCGAGCACGGGCTCGCGCTGCTCAGCTGAGTCCGGCACGGAAGCCCCGGAGTACTCTCGCAGCGTGGAGGCCGGTACCTTTGCCGCGTTGCGATCTTCCCGCGCGCTAGCGGTCGGCACCAGTGTGCGGATCGCCGCCTCCCCCGTCATCCTCAGCCTGCTGCTCTCCCACGATTGGACCATCGCGGCCGTGGTGTTCCTGTTCGCCGCCGCAACCGATTTCATCGATGGCCGTCTCGCTCGCCGCTGGCAGGTGACGACGAAGCTCGGCTCGTTCCTCGATACGACCGCGGACAAGCTGCTGGTCTCGACGACGCTGCTCGGGCTGGTCGCGGTCGATCGTGCGTCCGCCTGGGTCGCGTTCGTGATCATCGCCCGAGAGTTCGTGATCCTGGGTCTACGCGCGGCGGTGGCGGCCGGTGGTTCGCACCTCGAGACCTCGCTGTTCGGCAAGTGGAAGGCGAGCCTGCAGTTCGCGGTGATCGCCGTCGCGATCCTGCGCCCGCACGTGATCATCGGCGGCGCCTACCTCGATCAGTGGCTGATGATCGTCATCGCCGCGATCACCGCCTGGTCCGGCGTCGAGTACCTGCGCGCCTCGGCCGAGGCGCTGCGGAGCTGAGCGATGGCGCGGGTCTTCCTGACCGGGGGCAGCGGGCTGCTCGGGACCGCGCTCGTCACGGCGCTGCTCGAGCGCGGCGACGAGGTCGTTGCACTCGCGCGCTCGGACGAGGGCGCCGCCAGACTGGCTTCGCGCGGAGTCGAGGTCCGTCGTGGCGACGTCTGCGACGAGCGGGCACTGGCGGAGGCTATGGGCGGCTGTGAGCTCGCGTTCAACGTGGCGGGCATCAACAAGTTCTGCGTCAGCGACGCGGCCGAGATGATGCGCGCCAACCTCGACGGTGCCGTCGCCGCGGTGCGTGCCGCCAGGGTCGCGGAGGTGCCGCGCCTGGTGCACACCTCGTCCGCCGCCACACTCGGTGAGGCCCACGGCACGGTCGCCGACGAGTGGACGCCACATCGCGGCTGGTATCTCTCGCGCTACGAGGAGAGCAAGACGCTCGGTGAACGGGCGGCTGCCGCCGCCGCTGCGGAGCTTGGCCAGGACCTCGTCTGCGTCAATCCCTCATCGGTGCAGGGACCGGGCCGCGCGGGCGGCACCGGGCGCTTCCTGATTGCGTTTCTCGACGGCCGCCTCAGGGTCTTCATCGATACGTGGGTGAGCCTGGTGGACATCGAGGACTGCGTCGCCGGGCACCTGCTGGCGGCCGAGCGGGGCCGGCCCGGCGAGCGCTACCTGCTCAACGGGGTCCGCATGCGGGTTACCGACCTGCTCGAGCTGGCCGCGGATGTGGCCGGCGTCAGGGCCGCGCCGCGGCTGCTGCCGCGTCCCGTCGCGACGCTCGGCGGTGCCGCCGCCGAGCTTGCCTTCCGCGCCCGCGGGAAGCATCCGCCGGTCTGCCGTGAGATGGTGCGCACGCTGCTGCACGGCCACCGTTACGACGGCAGGCGGGCCGAGCGGGAGCTGGGTCTGACCTACACGCCACCGGCGGACACGATCCGCCGGACGGTCGACTGGGCCCGCGCCGAGGGCCTGCTGAGCCCGCAGCCTGCGTAACCGGAAGAATCGAACGCCGCCGCGGCGATTCGTCTATCGACGTGCGATTTTCGAGCCTGGTTAAGAGACTCGGCGGGGCGACGCGCGTTTCTTCCATCACGACCGGTTATCCGCCGCGGCTGCGCGTTCAGCGCGTTCCTTGCGGGCGCGACGCACGCGCACCGCGATGTAGGCGATCAAGACGCCGCCGACGACGATCCCGAAGATCAGGCTGTAGTGCGTGGCCGTGTTGTAGATCGAGGTGATGTGGTTGCCGGAGAAGTAACCGACGGCCGTCCACACCCCGACCCAGAGCGCGGCCCCGATCGCGTTGAAGGCGAGGAACCGCGCCCAGTGCATCCCGGTCGAGCCGGCCACGATCCCGTTGGCCTGGCGCAGCCCCTCGACGAAGCGCGCGATGATGATGATGCTGGCACCGCGGCGCTCGAAGAAGCCCTCGGCCTTGTCGAGGCGCTCGGGCGTGAGCAAGACGTAGCGGCCAAACCGCTCGATCAGCCTGCGGCCACCGAAGTGGCCGATCGCAAAGCCGATGTTGTCGCCCACAACCGCGGCGAGAAAGCCCAGCAGCGCCACCAGCACGATGCTCAGGCGTCCCGTGCCCGCATAGACGGCGCCCAGGATCAGCACCGTCTCACCGGGGACGGGAACGCCGAAGTCCTCGAGCATCACAAAGCCGGCCACGGCCAGGTAGCCGTAGTGGTTGAGCGTCGGCTGCAGGCTGTGCAGGACGCCCGGTAGCTGGGGTTCGTGACCGGTCATCAGGGCTCGATCCTATGGGGATTCCCGAATCGGTGGCCGATATACGGGCGCCTGGCGTCCGCGGGTGCAACTACCTTTGCCCGCGAATGTCAAGTGCTGGCGCCCGCACTGTGGAGCAAATGGAGCAGGATCTGCGCGAGCTGGTCGCGACCGTTCAGAGCCCCCATCTGAGCACGCTGCTCGAGCGACTTCTGGGCCACGACACCGAGACCTGGGCGCGCTTCCGCGAGGCCCCGGCGGCCAAGCGCTACCACCACGCGTACCGCCACGGGCTACTCGACCACAGCCTCACAGTGGCGCAGGCGGTGAGCGCGCTCTCGGCGATCTTCGGAGGCGTCAACCGCGATGTCGCCCTCACCGGAGCGCTGCTGCACGACATCGGCAAGCTCGACGCCTATCGCCAGGTCGGCGAGGAGATCGAGATGTCCGACGCCGGCCGGCTGCACGGTGAGATCGCGCTGGGCTATGCACGTGTGCGCGACGAGATCGCTCGGATCGATCGCTTCCCCTTCGAGCTCTCCCAGGCGATTCTGCACATCATCCTCAGCCACCACGGCTCGTTCGAGCATGGCTCGCCGGTCGTGCCGTGCACGCGTGAGGCGATGCTCGTGCACATGGCCGACAATCTCGGCTCGAAGCTCGGCAGCTTCGACCGGGTGGAGCGCGCGCTCGACGCCGGCGCCCGGTGGGGGACCTACGACAACGGCATCGGTGCCGTTGCCTACTTCGGCGTCGACGGCGCCGAACCGCAGAGCGCGCGGCTCGCCGCCTGATTCGCCCGGTCCACAGGGCCTTTGCCGCCATCGCGTTGACGATTCGCGCAATCCCGCGCCCAGACCGCGGGCGTGAGAATGGCGCAAATTGCGGGCAGGCCACAGCATCCGCTGCGCGTCGGCTGCTGGCCCCCGAATAAAGTGGATGCAATGGCCAAGGACACCGAGAAGCTGATCCGCCAGCTGTCGCTGATCTCATATCTGATGGCCGAGCGGCGGCCCGTGACGGCGCCCGAGATCCGGCGCGATGTCGAGGGCTACAGCGTGATGAACGAGGATGCGTTCGCGCGGCGCTTCTACGCGGACCGCTCCGAGCTGGAGGCGCTCGGGATCGTGCTCTCGGTCGAGAAGCCGCAGGACGGCCAGGTCGAGCAGGAGCAGTACTCGCTGCCGCCCGAGAACTTCCACCTGCCTGCGATCGAGTTCGGCGACGCCGAGCTGGCGGCGCTGTGGACCGCGCTGCAGCTGCTCGACGGCAAGTTCGCCTACGCCGAGCCGCTGCGCCTGGCGCTGCAGCAGATCTCCTGGGGCCGGCCGAGCCCGCTGAACTCGCCGGTGCAGCAGACGATCGCGCTCGGGATCACCGGCGCGGCCGACGGGCACGAGATCTCGCAGCGCCTGGCCAAGATCGAGACCGCGATCTTCCGGCGCAAGACGATCGTCTTCGAGTACTACACGATGGAGCGCGACTCGATCGAGCAGCGCAGGGTCGATCCCTATCAGCTGCTCTTCCAGGGTGGCCAGTTCTACGTCGTAGGGCGCTCGCAGGAGCGCGACGCGATCCGCGTCTTCAGGCTCTCGCGGATCCGCGGCAAGGTCGGCTACGCGACCAAGGCCGAGCACGACTTCCAGCGCCCCGCCGACTTCGACCCGCGCGCATACGCCGACCGCATCCAGTGGCAGTTCGGGGAGCCGATCGGCAACGCCGAGATCTGGATCTCGAGCAAGATCGCCTGGCAGATCGAGCGTCACTTCGGCCGCTACGGCGAGCTGCGCCCTGCCGATGACGGCGACGGCAGCATCTTCACCACCTCATACTCCAACGCACGGCAGCTGATCGCCTGGGTGCTGGGCCTCAGCGAGAACGCCCAGATCGTCGGCCCCCAGGAGCTCGCGTCTGAGCTGCGCGACCGCGTGCACACGCTGGCCGCGCGTCACAGCGGCGAGACCGACGAGCTGCCCGCCGCGCCCGAGCGCGAAGCACAGACCACCTCCGGAGAGTCCTCTGCGCCAGCGGGCGCCGAGGACGACTCATCCGATGGCGAGCCCGAGAGCCTCGGCGCCGACGCCGTGATCCGGCCCGAGCGCTTCGCGCGGCTCGTGACGCTCGCCAGCATCCTGATCGACTCCGGACGCTCCGGCCGCACGCTGTACGCGGCCGACCTGCGCGAGCGGCTGAAGCTCTCCGAGCAGGAGCTGCAGGAGGACATCGCCGTGCTCAACGTCGTCAACTTCGGCGCCGGCACCTACGTGCTCTACGCCGAGATCCTGGCCGACGGCACCGTCGAGGTCGATCCCGAACCCTATGGCGACGCCTTCGCGCGGCCGGCGCGGCTGCTGCCGGTCGAGGCCAAGGCGCTGATCGCCGCGATCGACCTGATCGGCGAGCACATCCCCGAGGGCTCGCTGGCGTCGGTGCGCCAGAAGGTGGTCGAGGCGCTGGGCGAGGATCCCGCCCACGAGGGCCTGCAGATCGCGGCGCTCGGCGGCGACGATGCCGAGATCGCGGAGAAGGCGCGCGAGGCGATCTCGACGCGGCGGCTGCTGTCCTTCGAGTACTTCAAGGAGAACGAGGGAGTGTTCAGCACGCGCGTGGTCGAGCCCTACCAGCTGGTCAACGGGCTCGAGGGCTGGTACATCGCCAGCTACGACCCAGAGCGCGAGGCCGTGCGCCACTTCCGGCTGGACCGGATCAAGTCCGCGCAGGTCAGCGACACGAGCTTCGCGCCGCGCATGGAACTCGACTTCTCGACCGGCGTCGACGGCTGGCTGCGCACCGGTGAGGTCCCGGCCTCCAACCGCGCGCGCGTATGGATCTCCCCCGACCGTGCCCGCTGGGTGCGCGAGGACCGTACGGTGATCAGCGAGGGCAGCGACGGCTCGGTGGTCGTCGACTTCGGCTACGCGGGGCTCGACTGGCTGGTCCGCAACGTGCTCAAGGAGGCCGGCGACGCCGTCGTGCTCGAGCCGGCGGAGGCCCGTGACGCGGTGCGAGCCGCGGCGGCCGAGATCGAGGCCGTAGTTCCGGTCTGAAGCGCCTCCCGCCCAGAACCATTAGCTTTTCGAACGGCCGATCAGTGCCGCAACGAATGAGGTGAGAACTTGAAGGGAGTAGTCCTCGCGGGTGGCAAGGCGACGCGGCTGCGGCCGCTGACCAAGGTGACCAACAAGCACCTGCTGCCGATCTACGACAAGCCGCTGATCTACTACCCGCTGCAGGCGATGGCGCGTGCGGGCGTACACGACGTCCTGGTGATCACCAACCCGGAGCACGCGGGTCATTTCATCCAGCTGCTCGGATCCGGCCGCGAGTTCGGGCTGAAGCTCGCCTATGAGCTCCAGGAGGAGGCCGGCGGCCTCGCCCAGGCGGTGAGCCTGGCCGAATCGTTCGTCGGTCAGGAGAAGATGCTGGTGCTGCTCGGCGACAACATCTTCACGCAGGATCTGCGCCCGTCGGTCGAGCGCTTCAACGCCGAGCAGCAGGGCGCCTTGATCTTCGGTGTCGAGATGGAGCACCCCGAGCAATACGGCGTGATCGAGATGGAGGGCGAGCGCGTGCTCGGGATCGAGGAGAAGCCCGCGGCGCCCAAGTCGCATCTGATCCAGACCGGCATCTACATGTACGACGAGTACGTCTGGAATCACCTCAAGGGGCTGACTCCGTCAGCCCGCGGCGAGCTCGAGATCACCGACCTCAACAACATCTACGTCAACTCCGGCACGATGCGCTGCGAGACGCTCGACGGCTACTGGATCGATGCGGGCACCTCACACGATGAGCTGCTGGCGGCGAACATGGCGGTCGCCGACTTGCGCCAGAAGGGTGAGATCTAAGCCGGGAAGCACCGGGGTCAGAGGTGCTTCTCACCGAAGAACGTTGCCACCGGGTTGCCGTTGAAGTTGGCGATCGAGGCGTACCCCGCGGACTCGTAGAGATGCTGTGCACCCCGCTGCCTCGGCCCCGTGTCGAGTCGCGCGATCACGTAGCCCAGTTCACGGGCTCGGTCCTCCAGCGCCGCCAGCAGGACACGCGCGAGGCCGCGGCCGCGCGCCTCGGGGATCACGTACATGCGCTTGAGCTCACAGGCCTCGACGTCGAGGCGTTTGAGCCCGCCGCAGCAGATCGCCAGGCCATCCTCGTAGCCGACCAGGAAGGACCCGTTGGGCGCGTTCAGCTGCTCGGGGCCGGCCTTGGGCATGTCGGCGCCGCGCAGGTCCAGACCGGGGTACAGCTCGGCGACCTCCACCCGCATCGCGGCCTCGAGCCGCTCGCCATCACCCTCGTCAACCCGACCTTCCTGAAACTGGATCACGGCTGCCCATGCTAGGGATAGGGCGAGCATTGGACGCTGGAGCCGGCGAGCATAATCTCTCGATCGGTCCTGCGAGAAGATGATGTGACGCATGCCTGTTGAAGCGCCCGAGAGTGACGTACACGCCTGGGGCCGGCGCCTGGCCGCGAACCTTCCGAGTGCCGGGCGCAACCCGGCGATGCTCGCGGAGCGGCGCATGATGCAGACGATGATCGGCGATCCGCGCCTGCGCGCCGCGCTGTTTCGCTTCGTCGACGTGCGTCCGGCCTGCCGTGACCGGGGCGAGCTCGTCCGCCATCTGCACGAGTACCTCGAGGAGGCGGCCGTCGGCTCGGACACCGCGCGGCGGCTCTCGACGCTCGTCGGCCGCCGCGCGCTCGAGCTGCCGGCGGCTTCGGCCGCTGCATTCGGCGTCGCGCAGATGGCGCACCGCTTCATCGCCGGCGAGGACGCCGCGGCGGCGGCACCCGAGCTGACAGCACTGTGGCGGCGTGGGCGCTGCG